>JAFWCK010000048.1 GCA_017536965.1 Lachnospiraceae bacterium | reverse complement strand
TCCCCTGCTGCTGGTGCCGCAAACGGAATTCCCTTAAACGCGATGATGTATGTATCTCCTGATGTAATGCCGCGGACTTTTCCGCTTTCTGTTTCTGCAATATGAATCATATCCCCTCTCCTTTTCTGTCTCAACTCTGGTCAGTCTTTGTTTCTTTGGATTCTATTATAGCAGAATTACAACTGTTTTTCGGAATGACCCTATTCGTTCTTTGCATAACTCACCCTCGTGGTTTTTATTCCGAACGCTTGCGCTGATTCCTAATAGGTTTTATAATTAGTCAGTGCTAATTTCTTTAGTTTGTAAATTAAGACTATAGATGGGAGAAGATTTTATGGAAAAGATACCTTTTGATCCAAAAGAACTGGAAGTAAGTGGTGAATACAGAAGCTTCCGCCCTGACGCTAAGGGCATTCCGATTCTGAACACACCGATCACTCCGAGAGAGAATTTCCGGAAATTTGCATTCAACGAAGAAGGCGGCCCGGTCTGGATGCCTTCCTATCCGGAGATCAAGATGTTCAACCCGCAGGTTATTCCGGAAAATGTGGCACGTGCCATTGTAGCAGAAGCTGTTCCGTATAACCCACGAGAGGACTCCACTCCGTTCCACAAAGATTTCTTTGGTGTTGAATGGGAATTTGTTCCAACAGCAGGCGGGTCCATGGTGCGCCCTGGAAAACCGTTTCTGGAGGACATCGAAGACTGGGAAAGCAAGATCATCCCGCCAGATCTCAGCAAATATGACTGGGAAGGCTGTGTGGAAAGAAATAAGGATTTCCTCAGTGAATCTCGCGCATATAAGACAACTGTGTTCACAGGCTTCTTTGAGCGTCTGATCTCTTTTGTCGATATGGCACCGGCTCTGCTGGCTCTGATCGACGAAGATGAGCAGGAATGTGTCCATGGCATTTTCGACCGTCTGGCAACTTTCTATGATGAGCTGTTCGGATATTTTGAGAAATACTTCCATATGGATGCAGTCTGGTTCCACGATGACTGGGGCAGCCAGCGTGCTCCTCTGTTCTCTGCTGATACCTGCTATGAAATGTTGGTTCCATACTTCAAACGTGTTGTAAAATCTGCGCATGATCACGGCATGGCATTTGAATTCCACTGCTGCGGACAGGATGAACTTCTTGTTCCATGTATGATCGAAGCAGGCATGGATATGTGGCAGGGACAACCGATGAACGACTACAGGAAACTCTACAAGCAGTACGGCACACAGATCAAGTTCAACGTTGATTTCGATCCGCTGCCGGAGAATCCGACAGATCAGCAGATCCGCGATGCAGTCAATGCATTCCTGGATGACTTCCCGGAGAACGTTTATGTCGGCATGAGCATCTACGGAAATCCGGATCTTTATGTAGCTCTTTATGAAGAGACTAGAAAACGTTTCAATAAATAATAAAGATAAAAAACTTTCAAAAAGAGACATGCATTGCATGTCTCTTTTTTATAGTAAATACTGGTTGTAGGTGTGCAGGATTTCCGAAATCTCCAGTCCTATTAATCATTCTCTCAAGGAACGCTGGCTGCCGCGTGTTCTCCGGTTCTTTCATCCAGTGTGCTCCGAGACACCGGCAATACGTTAAGAAACGCACTCCTCCCGGAACCAGCGATCTTCTATATCTTAGCATACTCTGTATTTTTGAGCTAAAAAGAAATCGTTTTCAAAAAATGGCCAATAATTTTCGTTTTTGTCCGCCAATCCAGCCTTAAAGGAAAAACACAAATCCGGAAGGAAAGAAGCCTCACTCCAAAGAATGGCTTAAAATCAAGGTTTTCTGGTTTTGACAGGGAAAAGGCTTTCTGCCAGATATGCTTAGATATTACGATTACATGTAAAAGGACGGACAAAAACGAAAAAAACAGGACATTTTTGAAAACGTTTTTTTCAAATCTCTGATTCAAACAAATATTTACTGGTTTTTCCCCAAAACCATACTATAATAATATAAGTGGTTATTATTTCTTTGAGTAAGTGCTGGTTCTAAGCATTTCATTCTCCTATTACAAAACATGATCATACCAATTATTAATTATTCAGCACTTGAATTCTGGCTGGATGGAACTGATAAAAATGATTTTGCAGGAAAAAAAGAAGTTACAGAATTATCCTCACACTTCCCTTTTTCAATCAGCAAACGTTTATCAGAAAACCTTGCCAAAGAATACCATCTCTCTTTGCCCGTCTCTCTGATGGCTCCTGAAAAAAGAAACCGGGATGCAACATGTTCCTATCGGCTTTTTTCTTATCCTGCTTCTTTACCTTCAAACAGCTTCGTAGAGCTTACTGATCATTTTGGTGAAACGGTATTGGTGAGCAGTCCTGAATACTGTTTTTTGTTCGCAGCCTCCGTTCTTCCATTTTACGAAGTCGTCCGGATTGGGTGTATGCTCTGTGCTATTTACGTTTTTGATAAAACAGAAGCGATGCAACAGCGTTCCCGAATCCCTGTTACATCCACAAAGAAAATACAACGATTCCTACAATCAGCAAAGGGGATGCGTGGAGTAAAAACTGCAAATACCGCACTTCACTATATCGTTGACAACTGCAATTCTCCTATGGAAGTCTCTCTTGCGGTTTTATCTAGCCTTCCTTTGTACCGGGGTGGTTACGCATTAGAAAAACCGGCTATGAATATAATACTCCGGCTCTCTTCAACCGTTTCCAATCAGCTGAATATCAGGCAAATACGAGGGGATATGGTTTGGGAGAACCAAAAAGTTGTGGTCGAATATGACAGCAATCTTTCACATTTGCAGAAGGAACAGCATGAATATGATAAAAGAAGAGCCACTGCTATTACCATGTCCGGATATCAACTGGTCAACTTGACTGCAGGCCAGCTGGCATCCTTCCGCGCTGTTGAGGAAACATTTATCATGCTGCGTCATTTGCTGGGTATGAAAAAAAAGAGTTCAGAAATGGGAAAAAATGAAGAACAGAGATGGGAAACAGTACATGAGATTCTGTTAAAAAAGAAAACCTTGCAGCAGATCTTGTTTGATCCACGTTGGTATTAATAGCTATGTCTTTTTTCGCTTTTCAACTTACTCATGAAGGATCCTGCACAATGGGTCCCTTAGGTTTTCTTGCGCTGATTATATTGTAGATCAGAATAGCGGCGATTACGATGACTGCGCCAATCAGCGCCAACGGTTTTAGCATCTCTCCCCAGAAGATCATGACCAGAACAGAATTCAGGATCGGTTCAATGCCGGCAATAATAGATGCCATGACCGGAGCGGTATATTTAGTCCCCAGATTAAAGAAGACATAACCCAATCCCACCTGGAAAAGTCCAAGGCAGATCACGGTAACTACAGGAACCACAGAAAAATCACTCTCGCGGAAAACGAAAGGGGTCAATAGTATACCAGTTCCAAACTGTCCGATAAAAAGCGATGACAGCGCATCCGCATCCGGCAGTGAATTCAGAAGAAACAGGCCGGAATAAAACAGACCGGCGCCAAATCCGGCAATATTGCCCCAGGTCGTTCCGGAGCCGATGCCGTCCAGGAAGAAAAACACAATACCGATCAAAACGATCACGATGGTGATGACATCTTTTGCACGCGGTTTTTCCTTCAGGAGAAGTGCCGAAAGCAGGATCAGCCAGATCGGTGCGGAATATTGCAGAACGATGGCATTGGCCGCTGTTGTCAGTTTGTTTGCCACGATAAACAGCGTGGTCACACCACCCATGCAAATGGCACCGATAAAAATCTTAAAGTTAAAGCGAAGACGGTGATGCGTTGCAAGCAGATAAATGCCGATCAAACTGCCTCCAAGAAGATTACGCACGCCATTGATGGCAAGAGGCGACCAGGGGATCAGCTTACAGAGGATCCCCCCGGTGGAAAACAAGATACACGCGATCAGCATCATCAGCGGTCCGTAAAGGGCCGGCTTTGTTTTTTCCTGCATAAATACTCCAAACAAGAATTTGATTCATCTTATCACAGAATCCTCTCCTTCGGAACTTTTTCTCATACCCGCTATGATCTGCAAACGATAAAGAGTATTTACAATTAAAAGAAAACGTATTACAATACGTCCGCTACAGAAGGTGTCACCTTGATCAACCACCTTCTAAAATATTAAAACAAGGAAGTGTCTATTAATGAACAAAATTAAAAGCCTCATAAAAGAGGCCGTGCTTCTGGAACGAAGCATCCCGAGTGTTGTATCCGCTCTTTTTATTCTCTCCATCGTTGCGATGAATCTTTTAGCCAATAAGAGTATTACTCTGCCTTTTGACTGGCTGGCATTGGACTGCGGGATCATTTTTTCCTGGCTGGTCTTTCTGCTGATGGATATGGTCACAAAGCATTTCGGGCCGCGCGCAGCTACCACCCTTTCCATCATCGCGTTGATCGTAAACCTTTTTATGGCGCTGATGTTCCTGCTGGGCAGTCTGATCCCTGGCGTTTGGGGCGAATCGTATGTAGACGGAAGTGAACAGATCATTAACTTTGCCCTGGATCATACGTTCCGCGGAACTTGGTATGTACTGCTGGGATCATCTGTAGCCTTTATTGTTTCATCCATCGTCAACAACGAGCTGAACTGGCTGGTGGGAAAACTGGCCAAAGGAAAAAACAATTTTGGCGTTTTTGCGCTGCGTTCTTATGTATCCACTTTCATTGCGCAGTTCATCGATAATCTGGTCTTCGCACTGATCGTATCCCATAACTTTTTCGGATGGACGATGACACAGTGCGTAATGTGTGCATTAACCGGTGCCGTGGTAGAACTGATATGTGAAATCATCTTTTCACCAATTGGATACAAGGTAGCAAATCGCTGGAAGAAAAAAGAAGTTGGAAAACCATACCTGACATATATCAAAGAAATAGGAGGCCGTATATGAAGATCTTAGTAACTGGCGCATCCGGTGGTATCGGCAGAGCAATCTGTAAAAAGTTTCTGGCCAACGGGCACGAGGTGATCGGAATGGATCTCGCCCCAGCTGCCATTTCACAGGAAAGTTATACACATATTATCCACGATATCCGTCAGGAACCATACCCGGAGATCGACGGCATTCAGGTGCTCATCAACAGTGCAGGCATCCAAAGTCAGACAGCAGAAGATATAGCGGTAAATCTGACTGCCACAATTGGTGTGACGGAACATTACGCATTTCAAAAAAATATTCACGCAGTCGTGCACATTGCCTCTGCTTCCGGCTTAACAGGTTCAGAATTCCCGCATTATGCAGCTTCCAAAGGGGGGCTGGTTGCTTACACAAAAAACGTCGCTCTCCGTCTTGCGGAATACGGCGCAACTGCAAACAGTCTTTGCCCGGGCGGCGTAATATCGGATATGAACCGTCACATATTAGAAAATGATACGTTGTACAAGGCCGTGTTAGAGGAAGCGCTTCTGCACCGCTGGGCAGATACAGATGAAATAGCCGAATGGGCTTATTTCCTTGCCTGTGTGAACCGGTCCATGACGGGAGAAAACCTCCTGATCGATAACGGAGAAGCCTTAAAAGCAAACTTTATCTGGTAAACCAGTTTTTAAAAAAGAGCTTTCCTTAAGGGAAAGCTCTTTTTTAAATCAAAGTCTCTAACAATGCTCTGCATCCTCGACTGACATCATCATATGTCGTATCAAAATCTCCCGTATACCAGGGATCTGCAACATCACGGTCTTCCCCCGTATACTCCAGCAGCATATGGATCTTGTTTTCCGGATCATCACGAATGATACGGCGGATCCCCCAGAGATTCTCCGCATCCATAATGATCAGCAAATCATAGTGATCATAATCCTGCTTTGTGACCTGCCTTGCTCTGTGCGGGAGGATCGGGATCCCGACTTCCTGCATTTTTCTAATTGTTCCTCTATGCGGACCATTTCCAATTTCTTCCCGGCTTGTCGCTGCAGACTCAATTTCAAACTGGTCTGAAAGATTAGCCTCGTTGACCATATGCTGAAAGACAAACTGAGCCATTGTCGAGCGGCAAATATTGCCGTGGCATATAAAAAGTATTTTAATCATAAGCAGATTATACCACTTAACAAGAATGATGAAACACTCAAAGGATACAGAATAAAAAACGCAAAAACTTCCTTCCTTGTGTTAAAATGTAGTTGGTTATATGGAAATGATCTGGAGGTATTAATATGAATATTTGTGTATATGGCGCTGCAAGCAGCAAGATCGACAAGTACTATATTGACATCGTAGAAAAACTGTGTGAAGAACTTGGAAAGAAAGGTCATGTTCTTGTATTCGGAGCCGGCGGAAGCGGCCTGATGGGGGCAGCGGCCAGAGGCTTTCACGATGGCGGCGGAAGAGTCTGCGGCGTTGTGCCTCTCTTCTTTAAAGAACAAAAAATCGAAACTCTCTTTTCCGAATCGGACAATACGATCTACACCCGTGATATGGGCACTCGCAAACAGATTATGGAAGAAAATGCAGATGCATTTATCGTTACACCTGGCGGGATCGGCACCTTTGATGAATTCTTCCAGGTGCTGACGCTCAAACAGCTGCGCCAGCATAATAAGCCAATCGCTCTGTTTAATATCAACGGATATTATTATTCGATCCAGGCATTAATGCATAATGGTGCGCAGGAGCGCTTCCTACGTGAGGATTGTCTGGATCTCTATCGCTGCTTTGATGAAAATGAAATCGATGAAATGATAAAATATATTGAAAGCCCGCCGGAAGAGAATGAAAAAACAGTCGATCAGCTGAAATACAGTTAAACTGAGAACTATTTCAAAAAAGGAACAGGTCCTGCCTGTTCCTTTTTATATTTCTAGAAACCTTTCTTTAAATACTTTAACGAAACCGGGAACTCAAAATATGTCTCCGGATATGGCTCATTGTCCAGCGTAAAATGCCACCATTCACAGTCAATCGGTACAAAGCCGTTACGAACCATGATCTTCTGCAGGATCATCCGATTATCAAACTGCTCCTGCGTAATCCCCTTATAATCCGGATGCGAAGCCTCACTGAAGAAATCGAAAGGGCTTCCCATATCTACTTCTTTTCCGGTTTCCATATCCAATAGCGTCAGATCCACAGTACTTCCCCGGCTGTGGCTGGAACGGCTTGCGATATATCCTTTTGCAAACAGTTCCTGTTTCTGCAGATCAGGATAGAAAAACGGCTTCATGCGAAGATCCTGATCTTCGATTCCCCAAAGTACAAAATGCTTTACTGCTTTGACCGGACGATAGGCATCAAATACTTTGAGACGGTATCCTTGCACATTCGCCTCGTTGCTGACCTCCTTCAAGGCACGTGCCGCTTCAACGGTCAGAAGTGCACACGGCTCCTCATATCCATCGATCCGGTCTCCAATGAAATTATAAGTGGAATAATAACGGATCTCCTGAATGACGGCAGGTACATAATCCGCCAGCAGGACAAATCCGGAAGGATCCATCGTTACTTCTTTTTCAAAATTTAATGCCATTTTTCCCTCTTTTGTCACAGAAGCATTTTTAAAAGTGTTTTTGTTATTTTATCACAGACTCTTCCATCTGTGTGAGTTTGTCAATGTCCCATAAAAGCTGCAGGATCGTATAACGGTCACGCAGTTCCTTCGCATACAGAATTCCGTCAGCAACATATTCCCTGCAGACTCCCACTTCTTCTGGGGTGATCGGTGCATCCAGACTTTTCAGTATGCCTGCAATCTCCTCTGCCTTTGGCACCGATGACGCAAGCGCCTGGATCTCCTCCCAATGCACTTCTATCTGATCCAGCCGCTGCAGCAGTTTTTCCGGGTCATTTTTCTTCGCTTTCTTTTCCAGTTCTATGACCATCTGCGCGCCGTCTCTATAAGCGCGTTTCATCTCTTTCGTCCAAGTCTCAAAATCCGGACGTTCTGCAGCCTTCTTTCGCAGCAGATCAAAATCCGGACGTTCCATATTTGCCAGTTGATTATAAAAACCAAGTGTAATAACGGTGCCGATGCCAACCTTTGTTCCGTGCAGAACAGCAGGAATACCGTCAAATAAAAACTGCATTTCAAAGAAATGAGACAGATGATGTTCCGCTCCGGATGCCGGTCTGGAATTGCCTGCAAAGTCCATTGCAATGCCGGAAAGTACCAGCCCTTCTGTCAATGTCCGGATGTCTTCCGGCCGGCGTTCTTTCAAATGCCGTGCCGCTTCCATCGTCTTATCGATCGCAGAACGCATGATCCCTTCGATCGTACCGCAATAGTATTCCTGATTTACAAGCGCTGACAATTTCCAGTCAGTCAGACAATTATACTTTCCAAGGATATCTCCGACACCTGCAGACAGCATTTTCATCGGAGCTTCCGATAAGATCTTCAGATCTCCGATCAATGCCAGCGGTGCATGCGCCGGGAACGTGATCTTCAAATGATTCTGAATCAATGGGGCTACGCCGCTGACACAGCCATCCATAGAAGGCGCTGTCAGCACCAGAAGGAACTCTCTTCCCGTAATATAAGACAAATAACGGCCAAGATCATTGATGGTTCCGGCGCCAATCGAAATAACTACATCGCTTTCCTTTGGAAATGCCATACAGACACGGCCGAACGATTCTTCGTCAGCAGGGAGATCTCCTTCTGCAGGACTTTGCAGTATGATCTTTTCGTAACAAACTTGTGCGGTATCCAGGATGCTGCAGACCGTCTGTCCGCAGACACGATAGGTATTAGTATCACAGATCAAGTACGGATACTGATATCCATATTCTTTTAACAGTGACGGCAGCTTTTGCAGTGCGTCTTCTTCCAGGATCAGTTTGGAAAAACAGGTGGAATGTTCCCGCCCACAGTCACACACAAAAGATGCACCCAAAAGATTGTCGATGGTATATTGCGGATCCATTTTCCCTAGTCTCCTTCTATTTTTTCTTCAGCATGAACCGTCTTCCTACGGCAATCGCAATCTTATATGGAAGAGGCCGAAGTTCTTTATCCGCGATCTTCAGTTGTTTTCGGATCTCGATATGTTGCGGACAGTGCTTTTCGCATTTCCCGCAATTGATGCACTGGCTTGCAAAAGAAGGATCTCCGTTCAGAGCCACTGTCTGCATATACTCCTTTCTTCCGGATCCTTTGCTCTCCGAATACATCACGTTATAACAGCGGAAGATTCCCGGGATATTCACATTCTGCGGACAAGGCATACAATAGCGGCATTCCGTACAGCTTACTTTCGTTGCATCCAGAAAGATCTGCCGGATCTTTCGGATCAGTTCATGGTTCTCCTCCGTAAAGCAGCCTGCTTTTGCCTCATCTGCGACTCGACAGTTTTCCTGCACCATCTCAAGTGAATTCATACCGGAAAGGATACAGGTTACTTCCGGCTGATCCCAGAGCCACCGCAGCGCCAACTCTGCCGGGCTAAATCCGGATGCATCTTCCGCGATCATGTCCTTTGCTCTCTGCGGAAGCAGAGAAACCAGTTTCCCTCCTCGCAGCGGTTCCATAATGATGACAGGAATCCCTTTCTGTGCTGCAGCTTTCAGTCCGTCCACGCCTGCCTGTGAGTATTCATCCACATAATTATACTGGATCTGGCAAAAATCCCAGTCACAGGCATCCAGAACTTTTAGAAAATTTTCCGTGTTTCCGTGATAAGAAAACCCGATATTTCGGATCTGACCACTTTTCTTCTTGTCCGCGATCCACTCTTTCATCCCGATCTGCTCCAGATGATTCCACTGGTTAATATCGGTGATCATATGCATTAGATAATAATCAATATAATCTGTCCGCAGACGCTTTAACTCTTCGTTAAAATAACGGTCTGCCGTTGCCGTACTTCCCACCAGATACTGCGGCAGCTTTGTAGCAATGTTTATCTTGTCACGGATCTGATTCTTCTCAAATACTTCCCCGAGCAATGCTTCACTGCCCGTGTAAATATATGCCGTATCAAAATAATTGACTCCCAGCTCATAGGCCTTCATTAATTCTTTTTCGGCTTTGTCAAAATCAATGTTTCTTCCGTTTTTCGTAAAACGCATGCAGCCATATCCCAATACAGAGATTGGCTGTCCGTTTTTGTCATTTCTGTATTGCATGCTGGTACCTGCCATCCTTCATTTTTTTATTTCTCTTATTTAATACCAAAACCCGTTTCTTTGCAATGCTGATGCGGTTTCAGAACGATCTCTGCCGGATCAATGCCCGGATCTTTTTCTGATACGTCTTTCCGATATGCAGCATTCTATCATTTTGCATGATGATCTCATCATGTGAGATCCGTAGTATTTTATTAAGCGGCACCAGGTAATGCCGGTGTGTTCGTATAAATCCGTAATCCCGCAGACGCTCTTCCATCTGCGTTAAATTCCCTGGGGTTACAATCGTTCTGTTTCTGCAATGGATAAAAAGGGTGTGATGAATAACTTCGATAAATAAGATGTCTTCGATATTAACTGATTCGTGTACTCCGTCTGTTCGAATCAGCGTTTGGATCGGAACATATTTTTGATTTGTTTTTAAGACTGCTTTCAGAAACGCATGATAAGCGTTACTGGAAATATCATGACCAACATTAACTTTTACGAAAACATTAAAAAGGTCTGCCAAAGGTGAATTGTCGTTTTCATCAAAGCTAAAAACAACGTGTGACGGCAATGTAAAACCTCCGGTGTCAGTTATTCATTTTCTATATAATAACACACCAGAGGTTTTTCGTTTAGTTAAATTATTACTTGATCGTCAGATTTATTTCCACTCCAGACACAACATAGTCAGATCATCAAACTGCGGGGCATCCCCAACGAAAGCATCTACGCTTACGCTGATTCCCTGCAGGATCTCCTGCGGGGCACTTTCTTTATAGTGATTCAGCGTATCAACCATGGCGTCCAATGTAAACATCTTCTCTTCCCCATTTGTTGCTTCCGGAACGCCATCGGTATAAAGAAAAACCTTGTCCCCTTTTTCCAGCTGAATCTCAAAATCCTGATACTTCACACCAGACAAGGCGCCTGCAACAAAACCATGCTTCGTCTTAAATAATTCAAATCGGTTCGTGTTTTTGTGATAAACGGCAGCATCCTCATGACCTGCATTCGCCATAATGATCTTACCGGTTGAGATCTCCAGAATGCCCAGCCATAATGTCACAAACATTTCTGCACGATTATGAGAATACAGATTGTCATTCACATAACCCAGAATTTCAGCAGGTGTTCCGCCCATATGCGTCCGGTCTGATATTAAGATGTTGGTGACCATCATAAACAACGCGGCTGGGATTCCCTTTCCGGAGACATCACCGATCACCATTGCCAGATGGTCCTCATCTACCAGGAAGAAATTATAGAAATCTCCTCCGACTTCTTTTGCCGGTGTCATGGATGCATAAACATCAAACTCAGCTCTTTCCGGGAAAGCCGGGAAAATATTCGGAACAGAGTTTTCCTGAATTGTTTTCGCCAATGACAATTCTGCGCCGATCCGCTCTTTCTCTGAGGTTACCGCGGTCAGATTATCAATATAATTCACCATGTCTGTTTCCATGGTATCAATGGAATTGGCCAGGTTGGAAAAAACCTGGAACTTACTGATCTGCCCCAGCGGCTCTCCTTTGGTATTTTCCTTCGCAAAGCGTGCTGCCTCATTGGACACCTTTTCCACCGGATCCACAAAGTGTTTTCGGATATAGAGCGCAGCGGAAAGGCCGGAGAGGATTGCCAATAGCGCGGTGGAAATGGCAATAATGATCAGATATGGCCGTCTGGCATCTTCCAGCTCTCGCGCCGGTCGCTGCACACAAAGGAGCGCGGCAACATCCCCTGCTGCGTTTTTAACAGGCACGATCGTGGTGATATGCGGATGTGCCCCATCCGTTGTTTTCATACGGTAAAGCGTTTCATAAGCAGACTTTTTTTCGTACAGGTTTTGATATTTGCGGCGATATTCATTGTTCGTCGTATCTCTCTGATAACCCAGCTCCCACGGTGTATAAGTGGAATTATCCACCGTGTTATCAACGGAGTTGAAGATGGACACAAACCGGCCGTAGTCACTGGTATCCACCTTGATCAAGTAAACGATAGAAAGCCGCATACGGACGCAGTAAGCATCCAGATAGCCTTTGGTCCGTTCGTACTCTTCCACTTCTTTTCCGGCAAGATAGTCGTCAACATGATCGCCGTTGATCAGAGTCGTAGCTGTATCTGCCATATGGTATGTTGTGGTGGAGTATTCTGTTTTGAAGGCATCCGTAAAGCTGAAATACCCAATCACGCTGACGATCAGACCAAAAACAATCAGTAAAAGAATAATCCCGCCGATAATATTGACAGACAAACTGGAACGTATTTTTTTCATCACCTTCATCTATGTTCTCCAATCATCTTTTCCATCCAGATCATATTATACCAGCGTCCAAATTTAAATCCGCACTGATGAAACTCACCTACTTTAGTAAATCCAAGATGCTGATGGAACTGTTCACTGTTTCTGGTCAGATAGGCATCTTCTTCAATCGGATCCCCGATGCAGGCGTACAGATTCAGGAACCCTCTTTGTTTTAATTCTGCCTCCAACGCTTCATACAGAAGCCGGCCATAACCTTTCTTCTGCGATGTGTGGTCCAGATAAATGGTCACCTCACAGGAATGATCATAAGCGGCCCTGCCCACAAACGGCCCCGCATAGGCATACCCCTGTACGCCTTCCTCATCTGCTAAAACGAGAAAAGGGTATTGCTGCAGGGTATGCTCCATTTTGTTGCGAAACTCTGCTAAAGAAGGCACCACGTAATCGAACGTGATGGCCGTCTCTTCTACATAATACGCATATATCTTTAGGAGACGCTCCGCATCCGCCGCAACTGCAGAGCGGATCTGTGTATGATTCATATTTGTTCTCCGGTTCTTTTATTTGTTTAACTGTCCCGGTAATTTCTTTTTTTCTTTGAACGGGAAGTTCTTGTCGAATTCCTCCGCTTTTGCCTGATCCACATAATAGCCCAGCGGCGTTCTGTAAGCTCCAGTGATCCCATCCAGATACCCCGGGATCAGCTCCTTGCAAAGGAAGAAGGATGTATCCGCCTCAGCCGGAAGATCATTATATCGGATCTGAAACTTGCTGGCATGATCAAATCCGCTTTTCCCGTAAAAGCCAATGTTGCCTTCAAACAAAACAGCTCCAAATCCAAGCTCCGCTGCTTTCTCCAAAGAATAGTCCAGCAGGATCTTTCCATATCCCTGCCGCTTCAGATCCTGCCGGATGCAGATCGGTCCCATAGTAAGGACTTCTATCTCTGTCCCATCATCGGCATTAATGACAGTCTTCATGAACATGTTCTGTCCGATCAGCTGTCCTTCCTTTTCCATAACGAAATCCAATTCCTTCACAAATGCCGGATCATCCCGCAGCACATGGATCACAAAATGTTCCAGCGCTCCAGGCCGATACACATTCCAGAAGGATTCCCGGATCATAAATTCAACGTCTGTATAATCTTCTTCCTTTTCCAAACGGATCGTGATGTCATTTCTATTCATTGTTGTTCCCCCTTGAATTCAGGAAATCTCTTCCTCCAGGATCTTCTCGGCATATTCCACTGCTCTCTTAACGCCGCCAGCTTCAAATGGAATGGCCAGATTTGCCAGACGCAGCGTTTCCAGATAACTCCTGCTGCCGCCCACATCAGTCAGTGCCAGATAATCTTTCCATGCAGCCTTCGGATCCTGGGCATGTTTTTTCTTAAACTCCATGGCTCCCATGGTCGTCAAAGTGTAGTTGATATAATAGAACGGATACAGATAGATATGCAGTTTGTGATACCAGTAACCGCCGCGATCCATGAATTCGTCATCCTGATATGTCCGCCATGGCATATATTTTTCTTCCAGTTTATGCCACTCATATGTGCGCTCCTTAGGAGTCAGTTCCGGATGTGCATAACAGATATGCTGGAACTCATCCACAGCAACACCAAACGGCACAAAGGTCAACGCCTCCTGCAAATGGGCAAAACGGAACTTATCTGCATCTTCTCCAAAGAACCTCTCTGCATACGGATAGGCAAACTGCTCCATAGACATGGAATGGATCTCTGCTATGTCTGTGGAAGAAAAATAATATTCCTGCACAGGCTGGATCCGTGACGCCCGGAAGGCTGCAAACGCATGCCCTAACTCATGTGAAAGGACCTGCATATCAAAGATCGTCTGATTGAAACAGGAGAATACAAAAGGTGCTTTCCGTGCCGGAAGGATGGTGCAGTATCCGGTGGATGCCTTTCCTGGTTTATTCTTCAGATCCATCATCTCATGTCCGATCAAGAAGTCGATAAACTCAGCTGTCTCCGGACTCATCTCATGGTACATCTGCTGTGCCGTGCGGATCATGAAATCATCGTCACCTGCCGGATGAGCATTTCCATCCGGAAAGATCATTTTCTCATCAAATGCATAGACTTTATCGATGCCTAATCGTTTTGCCTGTGCCTGGTATAATTTCTCACAAAATGGAACCAGTTCTTCTTTCACCTGCTCACGGAATGCTGCAACTTCTTCCTGACCGTAGTCAGTCCGTCCCTGCTGCATATACCCTACCGGAATAAAATTCTCAAAGCCGAGATTACATCCCATTTCATTTCGGACGGAGATCAGTTCGTCCCAGATTTCTTCCAGGCGGGCCTCATGTCCGTGGTAAAAATCAGAGTATGCAGCAAATGCAGCCTTTCGCACTTCACGGTCTTCATCTTCAAAAAACTTCTGCAGTCCGTAGAGGTTGCGATTCTCTCCCATAAACTCTACCTGACATGCTGCCATGATCTTCTGATACTCATCTGTCAGCTTTGCTTCTTTCTGCATCAGCGGAATGTTTTCCGGACAAAAGCTTTTTTTCTGAAGATCCATCGCCACAAAATACTGTTTCCCGAGTTTTTCTTCTAAGAATTCCCGGTATGGGCTTTCCGCTACTGCATCGGACAAAGCAAGCTGATCCGGCATGATGGTAGGCATGGTTTCTGCGATCCATGCATATTCCTTTTCATAAAACTCATCTGCTGTATCCAGTGTATGACGGATCTGCGCAATCGTTAACATATCCATAAGAATGGCATCCCGCTTCTCCTGCTCCATCAGCAGTGCAAGTACCTCCTCGCCGCTCTTTGCATCGCGGATCTTCTGTGTGGTCTCGCGCATATCCCGGACTGCCTGCTCTTTATCCGGTCTTTCATATACCAGTTCACTGAATTTCCAGTTTTCACTCATGGTTATTCTCCTTTATTGTCAAAGTAATAAATGGAAGCCACTTGGTTCAATCCTCAGGTGACCACGACTCCTGTAACTCTTCTATTTGCAAAAAACCATCTACTTTGGCTGCAATCTGATATTGATCCTCATACACGATCTCTCCTGGTGTATTGGTGTAAACCAGAAAGTACGGATGGTTATACCGGTCCAACAGCCACAAAGCTGGCTTGATCATTTTCAGCATCTCGTCGGAATTTTCTGTTTTAAACCAGCAGACTACCGGTTCCCGGTTTTTACACTGCGGCGGCCATGGAAGGTTTTCTGCAAACCAGCTGTCGATTTCCCGGAAGAGATCTGCATCTTCCTCTATCATGACATCCTGCTGGATCAGCTGCCAGCACATGCTGAAGACACCTTTGGCATACATGGTGTTCTTAGCCAGTTCTTTTCCTTGAATTCGAACATATTTGAAATTAAAATGATTCATTTTTCCCTCGCAAATACTAACCAGTCAGTTTTCTGCTTTTATCAATAATACAACGGATTCTACATGGACCGTGTGCGGAAACATATCCACAGGCTGCACTTTTTTCAACTGGTAGGAAGCACCATCTTTCCATGATGGATCTCCGCCGGTCAGGATCTTCAGATCCCTCGCCAATGTAGCGCTGTCACAGCTGACATAAACTATTTTTTCAGGGCCAACTTTTCGGAGCGCGTCCAGGAGCTTTGCATCGCATCCTTTGCGCGGCGGGTCAAGTACCACCACATCTGCCGGCAGGTTTTCCTGCAGCACCGCTTCCGGAAACAGTTCTTCCGCTTTGCCGCAAAGAAACTGGGCATTATCAATGCCATTCAACCAGGCGTTTTCATTTGCGTCTTCAATGGCAGCCGGGATGACTTCTACTCCGATCACTTTTTTTGCAGACTTTGAAAGAAACAGGGAAATCGTTCCGGTGCCGCAGTAAAGATCCCACACAGTCTCATCACCTTTCAGGTCTGCAAATGAAAGTGCCGTGCCATAAAGCTGCTCCGTCTGCAGCGTATTCACTTGGAAGAAGGACAGCGGAGAGATTTGAAACCGAAGCAGTTCCTTTCCACAGGTGATCTTCTCTTCTATATATCGTTCGCCGCTGAGACAGCGAAGTGTTTTTCCTAATATGACATTTGTTTTTTCTTTATTGATATTCAGGCTGATGCTATGAACAGCCGGATCTGCTTCTTTTAATGCAGCGATAAAAGCGCGCTCCAGCTCTATGGTGCCCAGCTCATCTCCGTTGATCACCAGGCAGACCATGACCTGTCCGGTCGCGTAACCGCGCCGGATCAGGAGATGCCTCAAAAGACCTGTACCAGTTTCTTCATCATAGACGGAAAGTGCGTTCTGTTCTGCAAACGCACAGACAGCCTGACGGATCTTTTCGTCTCCCTGCAGAGCTACCGGACAGTTTTTTGTTTCGATCAGATAGTGTGTACGTCCGGCATAAAACCCGGTCACAATGCGTCCCTGCGTTGTGCGTCCAAACGGATACTGCATTTTATTCCTGTAGTGGAGCGGGACCTCTTCACCCATCCTGATAATTGGCAGAAACTCAAAAGAAGACATATCCAGACCGCCGATCCGTTCCAGATTATTCTTAACCTTTTGTTCTTTATATTTCAGCTGTGCAGGATAGGAAAGTTCCATGATCTGGCAGCCTCCGCAGCGGGATGCTTCCGGACACGACGGGTCTATACGGTCTGAGGAAGGAGACAGAACCTGCAATGTTTTTGCATAGCCATATCCCTTTTTCATCTTTGTAATGACCGCAGATACCGTATCCCCGATCACGGCATTCTTAACAAAAAAGGTATAGCCTTCTTTCTTTCCTATACCTTCTCCTTTCACGCCCATATCCGTGATCGTAAGTTCTATCCTGTCGTTTTTGTTCATGCGATACCGTCTTCTGTACTGCTATGTTCCTGGATCAGTCCGATGATGTCATTGACCGTCGTTTCTTCTTTCATCTCATAAGATGAAAGATCGACCCCGAACGTTTCTTCCACTGCCACCGCCATATAAAGAAGTGCCACACTGCTCATACCAATATCCGCCATCAGACGGGAGTCACCGGTAATGCTTTCCGGATCGATTTCTTCATCTATTTCCTGTAATAATGCTTTCAGTTTTGCTTCAATGCCCATTGTCTGCACTCCTCATATTTTTCAAACAGTTTTTCCGTGATCATTTCCAGATCCTGGATACTTGGCAGTTTTTTGTCACAATAATCACTGCAGTAAAATGGTTCACCGATCACCAGCGTCTGCCTTTGGAATATGTTCTTTCTCTTTACCACAAACATTGGCAGGATCGGAACCTTTGCCAGACTGGCAATAAGGGAAATGCCGGATTTAAAGGCGTTTTCATCTTCACCGATGCCGCCCTGCGGAAACAGTTCCAGTGCAAAACCTTCTTTCAGAACTGCCACGCAGTCTTTAATGGCTTTTGTGTCTGTAATATTCCGGTCGATCCGGATGCACCCGGCTGCAGAAAGGAAAAAGTTCCGAATACGGCTGCTCATGACCGCTTCTCCTACCACGTAAAAAACGCGGCGTTTCCAGAACGCAGCCGTGATCACAAACGGATCCTGAAAACTGGTATGATTGGCAGCCAGGATCACTCCGTCCTTTAACGCCTTCACTTTTTCTGCGTTCCCCATATACACACGCCGGATCCGATAAAACGGGATCAGCGCAAGCAGAAGAAAACGGGCAAGATCCATCGGCAGTTTATCCAGTCTGAATATTTTATGCTTTTTCTGTTTTTCCATTTGCCTTTAGCTGATTGCCGTCAGAAGAGCCACTTCGACCATTTCATGCAGAGAAGATTTCCGTTCGAGCGGATCCATTTCCTCTCCGGTCCGGATATCATTTGATATGGTAAACATAGACAGCGCTTTTTTTCCTGCCTGCTCTGCATTTGCATATAACGCCGCAGCTTCCATCTCAAACGCGCCCACGCCCTCGTTATACCACCGCTCAATAATGTCTTCATCTTCCTGTGCGTAATAAATCTCCTCCGTGAGAACGCTGCCGTTAAAGAACCGGACATTCCTGTGCAGAGCGATATCGATCGCCTTGTTCAGCAACGCCTCATCCGGATGCGGCACATAGCCTTCCGGAAGACGGAAATGTTTCATAAAATCAGAATCCGTGTATGCCTTATTGGCAAATAGAAGATCACCGATCCGCATTCTTGGATCAATACTGCCTGCTGTTCCTACGCGGATAATGGTGTCGATATCATAAAAATTATAAAGTTCATATGCATAGAGGCTGATAGACGGAATACCTATTCCGCTTGCCATAACAGTCACGCGCTTTCCCTGATACAGACCCGTGTAGCCTTGTATCCCACGGATATCATTGACCAGGGTCGGCATGGAAAGATATTCCTCCGCGATAAATTTGCTCCGCTGTGGATCGCCCGGCATGATCACAACATCAGCCAGATCTTCTTTCTTTGCCTCAATATGCGGTGTTGGAATTCTTGTCAGGTCCAGACTCATTTTTTCACCTCATCATAAACGTCCCGTTTGGAAATACCTCTGTCTTTTGCCACCTGCTTCATCGCATCTTTTTCAGAAAGGCCCTGAGATAAATACTGCTCCATATGTTCCTGTATGCTGACCGCATCCCATTCTTTCCGGCTTTCCGCCAGGATCTCTTCCGGGTCTTTTCCTTCTATAACCAGAACCATCTCTCCTTTTGGTTCGGTCTCTTCAAAATAACGCACGGCTTCGGGAATGCTTAAGCTTAGAACACTTTCATGAATCTTTGTCAGCTCTCTTAATATGCGGATCTGTCGCTCACCAAGAACTTTTTCCAATTCACGCAGTGTAGCGAGCACATGATGCGGCGCTTCATATAAAACGATCGTCCGCGTTTCCTTCTCAAGTCGTGCCAGTGCTTCTTTTCTTTCTTTTTTCTCTGCCGGCAGAAAACCTTCAAACACAAACCGGCGGGAAGAAAGACCACACATGGAAAGTGCCACGACTACGGCCGATGCTCCAGGCAGGGATGTAACTTCAATTCCTGCTTTATAACACTTCTTCACCAGTTCTTCACCCGGATCGGAAATCCCCGGCGTGCCGGCATCCGTCACCAGCGCGATGTTTTCTCCAGCCAGCATTTTTGACACCAGCTCGTCTGCTTTCTCATATTTATTATGCTCGTGATAACTGGTCAGTTTTGCTTTGATATCATAATGATTCAAAAGCTTTCTGGTATGCCTTGTGTCTTCTGCCGCGATCAGATCCACACTTTCCAGAACCTTAATGGCCCGGAATGTGATATCTTCCAGATTTCCAATTGGCGTTGCACATAAATACAGTTTTCCACTCATCGTTTCAGAAATGATAGATCTCATGGATCTCATCTGTGTACTCTTTTTTTGCTTTATAAATGATCAGTGGCTTCTCCACCTTCATAAATACATTGCCGCCGCTGACAGCTTCGATCAAAACCATAGTCGCCTGACTGTCTGCAAAAGAATGTACCATTCGCATGCGTTTGATCTCCAGACGATTTTTCTTTAATTCTGCAAAAATCTCGGTCAGGCGTTCCGGCCGGTGCACCAGGAAAAAGCGTCCGCCCGGTACCAGAAGTGCCGCGGTTTCCCTTGCAACATCTGCAAAAGTGCATTTGATCTCATGTCTGGCAATGGCTTTTTCATCCGATGGATTTGTCAGTCCGCCATCCGGTTTCATATAAGGCGGATTACTGGCGACCACATCAAAAGAAGCTCTCCCGAACAGATGCGACGCTTCGCAGAGATCACCCTCCACAATTTTCACACTGTCTTCCAGATCATTGAGTTTCACGCTGCGGCCGGCCATTTCGGCATAGTCTTTTTGAATCTCCAGTCCGGTGATATCCCGGGATAAAGTCTTTCCGCGCAGAAGGATCGGCAGGATCCCTGTACCGGTACCCAGATCGAGGATCTTTGTTTTCTCCGTTATCTTTCTTCCCATTCCTTCACAAAGGAACCCGGAAAGAAGGACCGCATCCATTCCGAAACAAAAACCATTCTTGTTTTGTATGATGCGGTACCCATTTCTCTGCAGATCATCGATTCTTTCGTCTGGTAATAATTGAATATCCAATTTATTCTTTTTCCAGTTCTTTCAGTGCCTTCATTTCTTCTGCAGACACTTCCTGTTCATTGCTCTTATTATTGTTTTTCTTTTTTCTCCGCGTAAACTTGATATCACCAGGTCCGTATTCTCTGGCTTCTCTTTCATCATCGTCCAGATCTACGATGACGCGGATCCGCTGCTTTAAGATATTGATGGAGTCGACCACACAATGATGGCCATCCTCCGTGGTACCTTCATCGCCTACCTTTGGCAGTTTTTTGCTAAGATCCAGATAGGCCTCCTCTTCATATTTGATGCAGCACATCAAACGTCCGCAGCTTCCAGAGATCTTGGACGGGTTAAGGGACAGATTCTGATCTTTTGCCATACGGATAGAAACTGGAACAAAGTCGGACTGGAAAGCGTGACAGCAGAATTCTCTGCCACAGATTCCGTAGCCGCCCAAAGCCTTGGTCTCATCCCTAACACCAATCTGGCGCAGCTCGATCCTTGTTTTATAAACCGACGCCAGATCCTTTACCAGCTCACGGAAATCTACACGTCCATCAGCAGTGAAATAGAACAGAATCTTATTTCCGTCAAATGTATATTCCACATCTACCAGTTTCATCTTCAGATCGTGTTTTGCAATCTTTTCCAGACAAACCTGAAATGCTTTTTTCTCTTTTTCTTTATTGGCTTCTGCCTTTTGGGTATCTTCCTCTGTTGCAATCCGGATAACCGGCTTTAACGGGCTGACGACCTCTTCTTCCGTGATCTCTTTCGGTCCGGTCACAACCACACCGTATTCGATGCCGCGTGCCGTTTCTACAATGGCATGGTCCCCAATATCGATCGGCAGATCGAGCGGATCAAAATAATAGATCTTTCCTGTTTTCTTAAATCTGATTCCAACTACTTTTATCATAGGTTTCCTTTCACTTTTTCACTTCTTCCCGGATCGTCAGGAACAGTGTTTCAAAAACGGCTTCACATTTGACAGAATTATCCAGTCTTCTCTTCGCCTCAGTCATAGCGGTAAATACCCGCCCAAGACCATCCTGTGAGATCTGTTCCGCCTGTCTGCGAAGCACAGCTTTTTCTTTTTCAAAATACAGTCTTCCATCTCCGGCATTATTCTTCACAAGAGCCAGATCCCGGTACCACATCTGCATATAAGAGAGCACCTGCGCCCCATCCAGTTTGTCCAGATCTGCTGCAAACTGAAAAATCTCCAGTGCATCCAGATTACTCAGATTCTTTAACGCTTTGAGAGTCTCGATCTTTAGGGCAGCCTTTTCTTCGTCCTCTGTCAAACTCTTTGCCAGCCCCAGATTACCTTTGCTCAAAGCGGCGTTCTCTTCGATCAGCGCCTTCTCTGCTCCGCTTTTTCCTAATTCACGGATAATGATCTCCTGGTCTAGTGGCTCCATCCGCAGCTTCATGCAGCGGGATTTGATCGTATCCAGAAGACGGTCATAATTGTCCGTCAGCAGGAAAAACAGTGCATATTCCGGCGGTTCTTCTAACGTTTTCAGCAGTGCGTTCTGCCCATTGTCATTCAGCAGCTGTGCATCCTTAATGATATAGATCTTATATGGTCCGTAATAAGGGACAATATCAACCGTGTCGATCACCTGCTGCCTGATCTCATCAATAGAAAGGACGGTCGGCTTATCATGCTCCACCCAGATGATATCCGGATGGTTATGCGTGTCTGCCTTTACACAGGATCCGCAGATCATGCATGGTCCTTCTTCGATTCCTTTTTCGCAGAGCAGTGCGGCTGCGATATAACCGGCAAATGTCTTTTTTCCGATACCTTCCGGCCCGTCGATGATATACGCATGTGAGACCTTTCCCTTACGGACGGCCTCTTTAAAATGCTCAATATTATGTCTGTTTCCGAGGATTTTTTTCAGTTCTGACATAACAATATATTATAGCACTCCAAAGCCTGCTAGGAAAGCGCACTCATTTCCCGGATCTCCTGTTTGATGGCTTCAATACAGGTATCCAGATCGGTGTTCTCAAACCGTTTTTTGATTCCGGCTTTCTGAAGGTTTTCCTCACTGAAGTCCTCACTGTCTGCAAGGAAGCGTCTGCACATTTCTGCATAGCCCGGCACCTTCTGCTGCCGTTCTCTATTCAGCGCTCTCTCCAGGCGTAATCCATCATCCAGTTCAATATAGAGAGGCACTATTTTATCTGCACCGTAATAATCCCTCATCTTTACATAGGATTCCAGCGTACCGATGTAAAGATAATCATGCCTGGAAAGATCCACCCGCTCACTGTCCACACTGTAATAATACCAGTCACCATAAACCGTATGGTAAACACGGCTTTCTATCAGCTTGCCCGCCTCTTTGTACCGGTCCAGATCTTCTTTGGTGGTGAAATAATATTCCACGCCATCCTGCTCGCCGGCACGGATCGGCCGTGTGGTATAGCCAACATACGGCAATAGCGGAAGCCCCTCCTTATGGAGAAGGTGGTCATAAATGGTATCTTTGCCCGAGGCACTTTTTCCCATCAGGAAAAATATCTTTCCCATATCTCTATTGCGGCTCCTTTATCGATCAGATCTGTGATCTGCTCTTTTATCTCTCTTGTATACGTTTCACCCGGCGCGATGATCGGACATCCCGGTGGATCCACATAAATGAAATCCCGGTACTGCTTACCCGGCTTTACTAACTGCAGCAGGGCGATCTGATCTACCTGCTTCTGGCTGTATTCTTTCCGCGGCTGATACTTAGGCATGCCTGCCGTCTCTAACAGTGCTTTGTAGATTTTCCGAAAATCATTCCGGGCCATCCCTACTTCAGTCGGGATGATCACATGGCTGATCCCTGCACCATCCAGAAGGATCTGTCCGTCCTCTTCCAGGAAAGCTCCCAGTGCGATGCCGGTAATACCTTCTTTCAGGATACTTAGCCTCCCCTCATCCACATCATACACGCCGCAGGTACCGATCAATTCACGATCCATCAGCTTCAGTCCCTGGATCTGTGCAAACTTGCTGCGGAAATCCAGCAGCTGATCCAGGTAGTCAGAAAATGCTGCTTCATTCCGGAATGCCCAATCCAGGCGTTCCGAAATACTTTGCAGGATCTCTTCATTTGGCTGCTCTGCAGTATATGTCTGCAGAGCGACCCGGACTTTGCGTGCCAGTTCCTTTTCTGTATTAACAAAGATCAGTGCACTTTGTTCCTTCGCTCCCAGCGTGCGGGAAAGATCATGAACCACAACGTCCGCACCCAAGAAAATGGCAGATGTCGGAAAGTCTTCATAAAACGGGAAATGCGCACCAAAGGATTCATCCACGATCAGCACCACTTCATGTGCCTGACAGATCTCTGCAATCTTTTCCACATCAGAAACAATTCCTTCCGGCGTCGGAGAAGTGATGACAAGGGCTGTATACTCCCGATGATTATCCAGGATCTGTTCTACCTTTTCCGGACGGATCCCGCCGTAAATAAAACTGCCTGGGAAGAGTTCTTCCGGATACAGATATCCTACCTTCCGCCGGTTCAGAGAAACCGCGTCAAATGCAGCTTTCCGGCAGTTCCTGGCTAAAAGGATCCGGCCTTCCGGAAGCGCAGTAATAGCCGCCAGAATTCCCGCACTGCTGCCATCTGCAGATAACAGGATTTCCGGATAGGAATAGATTCTTTTTGCCTGTTCTTCAATTGTTTTTATTAAGGTTTCAATCCGTGTATCCATACATAATTGATTTTACCATATTCGTTGACAGAATTGAGAAAAAATGTATCATTAAATATAATTCATGCAACAGTTAAATTTTATTCATCTTGTGCGCTGCGGCGACTGTTAAATTGCAGTTTTCTCCAATATGCACAAGACTTTTGACAGGTGACTTCTTATGAAATTTACTGATGATACGTATATCCGTGAAACGATCTATAAAAGAAAAGAAGACGCACATAAAGGCGATTTCGGCAAGGTGCTGATCTATGCCGGTTCGCCGGGCATGGCCGGCGCGGCCATCCTCTGCGGAACGGCCGCTCTGCGGACCGGGTCCGGTCTGGTCCGGTTTTTAATGACACCGGAACGCAAAGAGATCCAGCCCATCCTGCAGACAGGGCTTTGCGAAGCAACCTGTATCAATGCAGAACGCGTTAATTTTGCAGACTATGAAGCAATCGCGATCGGCTGCGGTTTAAGTGAAAGCGATGAAGCCGCCCTTACGATGGCAGCAATCCTAACTTCTTATTCCGGTGTTCTGGTATTAGATGCGGATGCATTAAACCTGCTGGCTCACCGCGAAGAACTCTCTTCTCTGCTTCCTGCATGTCCAGCAACGGTGATCCTGACACCACACGTCGGAGAGGCAAAACGTCTCCTTCACACGGAAGAAGAGATCAAGACACTTTCACAACGCCAGGAAGCCGTTTGTGCCTTAGCAGATAAATACCACTGTATTGCCATCCTGAAAGGGGCCGGCACGCTGGTGACAGATGCAGCCGAGGTTTATGAAAACACGACTGGAAATCCGGGAATGGCAACCGGCGGATCCGGTGACGTGCTGACAGGTATTATCGCGTCTCTTGCCGGACAAGGATATCAGCCGTTGGATGCTGCCCGCATGGGCGTTTTCATTCATGGGAAGGCCGGAGATCTGGCGGCGCAGGAACTGGGAGAAATGAGCGTGATCGCAAGGGATATCATCCGCAAAGTTCCGGATGCGCTGAAACAGTATTATCAATTTACCTGCACGATCACCTATTAACAGGGAAACAGAAAGGACTCCTTTCATGACATTACTTTCTTATCAGGTTTTTAAGACAGTTGTGGAACAAGGCAGTTTCCAGAAAGCATCCGAAGTTCTGGGAATCACGCCATCTGCTGTCAGCCATGCGGTCGCCTCAATGGAAAACGAGCTGGGCACTTCGTTGTTTATCCGCAGCAAAAGCGGGATCACGCTGACCAGCTTTGGACGAAACCTTCTGCCTTATGTCAATGCTGTCCTGACCAGTGATCAGACTCTGCAGCAGGCCATTTCCGAATTCAGCGGGATGAAGTCCGGCAAAGTTACGCTTGGTACTTTTTCTTCCGCCTGCACTAACTGGGTGCCGGATATTTTGCACGCATTCAAGAAAAAGAATCCGGATATCGTCGTTGATATTTATGAAGGAACTTACGGTGATGTGAAACAGTGGCTGCGCACCGGCATCATTGACTTTGGGTTCCAGTCCTATTCGGCCAGTGATGACCTGCCGTTTGAACCATTGCATCTGGATCCCCTTCTCTGTGTTCTTCCAAAGGGACATCCGAAGAAAAATCCAACAGACTATATTACATTTGACGAGATCCGGCACATGCCTTTTATCATGCTGCAGGAAACTGTAGATTCCGATATCCGGGATTATCTGAAAAATCATCAGATCACTTACAGTTCCAACTGCCATATCGAAGATGATCTTTCCGCTCTGGTCATGGTGGAAAGCGGCTTTGGCTATGCTGTAATGCCGGAGATGGTTTTGAAAGGAATCCCGTATGCCATTGATACATACCCGTTTGAAGAACCGGGCTACCGCCTTGTCGGGCTGTCAACACTGGACTATAACGGCATGTCTCCTGCTGCCAGATCGCTTTATGATACGATCATCTCCATGTATCAGCAGGAAGATATTGAAGCAAAAATGCATTCGTACCTGAACAGGAGCGCATTATGATCCATAAAAAAACAAAACGCTCGATCATCTTTTTTGTCCTGCTGGCGATGATGCTGGCTCTCATCCTGACCGGATGTAAGCCGCGCCAGAACGGAGGAAATGATCCAACCAGTCAGACAACCGCATCCACGGAAACGCTGCCAGTCGTTGAACCGGATTCCAATCTGTTTGATCCATCCATGATCCCGGACTTTAACGGAAAGGATTATCTGATCAAAGTGAATGGAAACAAACCGTTTTTTACCGAGGATGAACTTCTGACAGAATATACGACCAGCCTGTCGGAGCTGGATGATCTTGGCCGCGCACAAGTCGCCTGGATGTGTGCAGATGAACCTCATATTCAGACCGGCGAACGGGAAAGCATTTATAAGCTGAAACCGGCCGGTTGGCACGGCGGCGGCTTTTACGAACGCAGTCATCTGCTGATGTGGAAACTGTCAGGTATTAATGACCTGCGTAATCTTGTCACCGGAACAGCAACATTTAATGAAGACAACATGCAGGACTACGAGAAGAAAGTGACCGCCTATTTATGGGATCACGACAATAACCATGTCATGTACCGAGTCACTCCAGTGTATAAGGGAGACGAGCTGCTCTGCCGCGGGGTACTGATGGAAGCTTACTCTGTGGAAGATCATGGCAAACTGGAATACTGTGTGTTTGTATATAACGCAGAACCGGGAGCAACTATTGATTATCTGACCGGTGACTTCATGATAGAAGCAAACTAATGATTCGAGGCATATAGATGAGACTGAGAAATATCCCCGGCGCACGGGAAGAAATTGCAGCAAGTAAATATACGATTCCGGCAGAACCGGCACCCGGTGTAGAGGTGGAGATCCGCTCACATAAATACGGAGATAAAAAATCTGACGAAGGCGGACGTATGGTCCTGGGCGACTGGGCTGTAAAGGGGCATTGGCACGATGTATTCGGAAACAGCAACCCGATCCATATCGAAATTGGTATGGGGAAAGGCGCCTTTCTGATGGAACATGCCAGACGCGAGCCTGACGTAAACTTTGTTGGAATCGAAAAGTATTCCAGCGTGCTGCTGCGTGCGGTGCAGAAGCAGAATGAAGAAAACCTGCCTAACCTTCGTCTGGTTCGGATGGATGCGGAATATATTACGGATGTTTTTGCCCCTGGGGAAGTAGCCAAAATCTATCTGAATTTTTCCGATCCATGGCCGAAAGCAAGGACCGCCAAGCGCAGGCTCACCTCGCAGCAATTCCTTGCACGTTACGATCAGATCCTGCAGCCAGATGGCATAGTGGAATTCAAAACGGATAATACGGATCTGTTCGACTTCTCTTTGGAAGAAATAGAACCTGCAGGATGGAAACTGCTTGCTATGACACGTGATCTGCATAAAGACCCTGACTTGCGTGAGGGGAATATCATGACGGAGTATGAGACCAAGTTCTCCGCCCTGGGACAGAAGATCTGCAAGTATGTGATCGCCCGCTGAAATCTTTAAAAACTAATTGATTTTTGTATCTGATTACTCTATAATAGCCAATGCGTCACGAAAGTGAAATGCAAATGCACCCTTAGCTCAGTTGGTAGAGCACCTGACTCTTAATCAGGGTGTCCAGGGTTCGAGCCCCTGAGGGTGCACACCTTAGAAACAAGCGGAAATCCTTTAAATTTAAGGCTTTCCGCTTTATTTATTACATTTGTGATTCCTTATGATTCTTTACGATTTTGTGTG
>JAFWCK010000047.1 GCA_017536965.1 Lachnospiraceae bacterium | reverse complement strand
TCATGGAATAATGCTTTGATGCGGTCCCGTCTTCGTCCGCAGAACAGGAAAAGCGCACTGGCGTCAGGATTCATTTTCAGCTGGTCCTGAACAATACTGCATGGATCTTACATTTCCGTTTCGCTCACGCAGGATCAGTATGTTTTCCAGATAATCCTCTGCGGACTCATGACTTTTTTCATGTCGCACCACCTTATAAGGAAAACTCAAAAACAATTGCTCCGTATGCCGGAAGATCAAATTCAATATACTGATCCCTGTGATCGCACTCGCCCTTCTTAGCTCTGATCACTTCGGGAACGCTGGTCTCACCGGATCCGCCGAATACCAGGTCCGTGCTGTTGAGAAGAAGCTTGTACTGTTTGCGGACCGGTACGCCCACTCTGTATCCTTCACGTTTGACAGGGGTCATATTCAGGACGAACAGAAGGCTCTTCTTCTGGGAAGGGCATTTGCGGAAGAAGGAATAAATACTTCTGTCCGCGTCATCGGCGTTGATCCACTCAAAGCCTGACCAGTCATCATCGATCTCATAGAGGCACTTGTGGCTTCTGTAGATCTCCAGCAGTTTCTGCACATAGTACTTAAGGCCGATGTTGAGATAGTTGTCGTCCTTGCCTTCCTCGAGTCTCCACCATTCAAGCTCAGTCGCCTCGTTCCACTCATGCTCCTGGCCGAATTCCTGGCCCATGAAGAGGAGCTTCTTGCCTTCGTGACCTGTCATGAAAGTATAGCCCACACGGAGGTTTGCATACTTGTCGACCTTGTAGCCGGGCATCTTGTTGACCATGGAGCACTTGAGGTGAACAACTTCGTCGTGGGAAAGAGGAAGAATGTACTTCTCGGCGCTGTTGTAGCTCATCGCGAAGGTCAGCCCGTTGTGGTTGCCCTTTCTCATGATCGGATCCAGCTTCATGTATTCGCAGAAATCATGCATCCAGCCCATGTTCCACTTGAAGGAGAATCCAAGGCCGCCGTCCTCGGGCTTAGCTGTGATCTTGGGCCATGCTGTGGATTCCTCGGCAATTGTCAGGAATCCGGGGTATGCGCCGTGGATCACCGAGTTGAGGTGTTTGAAGAACTCGATCGCGTCGAGGTTCTCGTTGCCGCCGTACTGGTTTGCAACCCACTGTCCATCCTTCTTGCCGTAGTCAAGGTACAGCATGGAAGCGACCGCGTCCACGCGGATGCCGTCGATATGGTATTCGTTGATCCAGTAGCTCACGTTGGCGATCAGGAAGTTGGAGACTTCCTTCTTGGCCAGATTGAAGATCCTGGTTCCCCAGTCGGGGTGCTGGCCGCGGCGCGGATCGGGATCTTCGTAGATGCAGGTTCCGTCAAACTCTGCAAGGCCGAACGCGTCGGGGCAGAAGTGAGCGGGAACCCAGTCGAGGATGACGCCGATATTATTCTTGTGCAGGGTATCTACCAGATACATGAAATCCTTGGGATGGCCGTATCTGGAAGTAGGTGCGTAGTAACCGGTAACCTGGTAGCCCCAGGATCCGTCGAAGGGGTGCTCGGAGATACCCATAAGTTCAACATGGGTAAACTTCATGACCTTGAGATATTCGACGAGACGGTCTGCGAACTCTCTGTAATTGTAGAAACCGTCCTCGGTTCCGTCGGGGTGTTTCATCCAGGAGCCGATATGGCACTCATAGATAGCGAGAGGCTCACGGTTCACATCCTTGCCGGCACGCGCTTTCAGCCAGCGCGCATCGCCCCACTTGTATCCGGACAGGTCCACGACTTTGGAAGCCGTTCCGGGACGGAGCTCCGCCCAGTTGGCATAAGGATCTGCTTTATATTTCTTGGATCCGTCTGTTGTAGTGATGCAGTATTTGTACAGTTCACCTTCTCCAATGCCGGGAATGAACAGGGTCCAGATGCCGCCTGCATTGAACTGGGTCATGGCATGCTGGTCTTCGTTCCATCCGTTAAACGTACCGACCACGTGGACCGCTTTCGCGTTGGGCGCCCATACGGCAAAGAATACACCCTTTTCGCCGTTTTCTTCCGACAGATGCGCGCCGAGCTTTTTGTAGATCTGATAATGCGTTCCGTTGCCGTACCAGTAAGCGTCGTCATTAGAAATGAAGACTCTCTTGTCCGCGGGCTGTGCGGGTGCTTTTCTCACGGCCCTCGTCCCGGCTTTTGTCTTAGCCGGCGTTTTCTTAGCAGCTGCTGTACTGCTCTTTTTGGTCGCTGCTGTTTTTCTGGATGCCATACTATACTCCAATCCGGAACGCATTTGCTTTGCAGGAAACGGCAGTTCCCCATTTGCCCTGTTTCCTGCCCGGGTATTCTGCGGCGCTCCCGCACAGAATGCCCTGCGAATGACTCCCGCAACTGAAGAGCCGTCCGCTGACCTGTTACTCAATAACATTTAAAGTGTTCTTTTCCTGAACACATCGTTCCATCAGTAATGCAGAAAATCCTTATCCCGAAGAATGATCCGGTTGCCGGTGCCCGACTTTCTGCGTGAAAACGAATCCACAAGACTGGAGAGCGACTTGCGGCTCGCGTAATAGATCGCCTCATCGACGATATCCCTGATATCCTCCAGCGTGACGCTGTGATTGACCGTCTGGGAAGAGAGGATCCGGCTCTGCAGCGCGCTGATCCCGAATTCGTCGATCTCGCACTGCTGCTTGCCGGCATATTCCCGCGCATATCCCAACAGTGTATCAACGCTCAAAGCCGCGATGTCCACTCTGGCCGGGAACATATCACGCATCCTGGGATGATCATGCAGAAACGCGTCCATAACGCCCTTGCGGTCGATCATGATGATCAGAATACTTCGCTCCGGCGCCTTCAGGAGCTCACACATTGCCGCCACGCCTTCCTCGCTCATCATGGAAGCTCTCTCAATGATCAGAGCGCCGAACGGCATCCTGGGAATGACCCGCAGCATATTCTCTCTTGTGATATATCTGCCTTCCGACTTGGCGATCTGTCCGACAAAGTTGGGATTGATCTGACGGTATCTCCTCACAAGTTCCCTGGCAAGGCTCAGGGTTCCCGCGCCTTCATCGCCGGTGATCACAACGTTCCCGGTGCCGCCCTCAAGAAAGATCCTTCCCAGCGCGTCCGTGAGCTGGCGTATGGAATCCTCCGAGTGCAGGTACATCTGGCTGCTTCCTCTTCCGGCCTGCTCCGGATTGTTGATCGTCATCTTCTCGACAACAAACTCTCCCGGGAATTCGCCGCCGCCTTCTGTCACAAAGAGGCTTGTGTCAAATCCGGCGCTGTCTTTATCGTCGTCCTTGATCTGCAGTGCTTTCTGTACTTCCCTGCGGTCCCATGACTTGGTATACATGGAACCCGTATCCTGCTTTTTGTTCTTATCAAAAGCGCGCTGCACGGGCTTTTCCGCGGGCTCATCATCCTCAAGGCCGTTGGACTCATAGAAATCCCGCTTGACCTTCTCCCATTCCGACATGATCTCTGGTTGCCCAGACGACGCAGTTCCTCCGCCGCATCCTCGTAATGAATATGGGTATAGGTTCCCATCGTTACCCTGATATCCTCCGGAGAATGCCCCATCAGATAAGCCAGATGAACCGGATTCATACCTGCTTTTGCCTTTTCCGTACAGTAGGTATGCCGGCATACATGCGGCGAGACATACGGCATCGGGTCACGGTAGATTTTATTGAATTTCTCCCGGGTATGCTGGAAATAATGTTCCCAGTGCAGGGCAAGCATAGGATGTCCGTCCTTATCCAGGCAGAGAAAACCCCTCACACCGTCCACTTCTGGTTCGACAGCCGGAGTAATCCGCCGATCCAGAATTGTCCGGAATGCTTCCTTCACCATAGGCTCCATGGGAATGATCCGTGTCCCACACTTCGTTTTCGCCTGATCTTCAATATAGACCCGAGTGCCGACCCGCTGAAGCTGTTTGCTGATAAGTATTGTTCCCTTATCCATATCCAGGTCTTCAATCGTTAAACCGCAGAATTCAGAGATGCGCATTCCCGTATGGAACAGAATGTAGATACCCTCATAATATCTGCTAAAATGAGGATCCGTACGCACGAATTCGAGAAAGCGGCGCTTATCGGCCGGTGAAAGCGCATCCCGTTTCACCGTATCATTTACAGTCACTTCATGAAGCTGAAAATCATCAAAGGGATTCTTAAAGATCAGTTCACCGGCATTGCACCGACCACACTGTACTCAATCATTCAGCGGGATACTTCTGTCCGCTTTGATCATGCTTTGCGTATAGCGAATATCCTAGGAATTGATATTACTCAGATCTGTAAGGAGAATCCTTATGATGAGGGAGAAGTACTTCCGCAGCCGCTCTCTGATCTGAATGGGCTGACCACGAACCTTAATAAGCAGACATATATAAAAAACAGGACTACGCCGTTGCTTATGCTCTTTGACTATGAAAAAATGCCGGAATTAGATCAGGTTATCGCCGGCTATTTCCAATTAACCGACGAGGGACGTTCCACCTTTCTTGACAACCTACGATGGTTAATGGATACAAAAACAGACCGAAACCAGGCAAAGAAGCTGAAAACAATTCGTAAATAGCCTTGTACCGAACTTGCCTTTTTAATATGACAGTCTGTGTCCCAGGTTGAGCGATCCTTGCGATCCGGCCTGACAGATATCCCGGGGCAGACATCGCGCCTGCCAGGATACCTGCGACCGACTGGAAATATATGCCTTTCAGGACAAGACATCCGTGTTTCTTCCCATGACACTCATATAAGCTGGCCGTATTATTTTACTCATGTTGACTAACTCTTCAATTCTGTGAGCACTCCATCCAACAATACGGGCAATCGCGAAGATGGCAGTGTATAACTCTGTTGGAATCCCAAGCATCTTGTATACAAATCCACTGTAAAAATCCACATTCGGACTCACGCCTTTATAGATATGTCTCTTTGCAGCGATCACCTGAGGAGCAATTTCTTCAATGTTCCGATATAGCATGAGTTCGTTTTCACTGCCTTTTTCTTTTGCAAGCTCCTCAACATACTTTCTTAAAATACGCTCTCTTGGATCCGAAAGAGAATATACAGCATGTCCCATGCCATAGATCAGGCCTTGCCGGTCAAATGTCTCTTTATCCAGGATTTTTCCAAGATATGCAGCTATTTCATCCTTATCTGAATAATCGGATACATGGCGGCTAAGGTATTCTATCATCTCCATCACCTTGATATTTGCACCACCGTGCTTTGGTCCTTTGAGTGAAGACATAGCCGCCGCAATCGTTGAATAGGTATCTGAACCAGAGGATGTCACAACCCTTGTTGTGAACGTCGAATTATTGCCTCCCCCGTGTTCCATATGCAGAATCAGTGCCGTATCCAGTACTTTTGCCTCTGTCCATGTATATTGTCTGTCCGTCCTGAGCAACATCAGAATATTCTCTGCAGCTGACAGTGACGGATCCGGGTGATGAAGAACCATGCTTCCATGTTTCACATAATGTACATAAGCCTGATATCCATATATTGCCAAAAGCGGGAAAATACTGATCAACTGCATACTCTGCCGGATGACATTGGCTATATCCGTATCCTTTTCTCTTTCATCGTAGGATGCAAGCGTAAGGATGCTCCTTGTCATTGAGTTCATGATGTCTTCCGAGGGAGCCTTCATAATCACATCACGTGTGAAATTCGTTGGTAGGGTTCTGCACTGACTGATTAAATCTGAAAATTCTAAAATCTGCTGCTGCGTCGGAAGCTCTCCCATAAGCAGCAGATAAGCGATCTTGTCAAAACCAGACGCATCGTCTCCGATAGAAGAAATCAGCTCTTCGATCCGATAACCCCGGTACCAGAGTTCACCGTCACACGGAACCCTCCTTCCGTCTATGATTTTTGAAGAAACAATGTCCGATACTCTCGTGAGCCCAGTAAGCACACCGGTGCCTTTTTCATCCCTCAGGCCAGTGTTTACGCCATATTCTTTGTACAGGATCGGAGAGATAGCATCGTTTTCAAAACAGACCGAAGCATGCTTTTCAGCATAATCGATAAGTCTTTTTGTCATCTAATCTATCCTCCGTTTGAAAACTCCGTTTCCATGATTTCTTCAAGCTGTTTCATCAGTCGGAGAAGTTCCGAAACATTACCTGCGCCAAACCTGTCAATTACCCGCACAAAATAATCTCTTAACAGTTTTTCGTTCTTCTCCAGCAGCATTTGGCCTGCATCCGTTATTGTAATATAGGTTCCCCTGCTGCCATCACCTTCATAGGACCATAGGATCAGTCCACGGTCTCTCAATTCACCGGTAAGTTTCGAAACCTGCCGTTCAGTGATTTTCATGCTGTCGGAAAGATCCTTAAAATATGTGCGGTCTTCTTTCTGCCCAACCTCCGAAATCCGGTGAAGGGCGACATATTCTATGATGCTGAGATCAGAAAGCTTTTCCCATATTCTGTCTTTATTGATCAGATATGTTCGGTATACCAATTCATTGGATATATCAGCAATGTCCATATTCATAGGCTGCATTTCCTTTCCCGGCCAGAGCCCATCGCATTATTTCATTGTGGTTTCTTTATCCAGTTGAATTCTGCTCTGCCTTCCTCCAGTTTATAAAAGCGAGTTTTCAAAGTCCAGGCTCTCACCTAGCCCGCTTTCTTCGTACCAGACGAAAAGAAGATACAGAACTCCTGCCAAACATACAGGAATCACCATCCTTGTGGCATATTTAATGCTTTTTTTAAGCACTATATCATTTCTACCCATGTGCCTTGATCCTATAATAAAGATCTTTGTCTTCTATTCATGTCCGTGCTTTCAGGAAGGAATCTATATGCCCGGATGGCTGGCT
>JAFWCK010000046.1 GCA_017536965.1 Lachnospiraceae bacterium | reverse complement strand
GTGTTAACAAAAAGGAGGTATTATGAACAGATTAGGTAAAACATTAAAAGGTATCGCTGTTCTTTGTGCCGCTCTGCTTTTGGTCTTCTCCATTGCAGCCTGCGGGAAAAAGGACGATGGTGCCGGATCCGGCTCCGCCTCCGCTCCGGCCGGGACAACTGCCTATGAACTGACGGCCGATGATGCCGTCACGACTACAGGCTCCTTGATTCCAGCATGGGCAGAAAAAGGTGTTTCCAGCACTTTTATCCTTGGCGCTATGATATCCGGGTCCGAAGTGACAGGAAATTTGAAAGATGCCGCTGCAGTAGAAAGCGGTGCCGTTCGGATTGAAAACGTCTCTGTGAAATCTGAATTAGGAGATGCGATCAATGATAAGAGCGCTGCCAACACGGGATTTGCTGCAATCGTTGGAACAGATGCAGATACTTCTGTAACCATCAAAAATGCCGATCTGACATTTTCTGATAATTCCGACGGAAAGAATGCCAATGACTTTACCGGGTTAGGTGCTGTCATCGTAGCAACAGGCGGCGAAAACACAAAAACAGAACTTTTGATCGACTCCGTTGATATTAAAACAGACGGTTTTGGACGTGACGGTGTGATCGTTGACGCGTATGCGAATGCCGTCATGACAAATTCGAATATTTACACAGCTGGCAGCAACCCACTGACAGAAGCATATCCGGGATATGCCAGCACAGCAGCACAAGCTTACATGATCTCCCCTCCGTGGATCCTCGGTATCTACGGCGGCGTACGTGCAGCTAACGTTCTCGGAAACAGCAGCTCCTTTACGGTTGTCGATTCCACGATCGAGTCCGGATCCTGGGCTGTTATCTCGACGGATGACTGCTCTAAACCAACCGTCAATGTCATCAACTCTACACTGAAGATTTCCGAATATAACGGATCCGATCCAACCGGAAATGACAGTTCAACTTCTATGAACGGTGGTGCTGCACTGTTTGGCTACAGCAAAAATTATGGTTCCGGTTACGGAACATACAACATCGGAAGCTCCTATGAAAATTTCTACGGAACAACCTTTGACGGAACAACTTATGCAACAATCTTAACCGGCGCAGGCCCAACCTATTATGGACCATCGACTGCAGGAATGGCTGCAGTGAACAAGGAGACCAATGAAACGGTCTATACCTTTAACGGCACTGCAAAAGATACCATTGTTAACTCCGTTTTCGGTGTGATGGATCATCAAGGTGCAGAAGAAGTGATCCTGGATAAAGGCTCCGTATGGAACACGGAAGAAGCCGTCATCTTAGTCCGCGGTGCGCAGGCATCTGACTTCATCGTATCTGGCGCAGAGATGAATCCGAAATCCGGTATCCTTTTCCAGATGATGGATGATGATGACGGATACGGTACCAGTGGAGCCGGCGGAGATACCGATGGTTCCCAGGGATTTGCAAAATGGGATGGCAGTGCATGGGGTATGCCTACCTTCTCCTCCGGTTTCTCAGATCCAAACGCTGCAGGATTTGTTGCTCCGCAGTCAGGCGGTGCTTATAACACCGCGCTTAGTCTGGAGACAGATGCAGACGGCACAGCCGTAACTTATACCGGTGACATCTTCAACGGTTCCGGAACCGGAAAGGATACCAATGTTGGAGGTCTTTTGGTTAATATCGGAAGCGATGTCACATTGAACGGAAGCATCAGCTCCACATCTGCTGTTCATGGTCTGGCCTATTCGAAAGAAGCAGTGGAATACCTGCAGACTCTGGCAGACAAGTATGGCGAAGGAATCGCCCCGAACGGCGGAACTGCATGTACTGTAAAATATACGCTTTTAGACGCTGATGGAAATATCGTCACCGACGAGGCGCAGGCAGCTTATATCCAGATCAACGAATTCACGATGAACGAGTACTACATTATCTCCCACGTGATCAACAAACCTATGTCCGGCGCAAACGTGCTTGTCACTCTGGAAGAAGGTGCCGTCTGGAACATTGAAAAAGACTGCTATATCAAAGGTCTTGTAAACAACGGAACCATTAATCTGAATAACGGAGCTGTTCTTTATGTCAATGGCGTTCCTTATGATGGAACTGCAAAAGAAGCTGGTGACCTGACCAGCGGCGGATCTGTCGGAACAGTTGACTCTAAAGACTGGGTGATCGGTCAGACTTACCGAAACGAATGCATGGGCAAATATGCTGACTTCTCACTGAACGGGCAGAACTACTACATCATCGGCGCAACACAGGATGACCCGGCAAGCGGTGCAGTAATTACTGATGTTGCCTTCGGTCTGGTCGGATGGCTGGATGTTGCAGAAGACGGTTCCATGACGATCAGCGACAAATATATCGAAATGGAAGTACAAATGATGGGACCTGGCGGTCCTGGCGGTCCTGGTGGTCCTGGTGGTCCTGGCGGACCTGGCGGAATGCCTCCTGATGGAATGCCGGGAGGAGAAATGCCTCAACCTTAAACAAGAGTTTTTATCTTTTCTCCTTATTATAGCCCACTTGTTGGGGCACAAAAAGGCTGTCCGCTTAATGGACAGCCTTTTTTATTTGTTTGCCGGCACAGTGCCGGTTTCTTTATAGGTACGCGGATAAACAAGTTACGCTTTAGTACTCTCCGTGGTCGATGTAGTAGTTGCGGACATAGTCCTCATAGAAATCACGGATTACCTTGTTGCGTTCGATCACGCGCGGGTCCTTCTGATCCACACCGCTTAAGTGTGCGCTGTAAGTGAAGCCGCCGCCCGGTGCGAATGTATCCACATAAACAGCTAAAGCATCCTTCAATGTCTGGATATCACAATCGGCACGGCCTAACTCGCCCTGAGAATCCCAGGCACCTTCCAGTGCAATAGCATTGCCATATTTTTTCTTAATGCCGACAAGGTCATTGGATACCTGTGCCGGATTCCATGCGCGAACATCCATCTCGATCCAGTCCGGAACGAACTGTTCGCATTTACCGCAGTCATGACGCGTTACAAGCATTCCGTTTTCCTTTGCAAGATCGATATGCTTCTGCTGCAGCGGTTTGAAGAATTCACGGTACATATCCAATGAGAAGAACGGCGCATGATAAGCAGCGTCATCATCCATCATGCCGAAAAGATCCGGTTTGCAGTAATATATCTCCTGTTTCATTACTTCCAGATAGAACTCGGAAACATATTCCAGCATCTCTTTGAAAGCATCCGGTTCTTCATACATCGCAATGACCGTGTTCTCGAATCCCATAAAAGAAACCGCCGTCAGCCAGTAATCGGACCCTCCGATAGAAAGCAGGTGGTTTGTCCGATCCCATCTTCCTTCCTGTGCTTTGTAATAAGCTTCCCAGTCACGGTTGGAAACATCCGGTTTGATAATATATTTGTCCCATTCGGTAATTTCCGGACAGATGATCTTGTTTGGGTTTGGCGTTGCGCCATAACCAAATTCCGGACTTCCCAGATATTCTACGCCGAAAGATGTGATGACTTTGCCGCCCGGGGCAAATACCGGCGTCAGAAGTTCTTCGCTGACCATGTCGCGGAAATTGTCATAAGATGACGGAACATACTCCGGAATCTCATGGTTCAGCATACGAAGATAGTTTTCCCTTGGTGTCAGTTTCATGTTACCTTCTCCTCCCATTTTTTCTCTCCCAATCCTGCCAATAAGTATAACACCTCAAAAATCGCAAAACAACCGTCTACAGCGTATCGGAATCCAAAATAATGGTAAATGGACCGTCGTTCACAAGCGCCACATCCATCTGTGCGCCAAAGACACCGGTTCCCACCTCATAGCCTGCCGTGCGGCACTGCTCTACAATATATTCATAGAGTTCTTTCGCGTGCGCCGGATCGCCGGCATCTAGAAAACTCGGCCGGTTCCCTTTCCTGCAGTCTGCATAAAGCGTAAACTGCGACACCAGAAGGAGCGACCCTTTCACACTGTCCAGGGAAAGATTGGTCTTGCCGTTTTCATCCTCAAAAATCCTGAGGCCGAGCATTTTCCGGACCATTTTATCCGCGATCTCCCTGGTATCGCTCTGGCAGGCTCCGACAAGGACCATAAAGCCTTTGCCGATCGAACCGGTGACCTTGCCATCCGGCATTATTTTCCCTGCAGCATCTTCTTCATAAACTGTGACAGATGCTTCTTTGACTCTCTGAATTACAAATCTCATAACACACCACCTGTTTTTGCAGATACTTTTTCTTCCCACGACAGATTGTCAGGGCCCAACGACTTTGAGAGTTTCTGCTCTATTAAGAAAACAAGCCCGGCAGGCATAACCTGCTGGGCTCTTAGTAGAAGTGGAAGTGACGGGGCTCGAACCCGTGACCTCTCGCGTGTGAGGCGAACGCTCATCCCAGCTGAGCTACACTTCCGAAGTCAGCGAATATCATAACATAGAATCTCTAAGATTACAATTTCATTCTTTCCTTTTTGCCGGTTTTATAAAAATATTTTAAATCTTTGTTAAATATTTAATTATGAGTGACTCTGTCACAGGCTATCTGTTATAATTTTTGTGTATGTACTATTTTTAATACAATCTAACTTAGATTTGCTGTCGCAAGAGAAAGGAGGCTCTATGAAAGCAGCACAAAATATTGTGCCTTTCAGCAATGATCCTGCAAAAGAAGAACGCCTGCAGGGAATCATTGATAAGTACAAAGAGGAAAAAGGCGCTCTGATCCCGGTCCTTCAGCAGGCACAGGATATTTACGGATATCTTCCAATCGAAGTGCAGATGGCTGTTGCAAAAGGGCTGGATGTTCCGTTGGAGAAAATATATGGTGTTGTCACCTTCTATTCTTTCTTCAATCTTTATCCAAAGGGCAATTACCAGATTTCTGTCTGTCTTGGAACCGCCTGTTATGTAAAAGGTTCCAGAAAAGTTCTCGATTGTTTACAGGAAACATTGAATATTGAACCAGGTCAGTGTACAACCGACCGTTCATTTTCTCTGGATACCTGCCGATGCATCGGAGCATGCGGACTGGCTCCTGTCATGCTGATCAATGACGATGTATACGGAAGGGTCCTTCCTGCAGAAGTGCCAGAGATCATAGCAAAATATCAATAACAAGGAGGAGATTCGATGAAACTGCAAGATTTAAACAGCATCAAAGAACGCGTTTTGTCGGACGTTTTGGAAACAACCGAAACGACCCGCGTTCTGGTAGGCTTAGCAACCTGCGGTATCGCCAGCGGAGCTGTTCCTGTTATGGAGAAACTGACTGAACTGGCTGCAGGAAACGAAAAGATCAGCGTGTCCAAGACCGGATGTATCGGCATCTGCCAGTATGAACCGATCGTCGAAGTCATCACGCCGGATCATCAAAAAACCACTTATGTCAAAGTCACACCGGAAAAAGCCGAGATCATTTTCAAAGAGCATCTGCTCGGTGGTGTCCCGGTTCAGGATTATCTGGTAGGAACAGTTCTTCCGTCCGGTGAGGATGCCATCGCAACCTGTCTGGAAGAGACTATCTTCTATAAAAAACAGCACCGGATCGCGCTGCGCAACTGCGGCCGTATCGACCCGGAACAGATCGATCAATATATCGCAACTGACGGCTATCAGGCATTGGGGAAAGCTTTAACAAGCATGACTCCGGACGATGTGATCCAGACTATGTTAGATTCCGGTCTTCGCGGAAGAGGCGGTGCCGGATTCCCAACCGGCCTGAAATGGAAATTTGCCAGCGGCAACCGCGGCAACGTTCAGAAATACGTCTGCTGTAACGCCGATGAAGGTGACCCGGGTGCTTTCATGGACCGTGCTGTCCTGGAAGGTGATCCGCACGCCGTCTTAGAGGCAATGGCCATCGCCGGCTATGCAATTGGCGCATCCATGGGTTATATCTACGTACGTGCAGAATACCCGACAGCAATTTCCCGTTTGCGGATCGCCATTGATCAGGCAAAAGAACTTGGTCTGCTCGGAGAAAACATTTTTGGAACTGATTTCAGTTTTGATATCGATCTGCGGTTAGGCTCCGGCGCATTCGTCTGTGGCGAGGAAACTGCGCTGATGACATCCATCGAAGGAAACCGCGGTGAGCCAAGACCACGTCCGCCATTCCCGGCAGTCAAAGGTCTGTTCCAGCAGCCGACCATTTTAAATAACGTTGAGACATGGGCAAATATCCCGCGTATCATCTTAAATGGTGCGGAATGGTTTGCTTCCATGGGAACCGAAAAATCCAAAGGAACAAAGGTCTTCGCATTGGGCGGCAAGATCAACAACACTGGTCTTGTAGAGATCGAAATGGGAACCACTCTCCGTGAAGTCATCGAGGAGATCGGCGGCGGCATCCCGAACGGCAAAGCTTTCAAGGCAGCACAGACCGGCGGTCCGTCCGGCGGATGTATTTCCATCGACAACTATGATGTTCCGATCGATTACGATAACCTGATCGCAATCGGCTCCATGATGGGTTCCGGCGGTCTTATCGTTATGGACGAAGACAACTGTATGGTCGACATTGCAAAATTCTTCCTGGAGTTCACGGTCGATGAGTCCTGCGGAAAGTGTACACCATGCCGTATCGGAACCAGACGTCTTTTGGAGATCATGGAAAAGATCACCAGCGGCGAAGCATCCATGAAGGATCTCGAGCATTTGGAAGAGCTGGCAACTTATATTAAAGAGGATGCACTCTGCGGACTCGGCCAGACAGCTCCAAACCCGGTCCTCTCTACTCTGCGCTACTTCCGTCATGAATATGAGGCACACATCAAGAATAAGAAATGTCCGGCAGGCGTCTGCAAGGATCTTCTTGTTTACAACATCAATCCGCACATCTGTGTCGGCTGCGGTCTTTGCAAGAGCAAATGTCCGGTCGGCGCGATCTTCGGAACGCTGCGTAAACCTCATGTTATCAACCCAGAGATCTGCATCCGCTGTGGTACTTGTATTTCCGCATGCAGGCAGGAAGCTGTAGAAGTAGTCTAAGAAAGGAGGAGAGAAAAATGGCTGATGTAACGATTAAAATCAACAACGTAGAATATCAGGTCCCGGAAGGCAGCACCATTTTGGAAGCAGCCCGCATGGCAAACATTCACATCCCGACTCTCTGCTTTCTGAAAGATATCAATGAGATCGGCGCATGCCGTATGTGTGTCGTGGAAGTCAAAGGCGCAAAAGGTCTGGTCACTTCCTGTGTATACCCGGTAGCAGATGGAATGGAGGTCTTCACCCACACAAAGAGAGTCATCGATTCTCGTGTGAAGAACCTGCAGCTCCTGTTATCAACTCATAACCGTGAGTGTCTTTCCTGCGTACGCAGCGGCAGCTGTGAACTGCAGTCCCTCTGCCGTCTATACGACATCCGGGAAGATTCCATTTACGATGGAGAAAAACCAAAATATGAATTAGATGGTTCAGCAGTCCATCTGGTTCGTGACAATAATAAATGTATTCTCTGCAGACGCTGTGTTGCTGTTTGCGAGAAGAACCAGGGCGTCGGCGTTATCGGCCCGAATGAGCGCGGTTTTGCTACAAACATCGGAAGCGCGTTCAATATGAAACTTGCTGACACCAGCTGTGTCTGCTGCGGTCAGTGTATCGCTGTCTGCCCGACTGGCGCATTGGCAGAAAAAGATAATACGATCGAAGTCTTCACAGCAATTGAAGATCCGACCAAGCATGTGATCGTACAGGTGGCCCCATCTGTCCGTGCAGGTCTCGGTGAAGAATTCGGCATGCCGATCGGTGTTGGTGTAGAAGGTCAGATGATCAATGCTCTTCGTGCACTTGGCTTTGACAAAGTATTTGATACCAACTTCTCGGCCGACCTGACCATCATGGAAGAAGCAAACGAATTCATCCAGCGCGTCCAGAACGGCGGCAAACTTCCGCTGATCACCTCCTGTTCCCCAGGATGGATCAAGTACTGCGAGCATTATCACCCGGATATGATCCCGCATCTTTCCAGCTGCAAATCCCCGCAGCAGATGTTCGGCGCGATCGCAAAATCCTATTATGCAGAAAAAGCCGGCATCGATCCGAAAGATATCGTCATGGTCAGCATTATGCCGTGTACAGCAAAGAAATTTGAAATTGGCAGAGATGACCAGGCAGCAAACGGTGTTCCGGATGTCGACTATGCTCTGACAACCAGAGAACTTGCCCGCATGATCAAACGTGCAAACATTGACTTCCTGAAACTGCCTAAAGAAGGCGTGTTCGATGATCCACTTGGAAAATCCACCGGCGCTGGCGTCATCTTCGGTGCAACCGGCGGCGTTATGGAAGCTGCCCTTCGTACAGCCGTAGAGAAGCTGACCGGCAAAGAACTGGAGAACGTGGAATTTACAGAGATCCGCGGAACAGACGGCATCAAAGAGGCAACCTACAACGTGGCCGGCATGGACGTAAACATCTGCGTCTGCTCCGGAACTGCAAATGCCAACAAGGTGCTGAACATGGTCAAGAGTGGAGAAAAGAATTACCACTTTATCGAAGTCATGTGCTGCCCTGGCGGATGTGTCAACGGCGGCGGTCAGCCGAAACAGCCTGCAGAGGTTCGCAACTTTGTGGATATCAAGGCTCTTCGTGCAAAAGCTCTGTATGATCTGGATAAAGAACGTCCGATCCGGAAATCTCATGAAAATCCGGATATCATCGCTCTGTACGATGACTTTCTGGGTGAGCCGGGAAGCCATAAGGCACATGCTCTACTTCATACCAGCTACATCACAAGACCGATGTACAACGACCCGAAATCCCATCCGGTTAAAAAATAAGATTGTGAAACAGAAAATGTAATAATATGAAACAGGAGCGGTCAGCCGCTCCTGTTTTTTCTCGCTCCGAATACCTCTGTTTTTATCATTTTCGAAAAAAGCCAATAATTTTCGTTTTTGTCCCTTTTTTAGCTGTAAAAAACGGATCCTTTCATCTGAGGATTTTCATGATCCCGAAAAACCCTTTAAATAAAGTTTTTTTCTATCGGCAAAAAAAGCCCTCTTTAATCAATCTTAAGAATAGGGGGACAAAAACGAAAAAAAATGGTCATTTTTTGATTTAGGAATGTTCAAAAGGACTGCTTAGGCATTTAGCAGCTTCTTATATTATTAAAAAGAATGAGGCGATGATCATTTCAGCAGGTCCGGGCGGCGCTCTTTTGTTACTCGCAGGGCTTCTTCCTGCCGCCATTTCCGGATCGCTTCGTGATCTCCGGATAAGAGTACTTCCGGGACTTTCTGTCCTTTATAATCTGCCGGTCTGGTATATTGCGGATACTCCAGGAGCCCTTCTTCAAAAGACTCTTCCACAGTGCTCTCTTTTTTCATGGATCCCTCAACCAGACGCATGAGTGAATCGCAGATCACCATCGCCGGCAGCTCGCCGCCAGTCAAAACATAGTCCCCAATCGATAAAATCTCGTCAGCGTAAGGATAGATCCTTGCATCCATCCCTTCATAGTGCCCGCAGATCAGAACCAGTTCTTCCATGGCCGCAAGGCGATGCGCGTCTGCCTGCACATAAGGTTTGCCGATCGGCGCCAGAATCGCCACATGACTGAGCGGAGTGCGGACTGCTTCCAGAGCATCCAATACCGGCTGGCAGCGCAGGATCATACCCGCGCCGCCGCCATATGGGGAGTCATCCACATGACGGAAACTTCCCGGGGCATAATCGCGGATATCT
>JAFWCK010000045.1 GCA_017536965.1 Lachnospiraceae bacterium | reverse complement strand
GAGCGAAGAAGAACAGACAGTGTTCCGCCGCGGACGGAATGCAAAAGGTGTTTCCATACCAAAAAGCTGCACCCCATCCGAGTATCGAAAAGCTACCGGCTTTGAGGCGCTGATTGGATATTTGCATCTGCAGGGGAAAAATGAGCGAATTACGGAAATCATCACATATGGAATCGAACAATACAAAGAAAACAAATAAGGAAAAGCAGTATGAGCTGATGGTGGAGGGCAGAAACCCTGTTACCGAAGCGCTGAAAACAAATGATAATATTGATAAACTTTATGTACAGGAGGGCGTTCATAACGGCCCTCTTGTGACGATTATCGCAATGGCAAAAAAGAAAGGCATCCTGGTCGTTTCCGTACCGAAGGAAAAACTGGATGCCATGAGCGAGACCGGTCATCATCAGGGTGTTATTTTGAACCTTTCTGCGGTCAAATATGCAGAAGTGGACGATATCCTGAAAAAGGCAGAAGAGAAGAATGAGAAGCCATTCGTATTTATCCTGGATGGGATAGAAGATCCACATAATCTTGGGGCGATCATCCGGAGTGCAAATCTGGCAGGAGCTCATGGTGTGATCATTCCGAAACATCGCGCAGCAACCGTAAATGCTACGGTTGCAAAAGCCAGTGCCGGTGCCGTTTACCATACACTGCTTGCAAAAGTTACAAATATTGCCCAGACAATTGATTATCTGAAAGAGAAGGGTCTCTGGTTTGCCTGTGCAGATATGGATGGAATTCCGATGTATGATGCCAATCTGACAGGAGCGATCGGCATAGTGATCGGTAATGAAGGGAAAGGCGTCAGCCGAATAGTAAAAGAAAAATGTGATTTTACGGTCTCTATCCCGATGAAAGGAGATATTGACTCTCTGAACGCTTCTGTGGCGGCAGGCATCCTTGCATGGGAAGTCGTCAGACAGAACAGAAAGTAAGAAATCATGCAAAATTCTCTGACTGAAAAACTCAAACTTTACTTTACAATATACTGGACTATGTTTAAGATCGGCATCACCACGTTTGGTGGTGGGTATGCCATGATAGCGGTTTTTGACAAAGAACTGGGCGAGCGAAAAAAATGGATCGACCAGGAAGAATTATTAGACTATCTTGCTATCTCACAGATCACGCCAGGCGTGATCGCTGTTAATGTTGCTACATTTGTGGGGCGAAAAAAGGGCGGTGTTCTGGGTGCTATTTTTGGGACATTGGGCGTCATAACCCCTTCACTGATCATTATCACGATTATAGCGGCTCTTTTGACGAATTTTGCCGGGAACGAATACGTTATGCACGCATTTGCAGGAATTCGCATCTGCGTATGTGTTCTGATCATTAACGCTACGATACGTTTTATCAAACAGACCGTTGTTGATGTGCTTACCTTAGCGACCTTCCTGTGTGTTTTTCTGGTCGCGGCTTTTACCAGAGTGTCGACTGTATATATCGTCCTTTTTATTATCCTGGTCAGCGTTGTGTTTACCCTCATTAAGGGACTGGCAGATAAAAAGAAACATGACGGAGGTGCAAAATGTTAGACCTTCTGATCATGTGTCTGCAGTTTATGAAAACAGGCCTGTTTGCTGTAGGCGGCGGCCTTGCTACCATTCCATTCTTATATGAGCTGAGTGATAAATACGCATGGTTTTCGCACAGCGATATTCTGAATTTCATTGCAGTAGCGGAAGCAACCCCTGGACCGGTAGGTGTTAATATGGCAACCTTTGCCGGGTTTATTACGCATGGAGTCGGCGGAGCTGTTCTTTCCACGCTGTCACTGGTCCTGCCATCTTTTGTCATTATCATGATCGTAGCAACCATTCTGCAGAAATTCAGGGACAACCGCTTTGTGACGCAGGGATTTCACTTCCTTAGACCTGCATCTACGGCACTGATCGGAGCCGCAGGACTGAGGGTCCTTCTGATCGTTTTTTTTGACGTAGAACGCGTCACCTTTGATATGTTTGGACACCTGGGAGAGGTCTTTACACATGTGAACTGGATGGCGATCATTGTCTTTTGTGTGATGTTTTTCCTGATGAAAACATTTAAGGGGCACACACTGATCTATATTCTGATCGCGGCGGCGCTAGGGATCATTCTGAAACTTTAGCAGAAAAGGAGAAATCTGAATTTAAGGGTGGAAATTCACAAGGAAAAGGACTACAATGATGTACAGAAAAAGTGAGTGCTAGCTCACGTAATAGATTTATTAGGAGGGTTTTACAATGGCTGGTTACAAAATCACAAAAAAAGACGGTTACTATACCTATACGGCACCTGGACATAATGAGTGCAAGTGCACAAGACTTCATGATCCACAGGATGTTGACGGCGGTCGCCTGATCAATGGATTAACTCATTTCCTTCCTGCTGGCGGCGGCACAGAGTTCGCAGCAAATACTGCTGAGTCCATTTATTATATTCTTCATGGAACCATGAAATTCAAAGGTGAAGATGGTGTTGAGACTGTTCTGGAAGCTGGCGACAGCGTTCATATCGCAGGCGGATCACCAAAATGCGTTACAAATATCGGCCCTGACACAGCTCAGATGCTGGTTGTTCTTCTGCCTGCACAGCAGTAAGAGTATACTAAAAAGAATCTTTCAAAGGCTGCCTTTGTGGCAGCCTTTGTTTTTCGGAGTGTAAAGAGGATTGACATCATGAAGATCACCATATTGACGGAAAACACGGAAGGGATCCAGGGAACCAGAGCAGAGCACGGACTTTCTGTTTATGCTGAAACAAAAAAGCACATTCTGCTTTCCGATACAGGCGCCTCAGATGCATTGATTGAAAATGCCAAGGTGATGGGAATTGACCTGAGAAAAGTAGATACCTTGGTTTTGAGCCATGGACATTATGACCACTGTGGAGGCGTGATACCTTTTTCTGAAATAAATAATATAGCAGATATTTATATCCGGGAAGGATCTGATGGTCCATTTTATGACAGTGCAGGAAAGTATATCGGTATAGATAAAAGAATCATGAATCTGCCAAACCTGCATAAAGTGAATGGAGATGAACAGGTTGATGAAGAACTGTTCCTTTTCGGGGATGTGAAAGAAAGGAAACTGTTTCCATTTGGAAATGTAAAGATCCTGAAAGAGGAGAATGGTGTTCGTGTTCCAGATACCTTTGAACATGAGCAAAACCTGGTCATCTCAGAGGATGGAAAAAAGGTTTTGGTATCCGGATGTGCGCACTG
>JAFWCK010000044.1 GCA_017536965.1 Lachnospiraceae bacterium | reverse complement strand
GATTCTGAAGATGTCACCCGAAAGGATTGTCTATGTCTCCTGTGATCCATCGACGCTTGCGAGAGACTGCAGAATACTGAGTGATAATCATTACACCGTTGAGAAGATTCAGCCGGTCGACATGTTTCCGATGACAACGCATGTTGAGACGGTAGTATTGATGTCAAGGGTAGGAGTGGAATAAGCTCAAAAGCCCTTGATTTCAAGCACTTTTCGACTTTAGGTAGCTTCGAGCAGGTGGAGACGGTAATAGTTCTGCGGTAACTTATCTATGGTGGCTTGGCTCAAAAAGTGTGAGAGTTGAGTTGCCGGATTAGATGTCACATAGTTGAAGCTGTGGATTAGATGTCAGGGGTGTTGAGTGTTCGAGATAGATGTCAGAGGAGGTTTTGTATTTGTTTAATACTTATGATATACGATCTTCTGCAAATGCCTGTAAAACATTAGTAGGACTAAGCGGAGTCGACATTTCAACTTGGGAAAAATTTGTAGGGCATGAAAGTGAATACAGATATACAGATGATTTAGTGGAAGAGGTAATAAAAAGATTCGGACATCTTCCGAGAACATATCTTGATTTTAATTTTGTGTATTTTCACGTAACCACGAGTGCAAACGAGTGTGAAGCTATAAAGAAATATGGGATCTTAGATTTAAAGCAAGCATATCTTTGTGTCGAATCAGAACTGAGAGTTTTTTTAGATCGGCACGGGATAATAATAAATATAGAGGACGCATTATTGACATATAAAGGGAAAGCCTTTGATATTTCTTATAATGCTGGCAATTGTCCCAGAACAGGTACACAGGAATATTTATGCTGGTCGATTGGAAGAAAGTTCTATTATGATTTTACAACTTGCGGATTTTTATCGGTATGGGAAAGAAGTCCTTATGGGGGTCAGGTTCATTGCCGCCCGGAAATACTATGGGATATTGACAACCTATTAAGATTAAAATTATCTGAGGAATGGGAGCAGTCGCATTGCCCATATGAAATAGTAGCTCAAGTAAATGGTTTTGATATTGTTTTTGACGGGGACGATGATCAGAGCGATAAGGACAAAGTATTGATGTATTTAACGATGGCTTACGATACCGCCTTTGGAGAGCCATTTGAGCATATTCTTCTGATGAAAAACGGTATTCAGATTTCTCCAGATCGAATAATTGAAATAAAACCTTTAACATGTTGGAGGTAAAGCAAACAAGCATCTCAGATAATAAGTCTGTGATGCTTGCTCTTTTTATGCCTCTATATTAATTGTGATCCCGGACTTGAATTCCACAGTGAAGTGGTCGGCAAAGACGGTGATCTTCTCGATGAGCTTTTTTACCAGAGCTTCGTCGAACTCTGTGATGTCTGTTTTCTGCTTGGAGATAAAGTCCTGCAGTTCCTTGATCCGGTTCATGGCTTCTTCCCGGTGGTGGCTGTCGACCTCGGACTGTTCCTTCTGTTCCCTGAGTCTGAGGATTTCGTCAGCGATGGCATCGTAATCCTGTTTGTTGTTTGCCTTCTTGATGAGCTCTTTTTGCAGTTCTTCCAGCCGAGCTTGAATGCCATCCGGCGATAGGGTATCGGCGCTGACTACGGCCTTGGGGATATTGGCCTGTAACTGTTTTAGGAAGGTGCCGCGCTCTGTCAGAATCTGATTGATGGCATTGACCGTGACTTCCTGCAGCAGGAGCTCGTTAACCGTCCGGTTGGTGCAGTTTGTGTCTGCGGAGCCCGGCTCCAATCGGCTGATACAGCGCCAGACGATGGACTTGCAGCCGTGGTTATTCCAGTGAACGCGCCGGTAAAGCTCGCCGCAGTCTCCGCAGAAAACCATCTGTGCAAAACAGTGATTGCAGGAGAAGCTGCGTTTCTTACCTGTCGGGCTGACATGGACTACCCGGCGACGGACGAGCTCCGCCTGCACCTGCATGAAGAGGTCTTTCGGAATGATGGCCTCGTGGTCGCCTTCGACGTAGTATTGAGGGACGGTGCCGTTGTTCTTGATGCGCTTCTTTGTCAGGAAGTCGGTGGTGTAGGTTTTCTGTAGAAGGGCGTCACCCATATACTTCTCGTTCCGGAGAATTTTGTTGATGGTGCTGGTGTGCCATTTTTCTTTTCCTGCTCCGGTTAAAATGCCGTCAGCCATAAGACCGGCGGCAATCTTGTCCATGCTGGAGCCTTCGAGGTATTCCCGGTAGATGCGTTTTACGATTTCAGCTTGTTCCGGATCGATGACAAGGTTACCGTTCTCATCCTTGGTATAGCCGAGGAAGCGGTTGTGGTTGATCTGAACCTTGCCCTGCTGGTAGCGGTATTGAAGGCCGAGCTTGATGTTCTCGCTCATGGATTGGCTTTCCTGCTGGGCAAGGCTCGCCATGATCGTAAGGAGCACTTCACCTTTGGCATCCAGCGTGTTTATGGACTCCTTCTCAAAATAGACTGGAATGTTCTTGTCCTTGAGCTGCCGGATATATTGGAGGCAGTCGAGGGTGTTTCGGGCAAATCGGCTGATGGATTTGGTGATGATCATGTCGATGTTTCCGGCCATGCACTCCTCGATCATGCGGTTGAACTCGTCACGCTTTTTGGTGTTGGTACCGGAGATGCCATCGTCCGCAAATATGCCTGCCAGCTCCCAGTCAGGATTTTTCTGGATGTACTCCGTGTAGTGCGTGACCTGCGCCTCGTAGCTTGTTTCCTGTTCTTCAGAATCCGTACTGACGCGGCAGTAGGCTGCAACACGGAGCTTTTTCTGTTCAGATTGCTTTACTGTGTTCCCGACCTGCCTTTTGGCCGGGATGACCATAACATTTCCCATTAGATCGCCTCGCT
>JAFWCK010000043.1 GCA_017536965.1 Lachnospiraceae bacterium | reverse complement strand
GCAGTGCGCGCAGATCGGGCAGACCGTCAATGTGGTGAATGAAACGCTGCATGTACCGCTTCATTTCAAGGGCACTGTTGCAGTTGTAGAAGGCAAACATTGTACGCCAGTAAGTCCAGAAATTGCTGTCCAGGACTTCTTCATCCAATACATCCGTGATGCGCTTCTCCTCCAGCATCTCATCAGGCGTGAAGATCAGCCGGGTAAGCTGCATTGCCGCTTTATCACTCAGGCGAAACTTACCGTCTGTGTGCGCATTCTGTCCCTGTTTTTCTGTTACCCGGCAGAGGGAATAATTGGGGTCTTCCTTGTTCAGCCAGTAATACTCGTCGAGAACACTGACTCCTTCCGTCTCAATGGATGGAATGGAACGAAACAGATCCCACATTACCTCAAAATGGTTATCCATTTCACGGCCGCCGCGCATGACATAACCGATTTCCGGATAGTTCCATCCGTCACAGGCACCGCCAGCGATCGGATCGCGTTCAAAGAAATGAATGTTTTTACCAGGCATCTGTGCATCACGCACGAGAAAACATCCTGCAGAGAGTGCCGCAAGTCCGGTTCCGATGAAGTAGGCGGATTTATGGTCAATTCCCTCCGGCTTTTTCGGGCGGGCAAACGCCTCATAGTTACCGCTTGAATAATACATAAGAGAACCTCCTTCTTAGTCATTTTTTGTACTGTCTGCCGGTACGGTTACAGTTTAGAAGGTAATCTTTTCGTTTACAATCGACGAACTTTCAGGAATATCGGAAACAACAACATCTGCTTACAATTGGCGGGGCTTTCGACAAAACGGCGAAATGATTGAAATCAGAGCCTGTTTAGAGGTGTATCTAATCTGTATTTTGCCAGCATGCGGGGAATATCGCCATCGATCAGGTCGCTCAGGCGGGATACAATACTTTCAGGAGATGGTTTCATATCACTTTTGATCCATTCCAGCGTCAGCCCAACAAAGGCATGCTTGTAAAAATCAGCAATAAATTTTTTGTCTTCATCCCGGACAGTCATTCCCTGGGCACATTCCTCGACGACCGCAATCAGGAGACCATAGACCACCCGGTAAAGATACTGAAGGATCTGTTCCTGGCTGACATGGCGGTATACATTGATAATAAACGGTTTGTTATCCTCAACCGCATGAAGGATGTTCAGAAACCCCTGCTGCCATGTATCATATGTGGTATTATCAGATAAGGCTTTTCTGGAATCTTCTTCACAGGACCATTCGATCAGGGCGTAAATATCCTGAAAATGATAGTAAAAAGTGGCACGGTTGACACCGCAATCTTCCGTAATATCATTGATGGTGATTTTATTGACCGGCTTCTTCAGGAGAAGGTGTTTTAAGGAATCTTCCAGTGCTCGTTTTGTAATATTTGACATGGATGCGCCTCTTATTGTTCTGATTTTGAAGTGGAAACAGAGGGTGGTGCGGTGCCTGTTTGGATTGGGGCAGCACCGGCCAGTGTCTTTTCCTGTATTTTTTCCATTTTGGCATCAAGCATGGCACCGATCCCGGCGCATTCCAGAAGGTCCTGATCGATCTCCTGTAAGACGGATTCTGACAGTTTCTTTTTATACCGTATTTTATGTTCCGAACTGGCCCACCAATCCATTGCGATCGTCCGAAGCTGAACCTCTACCTTCATAAGGCGTTTCCTGTCATGAAGGAAGATAGGGATTTCCACAATCAGGTGAAGGGAACGGTATCCATTCGGTTTGGGGGTTTGGATATAATCTTTTCGCCGGATGAGTGTGATATCATCCTGCTTCAAAAGAGCTTCCGCCAGCATATAGATGTCGGAGACAAAGGAGCATATGACCCTCACGCCGGCGATGTCATTGATGCCCTGTTCCAGATCTTCGGGATTCAGGGCTATATTTCTGGCAGAAGCTTTCTCAAGGATGCTCTCGGGCTTTTTGAGCCGGGTTTTTATCGTTTCGATCGGGTTATGGTCACTCTGCAGGGACAGTTCTTCGCTCAGGACTTTGAATTTTGCCTCTACTTCCATCATGGCACAGCGATAATACGCCATTAATTCCCGGTAAGGGCCGGCGTATTCATGGAGCATCTGCCTCAGATCGACTCCGGAAAGCCTGGTTTTTACAAACTGCTCTATTACAGGGAAATAATCTTTTTCCATTTTTCACTTTCCCTCCTTCCGTTCCCTGAGAAGGCGGATGATATCCGGATGATCCCTGTGTTTCAGTGAAGGAAACGCATGTAAGAGGCGGCCCTGTCCCCATAGGTTGTTTCTGCTGATTTTACCGGATAATTCATCGAAGCGCATCTGCAGGACGGATAGTTTCTGGCGGGCCTCATCCGGTGAAAGCTGCCCGGATAGTTTTTCGTTCAGTCTGTCTTTCATTTCAGCCTTCCCGAGCGCAGCCTGAACTTTGGCTTCTCCCGCCAGCCGGGCAGCGCTGATTGCCTGGCTGCCTACTGTTTCACTTAACTGGTTGCTGACGAGTTTCATGCTTTCCTGTATGGAATCCAATTTCGTCAGAGTTTTATTAAAGCCACGGAGCACTAATATTGTCACAAACAGGTCTGCCGCCAGAGTGCTATAAAAGATTATCAGAACTATCCATCCGAAGGTTGATGGATCATGAACAATATGCCGACTGGCGACATATGCCTGCAGGAGCCTTACAGCCAGAAGTACGCAGACTCCCCAGATGAGGGAAAACTCCAGGCAGATGTAGCCATGAAAATTCAGAGGCTTATCGGAATAATCCCACCACCTCGCATGAAAACACTTATCCATCAGCCACCCGGCAATCAGTTCAACCAGCGTGGCAAGCAATACCCCTGAAACAAACAGGCTGAAGTCATTAAGATACAGTTCCGATTGCTGCAGATATCCGGTAAGGGAAAAAACGGCAAGCGCTCCGAACCCGTAAACCGGACATATCGGACCATTCAGGAATCCTCGGTTAACGATCCTGCCGAGGGCGGCCGCATGGAAGATAACTTCCAGAACCCATCCGCAAAAAGAATAAAAGAGGAAGTACCAGCATATTTGATAATATGTCATACCGAAAATCATCTGTACTTCCTCCTTCATAATCCGGATTAAGCTTTTCGGGATTCTTTTTCCCGCAGCCGCTCCTGCCACATTTCATCTGCTTTAGGAGCCCATTTCTCTGCATAGGATTCTGTTTTGGAAGTAAGATGCTCCACGCTTTCTGGTGACTGCAGATCCGTGGACGGGGCACTGGTTACGTTTACGATCCTGCGGATATAATGCGGGTTTTCAAGCATCGGGCACGGGCGGAACATATTGTCGTTAAAAGGCATATTATCGTGGTATGCCATGAATACGGGGCTCTGCAGGCATT
>JAFWCK010000042.1 GCA_017536965.1 Lachnospiraceae bacterium | reverse complement strand
TTTGGGATCATATTTGTTAACATTTATTCTGAAATACTCTTTCATCAACAATACTATCTCATAAAAAACTGCTATTTAAAGCAGTTATGAATAATACTAATTATTTTTGTCTGCTGTTCCACCGTTATTTTATTATCGCTCGGCAAACAAAGCCCTCTGCTGAAGATATCAGCACCAACATCAACTATTCCCGTTTCTTGAATATAAGCGTTGCTTCTTGCTCTACCATTGCCTTTTGCTGTGATGAACGGATTCATCCGATAAATAGGTTGCATATGCATTGGCTTCCAAATAGGTCTTCCTTCTGCGTTAAATGCCATAAGTGCTTCCAAGATTTCTGTTGGACAACTCTTTCCTGCTTCGCTGATATAAAGAACCTGTTTTTCTCCATACACCTGTTTACACATCGCATCTTTGTTGATAATCAAACAGCTAAGCCAATAATTTGGTTCGCTGTTTTTCTCATCAAATGGATTCATCTGAATCGGAAGGTCTTTCAGTCCTTCTTTATATCTCTCATAAATAGCTTTTTTCTGTGCAATATGTTCTTCCAGATATGGCAGCTGACCTCGCACGACACCAGCTATAATATTACTCATGCGATAGTTATAACCAAGTTCCTCATGTTGATACCATGGCGCATCTTCTCTGGCCTGTGTGCTCCACTTACGAACCTTATTGGCATCTTCCTCGATATCTGTCAGCAGCATGCCTCCAGCAGAACCAGTCACGATCTTGTTTCCATTAAAACTAATAACGGAAACATCCCCAAACATTCCGGTCTGCACGCCCTTATAAGTGGCACCAAAGGATTCCGCTGCATCTTCTACAATAAGCGCACCATGCTTTCTGCAAATTGCCTGAATTTCATCCATCTTCGCAGGTGTCCCGTAAAGATGCGCGATCACAACCAGCTTGACGTCTGGATAGATCTCAAATGCTTTTTCTAAAGCAATTGGACCCATATTCCAGGTATCGTATTCGGTATCAATAAAAACGGCTTCCCCGCCTTCGTAGGCAATCGGATTGACGGTTGCATCAAACGTCATATCAGAAGCAAACACCTTCCGTCCTTCCAGAGAACCATGTCCAACTTTTGGCTGTCCGTACAGTTTTTCAGCGCACAATTTGATTGCCAAATGCAGAGCTGCTGTTCCGCAGGAAAGACCGATCGCATATTTCCGTCCAATCTTTTCTGCTGTCATCCGTTCCACTTCATTGATATTTTCGCCAACCGTACTTACCCAGTTGGTACGAATGGCTTCATCCACCCACTTCTGCTCTTCGCCATGCATTGTTGGTGATGATAACCACACTTTTTTCTCAAACGGCTTGATTCCTTGAAACTTAGGATCATTTAGGAAACTATTACTCATGCTTCATTCTCACCTTGTCTCACTGCTCCCCGATTTTTTGTAGGTCGGGACAATGGCTTCCACTCTTTCTTTAATATCTGTCTTATTCTTATACGCCGCATCCATCAGGTCATCCAACTGCTCAAAGAAATGGTCTGTATCGATCGGGATCGGCACGCCGATGTGGATCATGTCATTTTCAGTTTTCTGTAGCCCTTCTTCGGCCATCAGTTTTTCTTCAAACAGTTTTTCACCAGGACGCAGACCGGTGTATTCAATCTTGATATCCACACCTGGTTTCAATCCACTGAGCCTGATCATGTTTTTTGCCAGATCTGCGATCTTCACCGGGCTTCCCATATCCAGCACAAAGATATCTCCGCCATGTGCATAGGTCCCTGCCAACAGCACCAGGCTGACGGCTTCTGGTATGGTCATAAAGTAACGGATAATATCCGGATGGGTCACCGTGATCGGTCCACCGTTTTTGATCTGTCGCTCAAAGATAGGAATAACAGAACCGTTACTGCCTAATACATTGCCAAAGCGGACAGCAACAAACTCTGTCTTGATATTCTGAAAAACAAAACCTGTCCCGTCTTTATCTGCAGTATGCACTCCCTCATGCGTAAAGAGCTGTGGAATCTGATCTGCTTTCCCCTCTTTGATCATCTTGTCAAAGCATTGCACGATCATCTCACAGATGCGCTTGGAAGCCCCCATCACATTGACCGGGTTGACTGCTTTATCTGTAGAGATCAGTACAAACCGCTCACATCCATTCACCATAGCAGCGTAAGCTGTTTTATAGGTACCAATCGAATTGTTCTTGATCGCTTCTGCCGGGCTGTCCTCCATCAAAGGCACATGTTTATGCGCCGCTGCGTGATAGACGATCTGCGGCCGATAAGTGGAAAAAACATCGAACATCCTTCTGGAATCTCGCACGGACGCGATCAATGTAACCAGATTCAGTCTTGGATATTTCTCCAGCAGTTCATTCTGAATGTCATACGCATTATTCTCATAAATATCCAGAATGATCAGCTGCTTCGGGCTGTGAGCCGCAATCTGCCGGCAGAGTTCACTGCCGATGGAGCCGCCGCCACCGGTAACAAAGACCACTTTCCCGTTGATAAAGTCAAAGACTTCCTGCAGATCCGGCTTGATTGGTTCTCTTCCTAACAGGTCATCCACCGATACGGCTTTCAGCCGGCTGACGGTGACATCTCCGCTCATTAACTGATAGATACCCGGAAGGGCCTTCAGTTCGCAATCTGTTTCCTTGCATATGTTCAGGAAATCGCGGCGGATTTCCGGGGTAGCACTTGGAATAGCAAAGTAGATCTTATCAACTTTATATTTTTTGACACTTTCCAAAATGGCATCTCGCCCACCCGCAACCGGAATGCCATCGATATACCGTTTCCATTTATTCTGATTATCATCGATAAAGCAGACCGCTTTTTCCGTAAACTTTTCCGATGTTTTAAGGTCTCTGACCAGCATCTGCCCGGCTGCCCCGGCACCGATGATCATGACTTTTGCCTGATGATCGCTGGCAATATTACGCTCCCGCAGCAGCGTAATAAACCGATAGCTGAACCGGATTCCCAATGTCAGAATGAATTGCAGACAAATGCCGAATACATAATAAGATATCGGCATCCTCCCTAAAATAAGGGAAGTTCCGACAATGTTGATCACTAATGTAATGACCGTCGCGATCAGAATATTTCGCAGCTCCCGGTAAGACGCAAAACGCCAGATGGAAGCGTACAGGTGCAGAAGCAAAAAGACGCCGACACAGATCACTGCATAAACAAGAATGCTCTTAGAAAAGATCGACAGATAGTTCTTTGGAATACTTCCGTAATGGAAATCAAACCGCAGAAGGAGCGCAAAAAAGTAGGAAACAAGAATCGCAATGATGTCGTAAACGATCATCAAAGCCGAGATGATATGCCAGTGCTCTAATTTGAATTTCCTGCTCCCCTTCACGAATACCTCTATTCTTCGCTCTGATAATAACCGTAATACTTCTTGCCGTAATATTTCCCGTAATATTTTCCCTGTTTCATACGGTCAACTTTATTTAAGATCACGCCCAGGATCGGACACCCCGTTGCCTTCATTTTGCTGACAACATCCTGTGCTGCACGATATTTTACTTCCCCGGCTTCTATCAGAATGGTAACGCCATCGCAACATGAAGCAATAACCGCAGCATCTACAACCATACCGATCGGCGGACAGTCTATGATAATGTAATCAAAGTACTCACGTGACATTTCCACCAATTCTTCAAAGCGGGCAGAGGAAAGTAACTCTGTCGGGTTTGGCGGAACAGCCCCCGCAAAAACCACAGAGAAGTTTGGCGTACTGGTCTTGTAGATGATCTCCCCTAATTCGCACTGACCGGAAAGATAATGGGAAAGGCCCTTTTTCGGGACCGGCCCATTCACCTTTCTCTTTAATACAGATTTCCGCATATCGGCATCGATCATAAGAACGCGCTTATCCAGCTCTGCCAGTGAATAGCAAAGCTCCAAAGAGACGCTTGACTTTCCCTCTCCGGAAAAAGTACTGGTCATACAAATGACCTGCTTATCTGCTCCGCAGAACTGTATATTGGTCCTGAGGGTCTTCATTTCCTCATTGATTTCGTAAGGAATTTCCGATCTTTGTATTTCTATTAATGCCATGATTATCTCCTTCTGGTGATATTCAATATGGTGATTGGGTTTTCGTAGAGAAGGTTCTTTGTTTCTGTTTCCCCTACGAATTTTTTCAGGTATCTGGCCACTTTTCCTATTTCCGGTGGCCTGCTTTCTGTATCATGCGCATCAGATGCCACTACGTGTACCAGATGGTTCTTGATCAGTCTTCTGGCCCAGAGAGCCTGCATTATGCCTTCTCTTCCTAAAAGGCTTCCAGCATTTACTTGGATCTTAGCTCCCAGGTGGATCATCTTTTCCACACTCTTTAAGTCTTTCACTTCCGGGTAGCGCTCCACATGCGCCACCAACGGGCGGAACCCGCTTTTCCGGATCAACTTAATATACTCAAATATTTCTTTATCCGAGTAGCGGCTGGAAAACTCCGTAAGCACATACTGTCCTTCTCCCATCGTGATCACGTCTCCGGCCTCGACCCTCCTGATAAAAGAGGGATCACAATAATATTCACGGGATAGGTACAGGTGCATTTTTCCTTTAAAGATCCTTGCACGCTCTTTCAGTCGTTCAAACTGTTCGTAAATAATCTCGTCCGGCGTCTCAAACATGCCTTTGCGAAGATGCGGCGTACAGCAGACAACTCTTACGCCCTGTTCAAACTGGCTTTTCAAAAGCGCTATGGACTCTTCTTTCTGCTCTGCTCCGTCATCCACGTAGGGCAGGATATGACAATGGATATCTGCGCTCCTGATCATTTCCGTTTCTTCTTCGCTGTTTTTGTTGTTTGTCCTTTAAGCAGCGGGAACTGTGCCAAAGTATCCAGCTCCAGATACTTCTTGACGTCTTCATCATCCTTGATGGTATCGTCAGCCAGGTAGCGGATGGCGATAATAAAGATAGCAAGAATTGCCAGGACAATGGCTCCAATTGCAACATTTTTGGTTGTGCTTGGGCTATATTTCTTTGTCGGGACTACGGCCTGTTCCACGGTGGACGGCCTGTCCGTATTCATGATCTCTGCAATTTCGTCCCGCAGTTCATCTGCCAGCGCATTACTGATCAGCGCCGCTTTTTGCGGATCAGGGTCTGTAACGGCAACCCGAAGCATATGTGTATTACTAGGATTTGTGACTTTGATCTCTTTTTTGAGTTCTTCATAGGTCATGTTAAGATTATTGTCCGCTGAGACTTTTTCCAGAAGTTCTCTGGTTGTCGCAATGATCTCAAAGTCTCCGGCCAGCTGGCTTCCGATCTGCAGATCTGCAAGTGAAGTGATGCTGGTCGATTTGGACAAAATGTAGATAGTGGACGTTGCCTGGTATTTTGGTGTAATGAAAATCTTTGTGATCACAAATGATAAGACTGCTCCTACCACAATGGCAATGATCACCAGCCAGATATTTTTCCAGACAACACGTGCCAGTTCTAAAAGATCAATGGTGATCTCATCGTCTGCCCGTCTTTCTTGTGAGTTATAACGATCCATAAGCGTTTTACTTCCTCATCGTTTTCTATGTGTGTTGTTGTAAGTCCGAGCGAATCAATTATACATATATGGTATAACTTTTGCAAGGATCCCTGCTGATTTCTTTTAATAAATAAGATAAAAGCAGTACTAAAAATCTGTACATAACTATAAGAAACAACACCATCCTTTCAGATGTTGTTTCCTAACCCCCTTTTTGTACTTTTTAATTATAGTAAATGTTATATATAAAAGCAACTATTGTATAAAGAATATCAATATCTTTTTGCATGCCATTTCAGGTATTCAGCTTTACTTTAACGCAGCCTCGTACTCTGCTTCTTTAAAGCCTACCAGGACTGTATCTCCCGTGATCAGGATTGGCCGTTTGACCAGCAGTCCGTCGGTTGCCAGGAGGGCAAATTGCTCGTCATCAGACATTGTAGGAAGTTTGTCTTTCAGATGCAGATCCTTGTAAAGGTTTCCGCTGGTATTAAAGAACTTTTTCAGCGGCAGTCCGCTCTTTTTATGCCACTTGCGCAGCTCCTTTTCCGTCGGATTTTTCTCCTTAATATCCCGGAACTTATACTCGATCCCGTTATCATCCAGCCACTTCTGTGCTTTCTTGCAGGTAGAACACCGCGGATAGCAAATAAACAGATACATAGCTACCTCCATCTAGCCTTTGTTATGCATATCTATTCGTTTTCGTTATGTTGTTTGAATACTTTCGCTTTAGATTATTATACTTTTACCAGCGAGAAATTCCAATCGAATCATTTTTTCAACGGCATACCCAACGCTTCCACCTCTGTTGAGAAACTACACGAAAAGTCCCCCCGCCGGCATCTCAGAAGGGATGAAAACACCTTTTTTCAGGTATTTTTCAACGGCAAACCCATTCCTTCCATTTCTGTTAAAAAAAATGTATCAACTTTTTCAACGGATTAATTAGGAGACCGCCTGCCGTTGAAAAATGACTAAAAAGCACCTGAAAGCCCCTATAATAGAATCACGCCGGAGGGTAAAACGACCAGTTTTTCAACAGATTAACACGCATCGGGTGTCCGGTTGAAAAACCAGCGCGCGTGCGTTCGCGGCGCTGCTGCGTTCCTCTATTCATTCCTATATATTTCTCCTTGGGGAGGCTTTCTCAACGACAGGGCCAATACTTCCACCTCTGTTGAGAAATCAATCACTTTTTGCCTTGCTGATAAGGCATTTTTCCGTACTTCCGTCTGCATTTTCAGGCTTTCTCAACGGATTAATAACGAAGCGGTGCGCCGTTGAGAAATGATTTGCGACGAACCAGTATCCCGCCATAGAAATGTCAGTTTCCCCCGCCACTCCGCACTTTCCCATGATTCCTCTGGTTCTGCGCCTTGTTAATATAGAAACTAAAAAGAGTTTCTTTGAACCGCTCAAAGCCGCTTTGGCTCCCCCCGACCCTCGGTCGGGGGAAGTTAAGCCACAGCAACCCTTGGTTGCTGTTGATCATCCTGCAGCACGCGCTACGTCGCCTGTCAAGGGCGCCGTCAGGCGGCGCAGCCTCCCTTGACAGGCAGGGCGTGCGCGTGCTAAAACCCCTCCTTCTTCCTATACACCTCAAAACCCAAGAAACCTGCAATTTCTTCCGATTTTCTCCCCATATACCTTCCTCGTATGCTATAATTCAATTATCAAACCGGTAAAGGAAGAAACTCAAAAGAGTTTCTCTGAACCGCTCAAAGCCGCGGGGCTCCCCCGACGTTCCGTCGTGGGAAGAGGGAGAACACTTTGCGAAAAACCGATACTACTCCAACGGAAGACCTGCTCTATATCTTTGGCGAGGGAAACTATTACCACGCCTATCATATCTTTGGTTCCCATAAAGAAAAGGACGGCGTCCGCTTTACCGTGTGGGCTCCGTTTGTCAAAAGCGTATCCGTCATAGGCGACTGGAACAACTGGTCTCCGCGCGGCGGCAATACAGAAGAAGGCGGCGATTACCTGCTTCCGCTCGGCAAGAGTGGCTGCTGGTCCGGCGTCATCAAGAGCACGTCCGGTAAAGGTGCAAAAGCCAAAGGCCCTCAGAAAGGTATGTGCTACAAATACCTGATCGAGACGCAAAAAGGCAAACTCTTATACAAGGCAGATCCATATGCAATCTACTCCCAGAAGCGGCCGGAGACGGCATCCATCATCTGGGATCTGAAATACAAGTGGGAAGACGCCAAATGGATGGCATCCCGCAAAACCAAAAATCATTTCAAAGAACCATGCAATATCTATGAGGTCCACCTGGGCTCCTGGAAGCGTCATCTGACATCGGAAGAGACGCTCGCCAGCGAGGTGGATCCGGATAACCGCAACTGCACCGAGTTCTACACCTATCGCGAACTGGCACACACCCTGGTTCCATACGCCAAAAAGATGGGCTACACCCACCTGGAGATTCTTCCGGTCATGGAGCATCCGCTGGATGCCTCCTGGGGCTATCAGACTACCGGCTTCTTTTCTGCGACCAGCCGCTACGGCACGCCGCAGGACCTGATGTACTTTATCGATACCTGCCACCAGGAAGGCCTTGCCGTTATCCTGGACTGGGTGCCGGGACACTTCTGCCGCGATGAGCACGGCTTATGCCGCTTCAACGGGCAGAAATTATATGAAGAAATGGAGCACCCAAACTGGGGCACCTTCAAATTTGACTTTGGCCGCGGACAGGTAAGAAGTTTCCTGCTCTCCTCCGCCATGTTCTGGCTGGAGCAGTTCCATGCGGACGGTATCCGCGTGGACGGCGTGAGCAGCATCCTCTATATGAACTTTGGCATCGACGACGATTCCAAGAAGCGCTTCAACAAAGACGGCACAGAGGGAGACCTCAACGCCATCAGCTTCTTCCAGGATCTGGCCCGCATGGTCGGAACGTATTACCCGGAGGTCTACACCATCGCCGAGGAAAGCACCGCGTGGCCGCTGGTCACCTATCCGCCGGATGCCGGCGGGCTGGGCTTCCACTACAAATGGGACATGGGCTGGATGAACGATACCCTGCGCTACATGCAGACGGACTTCCCGTCCCGGAGCGAGTTCCACTCTCTGCTCTCTTTCTCCATGATGTATGCCTTTAACGAGAACTTTATCCTGCCGCTCTCGCATGACGAGGTGGTGCACGGCAAGAAGTCTTTGATCGGCCGCATGCCGGGCGATTACTGGCGCCAGTTTGCCAACCTGAGACTTCTCCTGCTCTACCAGATGACGCACCCGGGCAAGAAGCTCACCTTTATGGGCAGCGAGATCGCGCAGTTTATTGAATGGCGCGAGTACGAGCAGCTGGAATGGTTCCTGCTGGATTATGAATCGCATAAAAAGCATCAGCAGTATGTGAAAGCCTTAAATCATTTTTATAAAAAAGAAAAAGCCCTGACCAGCTGCGATCACGACTGGAGCGGCTTCACCTGGCTGGATGCGGATAACGCTAAACAGAATGTCCTCAGCTACATCCGCACCGCGGACAGCGGCCGGAGTTTTGCCCTCTGCGCGCTCAACTTTGGCGTGCAGACTTATAAGAAATTCCGCATCGGCGTGCCAAAAGCCGGGACCTATAAAGAAGTCTTTAATTCCGACATGCCGGAATACGGAGGCAGCGGACAGGTGTCGGATGCGCCGGTCAAGGCAGAAAAGATCCCGATGCATGGGCAGCCATACTCCATTGAGATCACCATCCCGCCAGTGGGCGGAACTGTGTGGAAGCTGTCGCGTGCAGCAGCACCCGCAGGCAGCGCAAAACAGCCGCGCACAGCCAAAGCCGCTGCTTCCAAAAAAACGAAAGGAAACCCGTAAAACATTGATGTTCAGTAATAAAGAAACCTTTAAAGAGTCATTTGCACAGACCCTGCAGAGCACGTACGCCAGACCGTATGAGAGCTGCTCCGGGTTTGAAAAATATATGGCACTGGCCAAAATGGTGGCCACACAGGCCGGCACCGTCCGCTCCGAAAACCTAAAAGAGATCCGTGCCAACGAAGAAAAGAAAGTCTACTACTTCTCCATGGAGTTTTTGATCGGACGGCTCCTGGAAAATTACTTATGCAACCTGGGCGTCCGTGACATCGTCGCCGAGGCCCTTGCAGAAATGGGCGACGACTTAAACGACCTGCTGGAATACGAGCCGGACCCGGGTCTTGGCAACGGCGGCTTGGGACGTCTTGCAGCCTGCTTCTTAGATTCCATGGCTGCCGTCGGTGTGAACGGCAGCGGTATAGGCCTGCGGTATAAGTTTGGCCTCTTCCGCCAGAAAATAGAAGACGGCAGGCAGGTGGAACTGCCGGATGCCTGGCTGGAAAACGATTATCCGTGGGAAGTCATGAATCCAAAGCGCCAGGTGGAAGTCCGCTTTGGCGGATATGTGGAACGTACCTACGTGGACGGCGAGACCCACTTTGAGCATAAAGGCTACCAGAGCGTGGCCGCAATTCCGTACAACATCCCTATCGTCGGGGAAGGCGGAAAGAAGGTCGGCATCCTGCACCTGTTTGATGCTCAGCCGTTAAAAGAGACCATCGATATGGACGCCTTCAACCGCGGCGACTATGCGGCTGCCATGCGTGAGCGCAGCGAGATCGATGCCATGACCTCCATCCTCTACCCGGATGACAGCAACGGCATGGGCAGGAAACTGCGTATCCGCCAGGAATACCTGCTGGCGGCCGCCGGCGTGGGCAGCATCCTGCGCGAATTCATCGATTCCTACGGAAGGGATCGCTTAGCCGAATTCCCGGATAAGATCAGCATCCATATCAACGACACCCATCCGACGCTCTGCATCCCGGAGCTCATCCGCCTTCTGATCGATGAAGAAGGCTTAGGCTGGGACGAGGCGTGGGAGATTACGTTAAAGACCTTTTCCTTTACCAACCACACCGTGCTGCCGGAAGCTATGGAGAAATGGCCGATCGATCTGCTCAAAGATCTGCTGCCGCGTGTGTATATGATCATCGAGGAGATCGACCGCCGCTACCGCGAGACCATGGAAAAGAACAGCATGGCCGATTACGATACCATGCGCAAGACCGCCATCCTCTGGGACGGCACGGTCCGCATGGCTAACCTGTCCGTCATCTGCTCCCACTCCGTGAACGGTGTGGCGGCACTGCATACGGAGATTTTAAAGAAAGATACCTTCCGGGATCTCTACCGCACATTCCCGGAGCGGTTTAACAATAAGACCAACGGCATCAGTCATCGCCGGTTCCTGATCCAGTCCAACCCGGCACTGGCTGCCCTCATCACCGAGACCATCGGCGAGGGCTGGCGGAGCGATTTCAACCGCATCGGCGATTTAAGCGAGTATGTCGGCAATGCCGAACTGGCTTTGCGGCTCCGCGAGGTAAAACGGCAGAACAAGCTGCGCCTGGCGGCATACATTAAAAAGGAAAGCGGCATCGACGTAGATACCGATTCTGTGTTTGATATTCAGGTGAAGCGGATCCACGCTTATAAGAGACAGCTTTTGAATGTGCTTAAGATCATGTATCTGTACAACCGTCTGCGCGAGGAGCCGGAGCTGGATATCTGCCCGTACACCTTTATCTTTGCGGGCAAGGCGGCGCAGGGCTATCACTTTGCCAAGGAAGTCATCCACCTGATCAACGCCGTGGCAGACCTGGTCAATAATGACCCGGTGGTAAGCAAAAAGATCAAGGTGGTCTTTATAGAAAACTTCTGCGTCAGCAACGCGCAGCTCATCTACCCTGCTGCCGATATCTCCGAGCAGATCTCGACCGCCGGCAAAGAAGCCAGCGGCACCGGCAACATGAAGTTCATGATGAACGGCGCCATCACACTGGGCACTCTAGACGGCGCCAACGTGGAGATCTTAGAGCGCGTGGGCGAAGAGAACATGGAGATCTTCGGCCTGACCGCGGAAGAGACCGAAACCTACAGCAAAAAAGGCGGCTACAATCCGGCGGAGGAAGCACAGCGCGATGCACGCCTGTCTCAGATCCTCTCGCAGCTGGTGGATGGAACATTGAAAAACAGTGCGGGCGAGGCACTGGGCTTTTGGGATATCTATGATGACCTGATGGCCCACGGCGATGAGTTCTTTGTCTTAAAGGACTTTGATGCCTATGTCAAAGCCTTTGCGCATTTGGATACACTTTACAGAGACAGCGCGCGCTGGGGCGCCATGTCCCTTGTGAATATCGCCGGCTCGGCTTACTTCTCTTCGGACCGCACGATCCGGGAGTACGCGGACGAGATCTGGCACGTGGATTTTAGGAGGTAACTATATGTCTGGGAAACAATGCATTGCCATGCTCCTGGCAGGCGGACAGG
>JAFWCK010000003.1 GCA_017536965.1 Lachnospiraceae bacterium | reverse complement strand
TAAGCCCCAGCTCATCCTTCTTGGAATCAAGCGTCTCGAATGCAGCTTTCATGGAATCCGGTCCTGTGATCGATGCCGGATCGATGCCTGCTTTTTCGAGAATATCTGCGTTGTAAGCCAGGCCGATTGCTTCTGTTGTGTAAGGGAAGCCTACAACTTTGCCGTCAACGTCTACATATTCAGCTTCCGTATCTTCTACCCATGCTTCGCTGCTCATATCCGCGAGAAGACCTTCCCAGTTAGCGAAATCGGTCGCACCGCCGTTCACAAAAATATCCGGCATGTTATTGCCCTGAAAATACTGTTTCAGCTGTCCCTGAATATCGACGCCACCGCCAATGGACTCTATTTCAACATGAACGCCTGTCTCGGCCTCGTAAGCAGCCGCAAGTGCTTTCAGTGGGGCATCTACTTCGATCTTACCGTTTACAAGGTGGAGCGAATCAGAGCTTGAGCCTCCGCTGCCGGTCGTTGCTGCGGTATCAGCGGAGATGTCGTCTACAGGAGCTCCGGATCCCCCACAAGCTGCAAGGCTGACTGCCATTGCGCCGACAAGTACGATTGCCAATTATTTTCTTTTCATGTTTATCCTCCTTTAATATTTTATAGACTCTCGGAATCTCTGAGCCGCATAACTACTGGCTCTCAGAGGTTCCATTATATAAATTCCCCCACTTTTTCTGCAGAAAACAGTTGACATAGGGGCTGAAATGTGCGGCGCGCCTCGCTTACTATGCCTCGCAGAGGAAGCGAGGCGCGCCCTTCAATTAAGAAGCAAATACGCTCTTGATTGGAGGTGCACACTTTGAAACCTGTTAACACTGGCGGACTCCCCGCCTACCAGGATCGTGTCCTGGCTCAACTCCGTAAATATTATCCAGATGCAGATACCTCTTTCGATGCTGCTACCTGGGAAGTGTTGGAACAGTTCTGGAACCTTGACCTTTCTCCTGTGGATCAGATCATGCAGGATCGTTATTCCGCATTCGGTCCACCGCCAAGACTTCCTTCTGATATGCTGCGCTCCTATCTGCTTTCCATGAAATTCAAAGTCCCTTCCCTTACTTCCTGGGCTTCTTCCCTGAAGCAGAACTATCTTTACGCAATCCTCTCCGGTTTTACTGTCGGGGATACTCCCGGCGTCGGCACTTTCTACGACTTCACCCGACGCATGTGGCTGTCAGATCAGAATAACAATTCTGATCCACTTCATCCTCCGAAGGAGAAACCCAAAAAGCCGAAGAAAAAGGGTGAAAAGGCTGATCCGGTTGAAAAAGTGACTGTTTATGATCTTCTGGCGAAATTTGAAATTGATCCGCCTCAGGATTTTGTTCCGGCCAGGCGTCTCTTTGATGTCTTTAAGTCCCAGTTTCTGGATAAATCCGTTAGAGAAGGGTTGATCGACCTGGAGAACCTTGCTGTCTCCGGTGACGGAACCCCTGTTTATACCGGTGCCCGGGAGCGGAAAACCCGCACCTGCGATTGCCTGGAAAAAGGGATCCGTGACTGTAAATGCAACCGTATCTACCATCAGCCGGATTGTAACATCGGTTGGGATTCCCATAGAGACCGTTACTATTTCGGGTATGATCTCTACATGCTCACAGCATCTGACTCCAGAAGCGACCTTCCTGTGTTCCCACTTCTGGGACCAGCTTCACGACATGATTCACATGGCTTTCTGTATAACTACTTCTCCATGCAGCAGTTCTTTCCGGAGGCCCATGTAACCAAGCTCCTGCTCGATTCGGCACATGATGCCATGGCTTACTACGAATATTGTCGTGATCATGGTATTCAGCCATTTATTGACTTGAACGGAAAGGGCGGTCGTCCACCGGTTTATAAAGACGACTTTACAATCGGAGACGATGGCGTTCCCATCTGCCGAGAAGGCTTTCGGATGCGTAGAGATGGTACGGAAACTGCAAAAGGAAGAACGAAGTTCAAATGTCCTAAAATCAGCTTTGCCGGAGGCAAGCCGGTCTGCACATGTGAGCATCCCTGCTCAGATGCAGTCTACGGGCGTACCGTTCATCTTGTTCTAAAGGATAATCCAAGACTGTTTAATGATCCGCCCAGAAGCAGTAAGGAATGGAAACTGGAATACAATGCAAGAACGTCTTCAGAGAGGTGTAATAAGAGAGAAAAGATCGATTATAAATTAGAAGACGGCAGACACCGGTCATCTAAGATGTGGTACTGCCGCCTCTTCGCCATCATGATGTGTCAACATCTTGATGCATGGGCTTTGCCAAAGTCATCCCACCTAAAAGATCTCTTTGAGCAAGCCGCTTAACTGAATAAGCAATACCAGTATAATCCATTTCTGACGTATGGTCTATTAAAGTGCGCCATTTTTTCAAATCTTATTACACGTCTGTACTGTCCTGGATAATATTTACTTATCAAGGTTCATCCGACCGATGGATCTTGGCCGGCAGACTCAAGATTCCGAGAGCCTATTTTATTTATATAAGAAATTCTTATATAGCTACGTTAACTCCATTGAATTTAATGGTCTCAGAAGCTCTGGTTTTTTTTCATACAATTGATGGTACTGGACCAGATAGTTTTCAATTGCAAACTTTTCACTTATACACCGCAGATCCTTTGTTTGCATATGAAGGCCCTCATGATTATAGCAAGTCGCATAG
>JAFWCK010000041.1 GCA_017536965.1 Lachnospiraceae bacterium | reverse complement strand
TTGCTGATCTGGTAGAGGACCTGAAACGATATAAAAAAGAAGGATGGCATATTTCTTTGTTCACAGCCAGTCCGATCCGTGCAGAACGGCTTGCGAAAGAACTGCAGGATGCACAGATCCCGCTGCAGGTGGAAGTAGGGAATATCCGTACCGGCTTTGAATATCCGGATATCCGATGCAGCGTGATCACAGAAGTGGATATTTACGGTGCACGCCGCCGGAACAAGCGGCGCAAAAGACGTTATTCTGGAGATCCGATCAAAGATTTTACTGATCTGAATATTGGCGATTATGTGGTGCACGAGCAGCACGGTGTCGGTATTTACCGCGGTATCGAGAGGATGACCGTGGACGGGATCGAAAAAGATTATATGAAGATCAGTTACGCAAATAATGCGTCGCTGTATGTACTTGCAACGCAGTTTGATAAAATACAGAAATATTCCGGTGCGGACGGGGCGACACCGAAAGTTCATCGTTTGGGTGGGAAAGAATGGTCTAATACCAAAGCAAAAGTCCGTACAGCCGTGAAAGACATCGCGGCAGATTTGGTAAAACTTTATGCAGCCAGGCAGGCAAAGCAGGGATATCGCTATCTGCCGGATACGGTCTGGCAAAAAGAATTCGAAGAGGAATTCGAATTTGAAGAAACGGATGATCAGCTGCGCGCGATTGAAGATGTAAAAGCGGATATGGAATCCGGCAGGATCATGGACCGCCTGATCTGCGGCGATGTGGGATTTGGAAAGACCGAGGTGGCGATCCGCGCGGCTTTCAAAGCAGTTCAGGAGGGCAAGCAGGTTGCATTCTTAGTGCCGACAACTATCCTCGCACAGCAGCATTACAATACATTCCTCCATCGGATGAGCAACTATCCGGTTACGGTCAAAATGCTTTCCCGTTTTGTAAGCGCCGGGGAACAGAAAAAAATCGTAGCAGACTTAAAAAAAGGTATGGTCGATATCGTAGTGGGAACACACCGCCTGCTTAGCAAAGATATCGTTTTTAAAGATCTGGGATTGTTGATCATTGATGAGGAACAGCGATTTGGAGTTTCCCATAAGGAAAAGATCAAACAGCTACGCAAGGATGTGGATGTACTGACATTAAGCGCAACACCGATCCCAAGGACACTGCACATGTCATTGGCCGGGATCCGTGATATGAGCCTTCTGACCGAGCCGCCAATCGACCGTGTTCCGATCCAAACGTATGTGATGGAATATTCGGAAGATGCTGTACGCGAGGCGATCCTAAGAGAAGCGCGCAGAGGCGGTCAGGTCTATTATGTTTATAATCTGACGAATAATATAGATATGATTGCCGCGAAGATCCAGGATATGGTGCCGGATCTGAAAGTGGCATATGCACATGGTAAGATGTCATCGCGGGAACTGGAAAATATCATGGAAGATTTCGTGGCGGGTGACATCGATGTACTGGTCTCCACAACCATTATCGAGACAGGTATGGATATTTCCAATGTAAATACGATCATTGTGCATGATGCGGACCGTTTTGGTCTGTCCCAGCTATATCAGCTTAGAGGCCGGGTTGGACGTTCTGACCGTACGGCATATGCGTTTTTAATGTATCGGAAGGATAAGATCCTGGCGGAGATCGCAGAGAACCGTTTGAAAGCTATCCGGGAGTTTTCGGATCTGGGAAGCGGGATCCGCATCGCTATGCGCGATCTGGAGATCCGTGGTGCAGGCAATGTGCTTGGCGCAGAACAATCCGGTCATATGGAGGCTGTCGGATATGAGCTGTACTGCAAACTGCTTAACGAGGCGGTATCCCTCTTGAAGGGAGAATATGTCCTGGGTGATTATGATACGACGATCGATCTCTCTATCGATGGTTTTATCCCGGCAGACTATATTAAAAACGAATATGAAAAATTGAACATGTATAAAAAGATTTCTGCCATTGTGAATGAGGAAGATCAGGAAGATATCCGCAGCGAACTGGAGGACCGTTTTGGTCCGATCCCGCAGGTGACGGAAAATCTATTGGAAGTCGCCTTAATGAAAGCAAAAGCTCACGAGGTCTTTATCACGGAAATATCCGGCGGCAAGAGTGAGTTCAAGATCAGTATTTACAAATTGGCTCCGGTCGATACCTATAAGATCCACTGGTTCCTGAAATCGTATAACGAAGAAACGCAGCCAGGCAAACGCCGTGTGATCGGGGAATCGAATCAGAGTACCCTGCGGTTTGTAGCAGAAGCAAATCCGTATTTTGTTTTCCGTCCTAAGCATGTGCCAAAGACAGTGCCGGAAATAAAGAAGACGTTGTTAAACTTTTTTGATAATCTAAGAGAAATCATCCGGAAGGAAGGTGAAGAGGATGCCTAAGATCCTGGTAGCCATGAGCGGCGGAGTAGATTCTTCGGTCGCAGCAGCCATATTAAAAGAAGAATACCAAACAGTAGAAGGGGCATACCTGGTCCTGCATGACGGTTATGAAAAAGATGTAGAGCGGGCAAAAAATGCAGCAGAGCATCTCTCTATTCCGTTCCATGTGATCGATGGCAGGGACTTTTTCCGAAAGACTGTGATCGAAGATTTTGTGACGGCTTATGAAGATGGAAAAACACCGAATCCTTGTGTTTACTGTAACAGGAACTGCAAGTTTGCACTGCTTCTAGGCTGGGCAATGGAAAACGGATTCGACCGTGTGGCAACAGGACATTATGCGAAGCGCGTGATCCTGGAGAATGGCCGCTATGCGATCAGCAAAGGAAGAGACCGTTCGAAAGATCAGAGCTATATGCTGTATCAGCTGTCACAAGAACAGATTTCCAAGATCATGTTTCCATTAGGAGAACTCCTAAAAATGGAAGTGCGTGAGATTGCAGAGGATCTGGAACTGGAAAATGCACAGCAGAGAGACAGCCAGGATATCTGCTTTATCCCGGATGGCGATTATGCTGCCTTTCTGGAAAAAGAAGGTATCCGTGATCCAAAAAACAATGAACCGGGAAATTTTGTCGATACAAAAGGAAATGTCTTAGGACAGCATAAAGGACTGATCCATTATACGATCGGTCAGCGCAAGGGTTTGGGCTTAAGTCTGCCTGCACCGCTTTATGTCTGTGAAAAAAGAAAAGAAACCAATGAAGTGGTGCTGTGCCCGAATGAGGAACTCTTTCAAAAACAGGTCATCGCAGATCAGGTGCATTTGATGGCTTTAGATACAATTTCCTCACCGCTTAGGGTGACGGCAAAGATCCGTTATTCTCAGGGAGAGAATGCGGGAATGGCTCTTTTGGTGGATGAGAAACTGATCGTCTTATTTGACGAAGGCGTGCGGGCACCGACACCAGGGCAGTCGCTGGTGCTGTATGATCAGGAGATCGTGCTCGGAGGAGGGATCATTGTATGAAAAAACAGGAACGCATCACTAAGATCCTGGAGCAATTAGATGAACATTACAGTGTACAGAAAAAATGCTGGCTGGATTACGATAATGCATGGCAGCTGCTGTTTGCGACAATCCTGAGTGCACAGTGTACAGATGCGCGCGTAAACCTGGTCACGAAAGATCTGTATGTCAAGTATCCGAATATTGAGGCGTTTGCCAAAGCAGATCTGAAAGAACTGGAGCAGGATATTCATTCTACCGGTTTTTATCATAACAAGGCAAAAAACCTGATCGCCTGTGCAAATCAGCTGCTGGATGAGTACAATGGACAGGTTCCGTCGGATATTGATCAACTGACAAAGCTTGCGGGTGTAGGAAGGAAGACGGCAAATGTTATCCGCGGTAATATTTATGATATCCCAAGCATCGTGGTGGATACGCACGTGGGGCGGATCTCCCGTAAACTGGGGTTGACCAAAAGTGAGGATCCGGCAAAAGTGGAGAAGGATCTGGAAAAATGTCTTCCAAAAGATCACTGGATCTTATGGAATATCCAGATCATTGCACATGGCAGAAGCATCTGCACTGCGCGCAGTCCGAAATGCGAAGAATGCTTTTTAGCACCGTACTGCCCGGGAAAGAAAAAATAAAGAACAAATCATATTATGCGATATCAGATCCGTCACGCGCTGGTGCAGTACGGCGCGGATACCATAATTGAAGATGTGAATTTCGAGATCCGTGACAGGGAAAAGATTGCGGTGGTCGGACGCAATGGATGTGGCAAGACCACTTTATTAAAGTTGATCAGCGGTGAAATAGAAATGAGCAACCTGGACAGCGATGAAAAGAGCGGGATCTTCATGCAGGGGAAACAGCGGATCGGTCTGCAGAAGCAGATCAGTTTCCCGGATGGATCCATCTCTGCACGGGATGAAATCTGCAAAGTGTTTGCAGATCTTTATGCTGTACAGGCGCGGATGAACGAGATCGAAACATTGCTGGCTGCCGGAAAAGAGGAAGATGATGTAAGGCAGAGGCTGCTGAATGAGTATGCATCTCTGCAGCGGCGCTATGATGCACTTTCCGGCGATTCCAGTGAACGGGAAATGGAGATCATGTTCCAAAAGTTCGGTTTTGCATTGGAAGAACTGGACCGTCCGATTGGTTCTTTTTCCGGAGGGCAGCAGACAAAGATCGCGTTTATCAAGCTCTTGTTATCCTATCCGGATATTCTCTTATTAGATGAGCCGACAAACCATCTGGATCTTCCGTCCATTGAATGGCTGGAAGATTATCTGAAGAAATATAAAAATGCAGTTGTTATCGTTTCCCACGACCGTGCTTTTCTGGACCGGATCGTTGATGTGACATATGAGATTGAATATCACCGCATGAAACGGTATGCGGGAAATTATTCTGCATTTGTAAAGCAAAAAGAAGAAGCACTGGCAAAGCAGGAAAAAGATTATGAAGCGCAGCAGGCAGAGATTAAACGTCTTTCCGAATGGATCGAAAAATGGAAGAATACGCCGACCAAGGTATCTGCCACCCGTTCCAAAAGGAAAGTGATTGAGCACATGGAGCTGATCGAAAAACCGCGGCGTTTTGATACTGATACATTTCGTGCTTATTTTTCTCCTTACCGGACTAGTTATTCGGAAGTGCTGAATGTAAAAAAATTGGGCATCGGTTATGATCATCTGCTTTCGGAGGTTTCTTTCCGTCTGCAGAAGGGAGAGCGTCTGGCAGTGATCGGAGAAAATGGAATGGGAAAATCCACACTGCTGAAAACTTTGGTGGGACTGATCCCGCCGCTCAGCGGTTCTTTTACCGTAGGCGAAAATGTGGATGCAGGATATTTTGATCAGCAGAAAGCCGTGATCAATGATGAGGACCCAACGCAGAGTGTGCTGGAAAACTTTCAGGACACCTATCCGAAACTGACCAATCTGGAAGCTCGCAGTGCGCTGGCAGCTTTTTCCTTCTCGCAGGAAGAAGTGGAAACAAAAATAGGACAGCTTTCCGGCGGGGAACGGGTACGGCTGGCTCTATGTAAAATGTTTTATACCCGTCCGAATTTTTTGATTCTGGATGAACCGACAAATCATATGGATATCCCGGGCAAAGAAGCCTTGGAGAAAATGCTGCAAAGCTATACCGGTACAGTCTTGTTTGTTTCTCATGACCGTTATTTCATTCGGGAAGTTGCAACAGGCATTCTGGATTTTACAAATGGCGAAGTGACACAGTATCCGTTCGGGTATGATGAGTATCTGCGGGAAAAAGAAAAACGCAGCACTACAGAAGAAGTATCCAAAACGCCTGCAGCAGCCGATACTGCTGCATCAGTCTCATCAGCAGAGATCAAAAATCCTGGAAAGTTCCGGGCAAGGATCGAACGGAAGATTGAAAAAATTCAGGGACAGATTGCAGAGAGTGAAGAAAAAACAAGGATCCTGCAGGAGCAGCTGGCGGATCCGGCATTAGCTTCGGATTTTGAAAAGCTGATGGAGATCCAGGCAGAGATAGATCAAAATGAAAAACAGCAGGAAGACCTGCTGAATCTCTTAGTAGAAACGGAAGAAGAGCTTACGACTCTGTAAGTTCATTGAAATCGGGCTCTTTTATCTCATCCAGTTTTTTATCAAGCGGAATGGTTTCTTCTAACAGGGAGAAATATTTGTTATGCGCTTCCTGATAATCCTTGTTGAACTGCTCATCAGAACCCTGATGCAGGGAAGTAACATAGTTGTGTGCAAGGGATGCCAGATCCGGATTGACACGGGCAACAACCGAGATACCAACGTTGGAACAGGTATCGGAAATACGTTCCAGGTTGGAAAGGACATCCAGGAAGAGAATACCATTTTGCGTGGAGCAAAGTCCCAAGCGAAGACGGATCAGATGATTGTCATGCAGTTTATTGACCATATCATCCATGACATCCTCTAATGGTTCGATATGGCGTGCAGCCACAGCGTCTCTTTTCTCAAATGCCTGCCGGGTATACTGCAGAAGCTCATCCAGAAGCGAGCGGACCACACTTAATTCCGCCATAGCATCTTCTGTAAATGAGGACTTGCTGTCATGCAGACTCTCTGCCGCTTCTGCAATATTCATGGCGTGATCGCCCAAACGTTCAAACTGCGTTACAATTTTATTATACTGATCCAGGATCGATATATGTAGATCCTCTTTTACATGCGGTGAAAGCTGCATCAGATAGTTACAGACACTATCTGTCATTTCATCGATACTGTCTTCTTCTTTTTCAATCTCTTCCATCTGCTTTCTGTTAAAGTTGGAAAACAGATCCAGTGCCTTATAAATGTTGGAAGTGGCGATATCCAGCATGGTCAGAAGAATATCATAGCAGCTGCGGAATGCCAGCGCAGGAGTTGCAAAGAATACAGGGTTCAGCTCGGAAAGCTTATCGCTGTATTTCCCGACTGGCTTTGGTTTGTCTTTTACAAGCTTTATGGTGAGCTTCTCAAATAGAGAAACAAATGGCAGAAGGAGCAGAGCACATGCAAGGTTAAAGATGGAGTTCGCGTTGGCAATGGTGCCAGGCGTCATCGGAGTATTCCAAAGGGTGGCCAAACCGCCAAATTGATGGATCAGGGTGACAACAAGGATAACCAGGATGGTTTTTGCCAGGTTATAAATAATATTGACGATACCGACACGCTTTGCATCCGTCTGTGCGCCGATCCAGCATACAATACCTGTGGTCAGGCAGTCACCCAGGTAGATACCGACGATGATGACATACACAGTTTTGAATGGAATCGTGCCTGCCAGGGCAAAGGTCTGCAGAATACCAACAGTCGCGGAGGAACTCTGCAGCATGAAAGCAACACCTGCACCGACCAGGTATGCCAGCCAGACATTATCTCCCAGCGTGGAGAACAGATGATCGATCAGACCACTTTCTGAGAGGACGGTTACCGATGCAGACATATTGAGAAGACCGCTGAACAGAATACCAAAACCAATGGCAATGTTGCCGATGGTATGGGAATTGCGGAACTTGAAAAACATGATCAGGATGATACCGATGATCAAAGCGACCGGAGCGAGCGTAGATGGCTGAAAGATCCGAAGGAAAGAAGCAGAATCCGCATTAAGACCCATAAGCCGGATGATCTGACCGGTGATGGTGGTACCAAGGTTGGCACCTAAGATAATACCGAGTGACTGGTGAAGAGAAAGGATGCCGGCAGCAACTAAGCCGGAAGTAATAACAATAGTCGCCGTGGAAGACTGAATAATGACTGTGACCAAAAGACCAAGAAGAAACGCCTTAATGGGGTTGTTCGTGACCTTTTCAATGACAACCTTCAGTGTTCCGGACGAGCCTTCCTTCAGGCTGTCCCCCATCAGTCTCATGCCATACAAAAACATGGCAAGACCGCCTAATAAAGAGATAATATCAAAAACGCTCATGGCTAAATTTTAGCATTTCACGGAAAAATGGTAAACATGGATTTATGGCTTGAATAAAAAACAATCCGATAGTATACTGTATACAATATACAAAAGTTTTCGGACGGGATCAGGCGGTTTTTCAACAGGCTTGTTTTTTTGCCGTAAAATAGCAGGTTTTGGGTGAAAATCAGGAGGATGCAGATGCCGATGGCTTCTTCAGATAAGATCACGAGAAAGGCATATGGGAAGATCAATCTTGCGCTTGATATTACCGGCAGACGGGACGATGGGTATCATCTGGTGCGGATGATCCTGCAGACGGTAGATCTGTATGACCTGGTTACGGTAGAGCGCCGGAAAGAGGGGATTTCACTTACCTGTGATGATCCGCGCGTTCCGACAGATGAGAAGAATCTGGCATACAAAGCAGCCCGTTTGATGAAGCAGACTTTTGATCTGCCCTTTGGAGTGAATATCCATATTGAAAAGAAGATCCCGATGCAGGGAGGAATGGCCGGAGGCAGCACCGATGCGGCAGCCGTCATCCTTGCGATGGATGAGATGTTTGACCTTCATGCGAAAGCAGATATACTGGATGACCTTGCCCTAAAGCTGGGTGCGGATGTGCCTTTCTGCCTGCGCAAAGGAACGTATCTGGCAGAAGGGATCGGAGAAAAACTGACTGCGCTTCCGGATGCGCCGCATGGATATCTGGTGCTGATCGTGCCGGACTTTGGCATTTCCACCGTCTGGGCTTATGAGAAGGCGGATGAAGCGAAAAATCTGGTCCATCCGGATATTGATGAAATAGTGAAAACGATTGAAAAACAGGATCTGGCAAAAATGGCTTCCTGTATGGGTAACATTTTAGAACAGGTGGCCGTGCAGGAGCATCCTGAGATATCGGCAGTTAAAGAAAAACTGCTGCACCATGGTGCACTTGGTGCCATGATGACCGGTTCGGGTTCTGTCATTTTCGGTATATTCAATGATCCGAAAAAAGCAGACTTATGTATTGAGGCATTAAAAGGAGAAACCTATGGTAAATTTAAAAGTCAACTATGATGAGTATATCCCTTTGCGTGATATCGTTTTTAAAACACTTCGTGAGGCAATTATTACCGGAGATCTGAAACCGGGTGAGAGGCTGATGGAGATCAAGCTGGCCAATGAGTTGGGAGTTTCCCGTACACCGGTCCGCGAAGCGATCCGGAAGCTGGAACTGGAAGGCCTGGTCATAATGACAGCCCGAAAAGGAGCGGAGGTAGCCCCGATCAATGAGAAGGATCTGAGGGAAGTGCTGGAGATCCGGAAAGTGTTAGAAAGCCTTGCTTGTGAGTTGGCTTGTAAAAATGTGCAGCCGGAAAACGTTGCATTGTTTGAAGAAATAAATGCAAAGACAGAAGAAGCTGTCAAAAATGAAACAATAGAAGAGATCACAAAACAGGATGTTGCCTTTCATGAGGCTATTTATTCTATTACAAAGAACGACCGACTGGTTCAGATGCTGCATAACCTGAAAGAGCACATCTTCCGTTACCGGCTGGAATACATAAAGGATATGAAAAACAAGGGCACGATCGTGGAAGAGCACAAGAAGATCATTGATGCTATTGCTTCCAAAAATGTCCGCGCAGCCTGCAAAGAGATAGAAAGACATATCGAGGTGCAGGAAAAATACATTCTGAATACATTGATAAAAGAAGCAAAATAGTGTAGAATACGTCAGCATTCAGAGAGAAAGGAAGAAAACTTATGCCTACATGGTTAATAATCGTAATTATCGTTGCCGGTGTTGTTGCTCTTGGTTTGGGAGCGCTGGTTTTCTTTGGCAGACGAGCAGAGAAGAAAACAAAGGAAAATGAAGCGGCGCTGCAGAAAGGTGCTCAGCCGATGTCCTTTTATATCATTGATAAAAAGAAAGTACGCTTAAAAGATGCCGGACTTCCAAAGGCTGTGTATGATCAGGTTCCTCGTCTGGGCAAGATTGGCAAAATGCCAATGCTGAAAGTGAAGGTCGGAAACCGGATCACCAGTCTGGTATGTGACAGGGACGTCTATAAGACGGTACTTCCAAAACAGGAAGTCAAAGCGATGGTATCCGGACTGTACGTGCTTTCTGCGAAGAGAGTCCGTGGTCCACAGGTTGAAGCAAAGAAAGTCGGCAAAGACGGAAAAGTCAAGGAGAGCTGGATCGACAGACTGCGTTAGTCGTTCACTTATCAAGCATGTTTTATCAAGCGGCGTGTTCCACGCCGCTTTTTTATTTCTGTGCAAAAAAGCAATTATCTGGTCAAAATTGACTTTTTCTTTTCCAAGTGGCATAATTTGGACAGTCTTCGAGCTTTATCGCCTAAAGGAAACCATGGAGATAAAGCCACACGATTTCTCAAACGGGAAAGTTCGTGTCGGGGTTCGAGCTGGAAACGGCAGAGCCTTCCGGGCAGATCATAAATAGATCTGCAATGAAAAGGAGGCGGATTATAGGCAGTGCTGTTTTTGGCATGGTTTTGTCCGCTTCGGAAGGAAGACGGACATTTTTATTTTTTATGCTGTTCAGTCAGCGAAAGGAGAAAACCATGAAAAAAACAATTGCACTCATCATTACTGCTATTCTGGTTATCGGAATGCTTGCAGCCTGCGGCAAAAAAGAGGAAGCTCCGCAGGATGGCCAAAGCACAGCTGCACCATCCGGTGCCATCGCTGCTCCGGATGCACTTTCCGGTGAACTCAATATTTACGCAGCAGCATCCATGACGGAATCTCTGGATAAGGTCATTGGACTCTTCAACAAGCAGCATCCAAACGTAGTCGTAAACGCAAACTATCAGTCATCCGGCGACCTTGTGAAGGCAATCAAGGCAGGCGGTGTCTGCGATATCTTTATTTCTGCAGGAGCAAAGCAGATGAATCAGATCGATATCACGGCTGATGCAGAGATCAACACAGACGGCAGCGATTTTGTCGTTCCGGGAACCCGTTTCAAAATGCTTCAGAACAAGTGTGTGCTGGTCGTTCCTGATGACAATCCGGCAGGCCTTACATCTTTTGCAGATCTGAAAGCAGCATTTGACGGAGCAGAGTTCCTGTTTGCAAAAGGCGGAGCAGACGTACCTGTAGGCGAATATACCACGGCTATTTTTGAATACCTCGGCATTGATGAGGCAACTGTGGAAAGCAAGATCAATTATTGTGAAAATGTAAAAGCAGTTCAGGCAGCAGTAAAAGAAGCAACAAACCAGGCAGGTGTTGTCTATGCAACCGATGCATACTCCGCAGGCCTGCAAGTCATTGATACAGCAACCGATGAAATG
>JAFWCK010000040.1 GCA_017536965.1 Lachnospiraceae bacterium | reverse complement strand
CACCTTGCCCATGATGATCTGGCGCAGTTCTTCGTAACCTTCCCAGTTGTTCATCAGTGCATCGTACAGCTCGCGGGTGGTAGCCAGTTTCTGTTTGAAGCAGACCTGGTCGATGATGTTCAGCGAGTCAGCAACGTTGCCAATGCCGATGCAGGAGTTACCGGTGGAGTTGAACATTGCGCCGCCCCACATAACATCTTTGCCGCTTTCCATACATCCGGTCATAGTAGCGGATACCATCGGCAGAGGGGTGTGGAAGCGTGCGACCGATTCCCATGCATTGGTGCAGTTTGCGTGCCACATCATCCAGTAGTCATACTGTTTCTTTACAGCGGCGAGCACCTCATCCATGGAGTTCATCTCGTACAGGTAACCGGTCTCCGGTCCCTGAATCTTTTCATTCTTTGGTGCGCCTGCTGGCCGGAACGGGTTGATACCGTTGTTGATGGCCATCAGCATAGCCGTGGTGATATTGATATAAGACTGTGTGCCGTTGCCGCCAGGCTGAGCCCATTCAAAACCGCCGACTTCCGGCTCGACGCATCCGATCAGACAGTAGTTGCGTGCCATCTCCAGCGGGATGCCGCGCCGCATCAGTGCCGGGATGATTGCTTCATCGCTTTCAAAGGTCGGGATGCCGCCGCAGATCTTGGTTGTCTCAATACCTGCCTCCCACAGATCCATCGGTGTGCCCGGATGGACACGCAGTGCCTGCGGGATGATCAGTTTCAGGCGGGCACTTGCCTGCAGGAACATATAGGTAACATCGTTCGTTGCGTCGCGGCCTTCCATATCCACGCCGCCCAGCGTCATCAGTGTGCCGCAGGTGTAACCAGGGTTGGACTGTGTAGCCCGCTCGTTCCAGATCTTGTTCAGTTCCATGAGTTTCAGGAAGAACATGTCGACAAGTTCCTGCCCCTCTTCCGGGGTGATGCGGCCGGCTTTGAGGTCTTCCTCATAGTAGCTGCCCAGATACTGGTCAATGCGGCCAAAGCTGATGCCGTGCAGCTGTGCGTCCAGACACATAGCCAGCTGATACATCCATGTGCACTGCAGTGCATCGTAGAATGTACGGCAAGGATTCTCCATGATCCAGTTTAATGTGTCAGCCATACGCTCCAGTTCTTTTTTGCGGACCGGATCCGTGCATTCGTCTGCCTGGCGCTGCGCCTCTGCGGCATAACGTTTGGACCAGATGATGATGCCATCACAGACGATCTCTACTGCGCGGTAGAAGTGGTATTTATCGATATCCTCACCAGGGATACCATTTTCTTCGTATTCTTCCAGCTTGGCGAGTGCCTCGTCGCGGATAGCGCCGAAGCCCTTGCGGGTAGCTGTCCAGAAGTTTGCATTGAAGTGGCCTACAGGAGCCTGAGCGTTTTCGGATGCGTTAAAGTAGATGACGCCGCTCTTGTCCAGCTTGTCCATCAGCGGACGCGGATAGTATTCGTTGGCGATGGCGCTCATGTTATTTTTCAGCCACCAGTCGCCGGTCTCCAGCAGGTATTTTTCATCTTCTTCGTCGATCTCGTACGGGTCCACTTTACGGGTGCGGATGTTATTGGAGCGCAGCTCTTCCATGAACCAGGTCCAGGATACTTCCGGATACAGCGCGCTGGAGCGGTACTTCGTTCCCTGCCAGCCGACGATGAGCTCATTCTCATTGATACACACCGGCAGTTTTTCAAACAGGTTGCGCAGGTTCTTCGCACGCTTCAGAATTCCGGTGAGCTGTGGGTTTTCCATATAGAATTCGGTCACCAGCTTATAACGATTGATATCCAGAGAAGGTTTCGTGTTGCGGCACTTCTCACGAATGGCGCTCACTCTCTCTGAAATTGGACTTCTCTTGTACATATAATAATCCCTCCGATTACTTTTCTTATATATTGTAAGAATAATTGTTTGCCACCCCTTATTTTAGGAATAAACACCTGCCTTGTCAACGGGCGAAGGAGGGCATTTTTCAAAGGTGCTGACGATGCATTACGCCGCGACAGAAAACGCTGATGATGCTCGTTGAGAATACCATACAATTGAAAATAACAGACAATCAGATATAATAAAATTGCTGAATATCGATTACTAGTTGGGAACGAGGAACGCAGTATCGAAAGGCTGGTTTGCATTGACGGAAAAACGCGCGTGCAAATACATTTTTGTGCATGGCTTGTCCGGGTGGGGAAGCTACGATGAACGGATGCATGTAGCATCGACGGGCGCAGGCAGCTCTAGGAGGGGAAAATGTATTATCTCATAAAAAAGACATTGGAAGAATGCACGCAGGCGGACTGTTTTGCGAACGATACGCAGTATGTTGCCATCCTGACCGCGGCCGAGTGGGAGCAGCAGGAGGCGGCGTTCGACCTGGGAATCGATCTGGACCTGAACCTGAATGAGATTAATAATACCAAAGTAGAAGTAAATATCGATTCGCTGACTGGAACGTTTCTTATTCCGAATCGTGAGAACTTGTCCGGCGATGGCGCACGGTTCGCCTTTGTCCTTGACGAGAAAGGCATCATCTTTATTGATGACGGCGATACGGCTTCGCGCATCGTGGAAAAGATCAAACGGTCGCGTCAGTGGCAGCTGCCGTGCCTGGAACGTTTTGTGTATGACTTTCTTGAGCAGATCGTGCATGGCGACATGCGCATGATGGAGAAGACGGAAACGGAATTGAACCAGATAGAAAAAGCCATACTGGACGGCGAGGATAAAACGCCGCTGAAACATTTGTCGGAGATCCGTGGCGACATACGAAAACTGCGGGTCCATTACGAGCAGCTGATCGACCTGAGCCAGGAACTGGAGGAGAACGAAAACGATTTCTTCAAAGAGGAGAACCTGCGTTACTTCCATTTGTTCACCAACCGAATGGCCAGACTGCATGATATGGCGGCATCCCTCCGGGATTACGCGCTGCAGGTGGGCGATCTGTATCAATCGCAGATCGATCTGAAGCAGAACCGCATCATGACGATCCTGACCGTGGTGACGGCGATCTTTATGCCGCTGACACTCATCGTCGGCTGGTACGGCATGAACTTTAAATATATGCCGGAACTGAATTCTCCATTAGGCTATCCGATCGTGATCGCAGTCAGCGTTGCGATCGTGGTCGTCTGCCTGATCATATTTAAGAAAAAGAATTGGTTATGACTGCCCCCGCCCGAAGGGCGAGGGAGCCTCGCGGCTTTGAGTGATTGAAAAATGATTTACATAATTCGACATGGACAAACGGAACTGAATAACAAGAAGGCACTGCAGGGCAGGAGCGATCATCCCCTGAACGATACAGGCATTGCGCAGGCACAGGAAGCGGCGGCGATGCTAAAGGGCATCACGTTCGATGCGGTCTATTCCAGCCCGCTGATCCGCGCGGTGCAGACGGCAAAGATCCTTGCACCGGAGCTGGAGCCGATCATCGATGAGCGTCTGATCGAGATGGACTACGGCCCATACGAAGGAATGGATCTGCAAAACCTGGCGCCGGAGGTGATCACGTTCTTTAGCGACTTCATCCACAATCCGGCACCGGACGGAATGGAGCAGCTTTCCAACGTGGTGGAGCGCGCCGGCCTGTTTATACAGGAGCATGGCAGAACAGACGGCAACATCCTGATCTCCACACACGCCATCGCCATGAAAGGCATCCTGGAATATCTGACTCCGGAGTCGCGCGGCGGCTATTGGAACAAGTATGTCGGAAACTGTGAAGTCTATATAACAGAGTATCTGCCGGACGGAACGTGGACCGTTCCGGTGCGGTATCAGCCTGACGAGGCGTGAGCTTCGCGGCAGAAAAACGAAAACAAATCAATTCAAATAAAGAGGAGGATCAAACATGAAGAAAGTTGTAATTATTTGGTCCAGCCCAAACACGGACGGCTTGACGGCATCGGCTAAAAATATGTTTGTGAGCGGTCTGGCTGACAGAGGGATTCAGGCGGAGGAGATTCATCTGAATGCAATGAACATCGAGCACTGCAGAGCATGCGGCGACGGCTGGGGCACCTGCCGGGACGATGGCACCTGCATCATCCAGGATGACTACGCCGCCATCTATCAGAAGCTTGAGGATGCGGACGGCATCGTCTTCATCAGCGCTGTTTACTGGCAGGAAACGACCGAGTGCTTTAAGGCGTTCTTTGACAGGCTGCGCAGAAATCATGCGATCCATAACCGGACACTGGCAGACAAGAACGCATTGCTGATCGCCTGTGCGGGCGGCAGCGGACGCGGCGCGGTGGAGTGTCTGATGATGATGGAGCGCGGCATGAACCATCTTGGCATGAAGACTTACGACCGCATTCCGGTCGTACGGTTCAATAAGGATTACATGCTGCCGGCACTGAAAGGCGCAGGCGCAGCATTTGCAGATTGTGTAGAGAACGGATTCCAATAAAAAGGAGAAGAGTATGAAAAAAATCATCGCAGTCAACGCAGGACCGAGAAAGAACTGGAACACAGCGCAGCTGATCAATGCAGCGTGCGAAGGTGCAAAAGAGGAAGGCGCAGAGGTAAAGGTCTACAACATGTATGACCTGGAAAAATATTCGGGATGCATTTCCTGTTTCGGATGCAAGCTGGAAAAGAACCTGGGACACTGCATCTGCAAGGACGGCCTGACCCCGGTCCTGGAAGACATCCGGACAGCGGACGGCCTGATCATCGGCTCGCCAAACTATCTGAGCGAGGTAACCGCAGCATTTCGCGCCATCTACGAGCGGCTGATCTTCCAGTACATCACTTACAAAAAAGAACAGCGCAGCTACAATGACCGTCAGATCCCGGTACTCTTCATCATGACCAGCAACGCGCCGGATGCAGCTTACGAAGAAGGCGCAATGTATGATGGACTGATCAAACGCTATCAGGGAACGTTTTCCAGCTTCATTGGTCCGACTAAAGTTCTGCTTGCTGCTGACACCAAGCAGGTCAACAACTACGATATTTATAACTGGACCATGTTTGATGCGGCACACAAGATCGCCCGCCATGAAGAAGTCTTCGGTTCAAAATTGGAAGAGGCCAAAGCTATCGGCAAGGAGATGGCACAGTAGTATGACATGTACCCGTGCATGACGCAGAAAACCTAACGCAGCCAGGCATTGGCGGCGTATGACATCGTAAAAAAGAGCTCCGCAGCAGCTGCCGCGGAGCTTTCTTTTTATAAAAGTTTTTGTGAATCTTTCAGACTCGCTTAAATCTTACAGACCGTTCTGTACTCTGCAGGCTTTGATCAGGTTCTTAGCCAGCATAGCGGATGTGATGGATCCAACGCCCGGAACTGGAGTCTTCCAGCTTGCTTTCTCCTCAACATCTGCGGAGCAGCAGCCAAAGGTATTGATCTTCTGTTTGCCGGTCTTCTCGTTGATGATTGGCTCGCCTTTCTCATCGAATGCTTTCTCACGAACAACAGCTGCGTCGATAACGATAGCGCCTTCTTTGATCATATCAGCAGTAACGGAATCCTTGAATGGAGTAGCTGCGATAACAACGTCTGCGCCCTGCGTATACATGAGTTTCTTCTCAGCATGTGTCAGGTGGTGAACGATAGAAACTGTTGCGAAACGGTTGGTCAGCAGCATGGATGCCGGCTTACCGATAACGTTGGAGTTGTTGATGATGCAGACATCAAGGCCGCATGCGACATCGTCTTCCTGACCCGGCTTAGCCAGTGGAAGCGGCTCATAGTTCGGACGAACCGTTGCTTTGATCTGCTCTGCATAATAATTGATAACTTCGACGATAGCAGCTGCGGTGCAAGGATACAGGCCTGTCGGATCTCCAACAACCAGTTTGCCCATGTTTGCTGCTGTGCAGGCATCAACGTCCTTCAGTGGGTTGAGGATCTCGCCGATGGCAGCGTTCTCATCGATATTGTCCAAAGGTCTGAACGCAAGGATGCCGTGGATCGTCGGATCTGCGTTAAGTTCCTTCATCTTAGCGATGTAATCATCCTGGGAAATGTCTGCAGGCAGTGCGAAAACTTCGACTTCGATTCCTGCTTCATTCATGGTCTTGGTTGCGCCTTTTTCATAAGAAAGGTCCGGACCTTTTTCTCCGACACGAACAATACCCAGCTTCGGTGTGATACCTTTTGCTTTCAGTTCATCAGCTGCAGCTTTGCATTCTTCAGAAATAGCCTGCGCTACAACTTTACAGTCTAAAACCTGTGCACTCATTTTGATCTAATCCTCCGTTCATAGATATTTTTTTTGGATACTATATTTTAACACACATTCATGCATTATTGTAAACAAAGTTTAAGGATTTGTTGATGTTCGGCGCCGCGCGATGGGTGCCTGCGCGTTGCGTGTGTCATTTGGCGCCGCGCATGTTTCGGCGTCACTCTACATTTTCATACAGCGGGTAGCGCTCGGTCAGCTCTGTCACCATACGCTTTGCCTCATTCTTTGCTTCCGTGGTGCGGTCCACGATGACCAGCTTGATGGCTTCCGCGATGGTCTCCATATCTGCTGTGCCAAGTCCGCGCGTGGTCAGCGCTGCCGTTCCCAGACGGATGCCGCCGGTCACAGAACGCGAAGATGTATCGTTCGGGATAGCGTTCTTGTTGCAGGTGATGCCTGCTTCATCCAGCTTATCCTCAGCTTCCTTGCCGCTGATGCCGAGCGGTCTGAGGTCTACCAGCATCAGGTGGTTGTCTGTTCCGCCGGTAAAGACTTTGATGCCGCGGTCCATCAGATTCCCGGAAAGGGCCTGCGCGTTGTCGATGATGTTCTGCGCGTAGACTTTGAACTCCGGTTTCAGAGCTTCGCCGTAGCAGACGGCCTTTGCTGCGATGACGTGCATCAGCGGGCCGCCCTGCAGACCAGGGAAGATGGCCTTGTCGATCTTGTGGTCCACAGCAAAATCGTTGGTGGACATGATCATACCGCCGCGAGGTCCGCGCAGTGTTTTATGCGTGGTGCTGGTCGTCACGTGGGCGTACGGGATCGGGCTCATGTGACATCCGGCCGCTACCAGGCCGGAGATGTGCGCGATGTCAGCCAGCAGGAACGCATCTACTTCATCCGCGATCTCCCGGAATTTTTTAAAGTCGATCTTACGCGGGTAGGCACTCGCACCGCAGATGATGAGCTTCGGGCGCGCCTCCTTTGCGATCTTCAGGATCTCATCGTAGTCGATATAGCCGTCTTCGTTAACGCCGTAGTTGGCGACGTTGAAATACCGGCCGGAGATATTCGCCACGCATCCATGGCTTAGATGTCCTCCGGCGTCCAGGCTCATGCCCAGGATGGTATCGCCCGGTTTCAGCAGGGCAAACTGGACTGCCGTGTTTGCCTGGCTGCCGGCGTGCGGCTGCACGTTCACATATTCGCATCCGAACAGCTCCTTGGCGCGGTCGCGTGCCAGGTTCTCCACGATGTCCGCGTACTGGCATCCTCCGTAGTAACGGTCGCCCGGATAGCCCTCCGCATATTTGTTTGTGAATTGAGAGCCGAGCGCGCTCATTACCGCCTCGCTGACAAAGTTTTCTGAAGCGATCATCTCCAGATGGGAATTCTCTCTGTCAACCTCCCCTTTGATCGCTGCTGCGACCTCCGGATCCGCTGCCGCCAGTTTGCTGTAGGAATACATTTTGTGACCTCCGTTTTGATTTGTTTTATGCGTTGATTTATACCGATTTATACATGGCGCGAATGAATGATGCGCTTTAACGGTATAGTGTAATAAAGGATACCACAAGAGGCAGAACGTGGCAAGGGACAGTTCCTGTTTCGAAATAAAACAATCTGTGTTAATATACATGCAAATAAAACAGAAAAGGGGGACCCGAAATGGCATTTGCATGGAAATTTATGAACGAAATTGATCTGAAAAATGTTGAAGAGCTGGAGCAGAAGACTCATAACATTTTGGATAACCATCAGAAACTGCAGAACCTCCCGTTTGAGGATTTATCAGACGAAGAAGTAAAGGCAATGGAAGCCCTGATGAAAAAGTACAGTAAAAAACTGGAAAATGCGAAAGAACTAATTACCGAATTTGATCAAAAACTCGAGGAGATCACAAAGCAGATCACCGAAAAATAATCTTAAAAGAAACGGCAGCGGAATAGATCCGCTGCCATTTTTTTGACGTTTCAACTTTTACCAAACTAGAACATAATCTGCCATGGCAGGCGGGCTGCATCCAGCTCTTCCTGAGTTGCGCCGTATTTCTCAATATTGTACTTGTCGATCTCTTCGCACATGCTTGCATACACGCCCGGGAATACGCTGCCAGGGCCGCCCTGCGCGATACATGGGATGAAGGAGTGGATGCCGCACTCCTCAATGGTCTTGCGGATGACATCGCGGTTGTTTTCCGGTGTCCAGCCGTCGAAGTCGACCAGCATGTTCTCGATGCCGCCCATGAAGGAGATCTTGTCGCCGTACTTCTTGATCAGCTCCGGCAGATTGTTGGTGGAGAAGCATCCCTGCCATACATCGATGCCCATTTCGATCATGCCCGGCACCAGCGTTGCTGCGTAGCTGTCGGAATGATGTACCACCAGCTCGACGCCGTGATCATGATAGTAACCATAGAGCTGTTTGTAAGGCTCGACAAAGAAGTCTTCCCACATTGCCGGGCTCATGAACGTGCTCTTCTGGCTGCCCCAGTCATCGTGGTGGAACAGCATGTCCGGATGCAGGTGAGAGCAGATGCCTTCTGCCATCTCCAGCTCCCAGTCCGTCAGATACTTGATCAGATCATGCATCTCGTCCGGATACTCGAACAGGTTGACCAGCGTGTTTGCGATCTCGCCCATGTGGTGGCAGTTCTCGAAAATGCCCGGTGCGATGAACGCTGCTTTGTAAGCGCGCTCGCCGTCCAGCTGTGCGTACTGCTCTGCGAACATTGCCCATTCTTCCTCCGGGAAGTCGAGCGATGGAGCATGCACATAATCCTGCCAGTGCTCAATGTCTTTGATAACGATCTTGTCCGGCGTGTGTACCGGGAACGCACCCGGAACGCCTACCGGAAAGCTGTTCGTAACGCCCCATGCGTTGACGACGTTTTCCATACCCGGCTGCAGCAGCTGATTGCAGTGGATCATATAAGGGTGCATCATAAGCTGCATTGCTTCGTACTGATTGACAACGCGGTCCGGGTGTCCGCCCCTGACTGCCTCGTACATATTTTGTTTTGCTGTTAACATACATTATCCTCCTTTAAAAATTAAGCCAATATAGTGAGTCGAAAGTCGCCCTTTGCGGGACTGTTAAAACCCCGGTAGGGCAGTTAAAAGCCCGGTGTGATCCGGGCGTGAAAGCATTATTGGAATCGCTCGCTGATGAGCGTATCACCGACGTTGATGATGGTATCGTCACGCGGAACCAGGATCTCGCCCTCCCGCTGGATCGCCATGATGTTGCAGCTGCCTTTGTCTTCCACCTCTTTTACGGCCAGGCCGATGAACGGGCTCTTCTCGCTGATGTATTCGATGAGCGTGTGCCGTGCCCCCGGATCGATGCGGCTGGCCCGGGCAATCTCCGAATATTCCTCCACGAAACCTGCGGAGATGATACCGGTCGGAATGGCAACCGCGCCAACACCAAGGAACGTAATGATGACCGTCATGATCTGCCCGAGCGGGGTGATCGCGTAGATGTCGCCGTAGCCCACCGTGAAAATGGTGGACAGGCTCCACCAGATCCCGGAGAACGCGTTGCGGAACACCTCCGGCTGCGCCTCATGCTCCGCGCTGTACATGCAAAGCGATGAAACCAGCATGAGCATCAGGATGATGAAGACTGACGAGAAGATCTGGTTCTTTTTCTTCCAGATGACGTGCGCGATGACGTTGAAGGAATCGTAGGATGCGTTCACGCGGAACAGGCGGAAGATGCGGACGACCCGCAGGATCCGAAATCCCACAAATCCCGAAAGGAAAAAGAACGGCAGGATGGTCAGAAGATCGACCACGCCATCAAACGAGACCAGAAAGCGGAGCGCGGCTTTTGCCCGCCCATACTTTGGATACAGGAAATCGGCGGTCCAGAGCCGCAGGATATATTCCACGATGAAGATGCCGATGGTGATGGCCTCGATGATCTTCAGCACGGTCATGTAAGGCTGGAAGATCGGGAAGGTCTCCATGAAGAGCACAGCGATGTTGACGAAGATCACGACAACAATGAAATAATCGCAGAAACGACTGATCTCGTCCCCACGGTTGCCGATCTGTATGACTTCAAAAATCCGCTGCCTTTTTGCTTTCATAGCATAGTAATTGTAGCAAAAACCCGCTCCATTGTCATCTTGTGATAATAAACAAGTGGGTATTTTCATACCAGATACTCCTTTGCCAGAAGTTCCACTTGCCTGCTGTTCAAGGGATGCGTGCTGCTTTCCCAGGTAACCAGGAGATTCTTCCCCAGGAAGATGCCGTTCTTTTCGTATAGTTCAATTTTCCGTATAAACTGGTCAGCGTATTGTGGGTTGTCAATCATCCCGAAATGCTCGTGAAGAAACTGCTCCCGTGTCCGAACGTTCAACAGTGTGAAATCAGGGCGGACGGTGATAAAACGGCCGTCGCTCCGTAGTTTGATCGGATTCTCATATAAGCTCGGGATTTTCAGACGCGAATAAGTGTCCGCAATGATTATTTCTGATTTGGACCGCACACGGATGCCGCTGCTTGTATAGAGGTGCGGCGCATCCTCCGCGAATGTGCCAGGCGAATACTGACGGTTAAGCCATTCCGCTACGTAGGTTTCGTCGTCATCGACCAGCGGACTGACCAGGTGCTTCCGTGCCTCATGTAAATTCTGGAAGAGATCCCGCATCGGCTGCTCATCATATTCTGAAAGATTCGCCATTGCATTTCGCAGCTGCTTTTTTGCGAGCCGAAGCAGCTGCTCTTCATATTCCTGCTGCGCCAGCTGCCGCGCAATATCCAAATCCTCCGCCTTTAGGTAGCGGCTGGCCTTCTCCTTGCCATCCTCTTTTGGGAAGTGCTGATAATAACGAGTTCGCCCTTCCGTCGTGCTAATACGGAGTTTCCCGGCAATCCGATCACCCTGGTTTCGCTCAATCTGCGAGATGAGCTCCTGCAGTTCCTGGACCTTTTTCTGATAATACAGTTTTCGATCGTTCATAGGCATAGTTTTCCTTTCTAAAAGAGAGTTCGTTTCTGAAAAAAGTTACGGTTTTAAAAATATCGAATTTCTAATAAAGAGTTGCTGCAGTGACCCATTTTGCGATGACTTTCGTTTAGGTCACTTAGAGGTGAGGAAAAAGTGACCTGCAGGAGCATGCCCTCAATATGGGTCACTGAAACTGAGAGGGCTTTGTGACCTGTTAAGAGGGTGTCGTAAAATGGGTCACGCAAAATGAATGAAATCAGTGACCTGTTGGCTGGGACCCTCAGATCAGGTCACGGAAAATGGTGAGAATGCGTGACCCAGAACAGGGGGGACCACAAAACAGGTCACTCAAAACGTTAAAAAAGCGTGACCCACTGGAGGGGTAGTGCGAATTGGGTCACAGGAAGAGGAGAAAACATGTGACCCATAGAGCTGGTGTTAGCGATTAGGTCACTTTGCGGGGGATAATAATTGACCTGATGATACACAAGGACGATTTGGGTCAAAGTGGAAAGGATGGAAGATGATCCATCCGGCAGATGAACGTATTGTAGTATGCGTGAAGCCGGCTGTCAAAAAGAAAAAACATGGGACGATGTCACCGCATGGAAAATGTACCTTAGAGGACGATGTCGCTGCACGGAAAATGTACCTTAGAGAACGATGTCACCGCACGGAATTTGAACACTCCAAAGGGCCTCCGCAAAAAAAGCGGGCAGGACGTCCTGCCCGCAATTCTGTCTTTATAGTCGTCTACCGCAGAGCCGGCAGCATTAACTAAAACTACCGCAATGGCTGCAGCTTAGAGGTCACGGCCAGGCCCTCCACAGAGCCGGCAGAGATGATCTCGCGCGACCAGTCTCCATTGCCGCCAACGACCCACTGGCCTTCAGCCAGCGGCTGCACGGAATAGTGCCGAGCATTGAAGTTTACCTTTCCGATCACGGTATCCAGCTCCAGCTTCTCAGCAGCAGCGATCAGCTTGTCCGCATTCAGCGAGTCGGCCGCATTCAGCACGGCATACAGAATCTCGATATTCGCGTAATCGTATCCGACAGCGGCGGAAGCATGCTCCTGCCCGGTCAGCCTGGTAAACTCTTCTTTTATCTGCGCGCTCGTCTTACCCGTCAGTGATGACTTGGTCGGGAACGTCTCGTCCCACCAGATCTCCGTGCACAGGCCTTCGACATCGAGCGCCTCAATATCCTTCTTAAACAGAGCAGTCTTGGCAACCGTGATCACTTTGATATTCTCCAGGTAGCCGCTTTCTGCCAGCTGTTTATAAAACGTTGCAAAGTCCGCGTTGGTCATGACGCCGGCAAGCACCTCCACCTGCTGGGTCTTCAGGTTGCGGATCACGTTGGAGAAATCCTGCTGGCCAGGCAGATAAGCGCCCGGATCGTACGCGGTATAACCCTGCGTCTTGATGTAATCCGGAGCAACGTTGATCATCGTGGAGCCCTCGGAATCGTTTGGATGCATGATGCCCACGCGCATGTTCGTATCGGTCTGCTTCCACGCATCCATAAAGCAGTTCAGCTCCTCTGAGATATCAAAGCCCGCATGGAAGGAGTATTTATGCGTATTCACAGCCCATGCCTCGTCCGGCGTATCCACGGACAGGCAGACGATGCCTTCCTTCTCGCAGATTTCGGAAACCGGAACCGTGGTGTCCGCGGTTTTCGACGTGATCATGATATCGATGTTTTTCTCCTTGATCAGCTGACGAGCCGCCTTGCGCGCCTCTTTCGGATCGGACATGGAGTCCGCCGTGATCAGAGAGATTTTTGCTTTTTTGCCGTCAATCGTGATGCCCAGCTCGTTCGCCTGGTCCACCACATATTTGGTCCATTCTTCGGTATACTCACCAAACGATGCAAGATCGCCTGTCTTCGGATACACAAAGCCGACGCGGACGATGACATCGCCGCTCGGATCCGTATCCGGCTGCACATTCTTTCCGCCGCAGGCCGCAAGGCCGACCATGACTGCAACCGCTGCAAGTATTGCCAGAATTCGTTGATATATTTTTTTCATAGTGTTCTCCAATCTTACTTGCTATCTGTTTTTGCCAGGAACGCTTCCACTTCCTGCAGCTCTTTTTCCATACCGTTTTGTTTCAGATAATCACGATTATATTTATGCTCGTTTACGCGCGTGACCAGAATGATGTTGATCACAGCGACCACGACGAAGATCAGATATGCGTAACGGATCTGGCCGCCGGTCACTTTCTGCACGATAGCGTTGATCAAAAACTGCAGCGCCGTCACGGCTCCCTGGATAGGGAAGACCACACTGTTGACCTTGCTGAATCCTTGCCGTCCGAAAACGGATGTCGGCAGCGATGTCGTAAAGTTTGCGGAACCGCCAATACCGATAGCGATCATGAAAAGTGACACATACACGAGCGGCATAATGTTGGTGAAGTTAAGCACCAGCGCGAGCGCATACCAGATGCCAAAGTAGATCATGGTCTTCTTTGTGCCGAGCTTGTCATCCAGCACGCCGATGACAAACGATCCGGCAACACCGACCAGCGCGAGGATCATCATAATGATCATGGCTGTGTTGGCGGAGAAGCCCAGCTCCTCATTTCGTAGCACCAGCTGACTCATGACGCCAACGGAGCAGATCTGGAAGAGGCCGGTGGTGATCGCAACCATCCATGTCATCGGCCGCGTTAAAAGTTTTTTCACAGTCCAGCCGCCGTCTTCATCGTCCTCGTTGACGATGTATTCTTCTTTAAATACTTTGTCCGAAACGTTATCCGGGTTGATGTGCCGCTCCTCCGGGGTGTTCCGCACAAAGATCATACCCAGAATGCCCAGGATGATGCAGGCGATGCCAATAGGCAGCACGCCGCCGGTGATGTAAAAGCTGCTGATGAGTGCGGCCAGAAGCAGCACGTAAAAGGCCGACGCCAGGTTGTGGCCCATGGTCGTATAGCCCATGACCACGCCCTTCTTCTTAGGGAACCATTGGGCGACCAGCGCGCCGCCGCAGATATAGCCGGCGGACATGATCGATCCGGTGACCAGGCACATGCAGACCAGATACATCCCGACGCTGGTGGAATTGCCCAGGCCGATGTACGAGAGTCCGGCGATGATGCACAGGATGCCTGAAAGCCATCTGGCTCCGATCTTCCGGTTCAGCTGGCCAAGCAGCACGAAAAATGCAACGCCCACCAGGCCGGCGATGGAATTCATTGTTAATAGAGTACTGTTTTCTACACGAAGTTTTGCGGCGATTGCCGGTACAGATGCATTGGATCCATCGTTGCACATGCCCACATAAAACCAGAACATCAGCAGGCAGTAGATGATGATGATCCACCCCGATCCGAAATTAAAAACCGAGTTCTTGTTGCCGTCCGCCATTGCATTCACATCTTTTTTCTTGAACACAACACACTCCCTTTCTCATCCCGCTAATAAAACTGCCGGGGATGTGTTAAAACCTTGATGTTTCTATCGATGTTTTGAAGTTACCTATATAGAACTCACACTTATTATAGAAGATATATCAGCGAGCCGCAAGGGCGCAGTATCGGTCCGGGCACAGTCGCCCTTTTCTATTGAGGGAAGATGATTTCTGCTTGCATGTGTGTCGGTGGTCCCTGCACGCGATGCGGCTCATGCCTGGTGCTGCGCGTTCCTGATACTTCATAAAAAGAGTCGCTGCATCGACATAAAAAAATGTATTGTAATCACAGAATAAAATCGATATAGTTATATAGCTACTTTTTTGGGGAAGGTATTTTTCGGGGAACTTATTATTCCGGGGAAACTATTATTCTGGGGAAACTATTATTCCGGGAAGACCTTTTACCAATAAAGATTCCTGCAAAGGGGACAACACTTGAAAGTTAAAATTACATCAGACAGTACCTGCGACCTTTCGCCGGAACTGCTGGAAAAATATAATATCGATCTCCTTCCCGTCACCGTGACGCTGGGAGAGCGCGACGGCAAGGACATGGTCGACATTCATCCGGAGGATATTTATTCCTTTGTCGATGAGACCGGCGTCCTTCCAAAAACCAGCGCTGTCAATGCGACCGACTACCGGCTCTTCTTTTCGCAGGAGGTCGCCAAGGGATACAGCGTGGTTCACTTTTGCCTGGGAAGCGGCTTTTCGTCCACTTGTCAAAACGCCTACTTTGCCGCGAAGGCATTCCAGAATGTTTATATTGTGGATTCTCAGAATCTGTCCGGAGGCCAGGGGCTCCTGGTGCTCAAGGGTGCGGAGATGGCGCAGCAGGGTTACAGCGCTGACCGGATCGCGGAAGTCTGCTCGGAAGCCGCGGATAAGGTGGAAGCCAGCTTTGTCGTCGACAGCTTGGACTATCTTCACAAGGGCGGACGATGCAGCGGGCTGAGCGCACTCGGCGCAACGCTTCTGAAGATCAAACCGTGCATCGAAGTGAAGGAGGGCAGGATGGGTCCGCAGCAAAAGTATCGCGGCCGGATCGAGCGCGCGCTGATGCAGTATGTGGATGCCCGCCTGAGCGGCCGGACGGATATCGACCCGCACCGGATCTTTGTGACGCACACGCGCTGTTCATCCGAGGTGGTCGATATGGTCATCGCTCGTGTGAAAGAACTTGTGCCGGATGTGGAGGAGGTTCTGGATACCACCGCAGGATCCACCGTCACCTCGCACTGCGGCCCGAACACACTGGGCGTGATGTTTATGCGGAAGGAGTAGATTCGCAAGGCGGAAGACATCGCAAGCTGCGTGGGGAAGATCTGCGCGCACAACGCGGAAGGAGGAAAAATGATTAAGATTGTCGCAAGAACTGTTGTAAAAGAAGGAATGGAAGAAGCCTACAAAGAAGGCGCAAGAGAGCTGGTGGAGCGCTCTGCCGCCGAGGAGGGGAACATCACTTATACATTAAATCAGGACATCAACAATCCTCGCGCGTTTGCCATGATCGAGATCTGGAAAGACCAGGATGCCATCGACAAGCACAACGCATCCGAGCATTTCCGGACCCTGGTGCCAAAGCTGGGCGTCATGGCCGAAGAGAAGAGCATCGCACTGTATCAGGAAGTGGAATACTAAATTTTAAATAGCAATCAGAGAAAGCCGCTGCGTTACACAGCGGCTTTTGTTTATGGAATAAAAGCGGCTGCGCTTCTTTGCCTACTCCCGCTGATGATATAGATGAGGACAAATGAGGACACAAATAGTTCACAATTCAAACATTTTTAGTTCACAGACCGGCAGTATCATACAGACAGAAATTAAGTGAAACTCACTGAAATTCTCACCTCCCTTTTTTATTATACAATCAATGAACCAATAAAAAGGCGCCTTCCCCGAGGCGCTTTTTTATTTGCTTTTTTCGCGCGGTTCGGCAGCAGAAAAGACGGGCTGTCGTCTCTTTTCTTTAATAGTTGGAGCACATGAAAGAAAAAAACTCATGTGCTCCTTATTTTTAAGAGAAAAATTGGAGCATATGAATTGATTTTTAGAGATGCTCCAAAAAGAAAGCCCCAAATTTGGAGGCGTAGAATTTTTATATTGATATGCTCCAAAAAAAAGGACCCAAAATTGGAGCGAATGAAAAACAAATTTGAATTTGCTCCAAGTGAAGATGAAAAGCATTGGAGCAAATGTAAAAAGCATCGATTCCGCTCCAAATAAAAATAAAAAAATTTGGAGCAAATAGAAGCGGACGATGATTCCGCACCAACTATTTGCGAACGAATAAAAAAACGAAAAAAACCACTACATATATAGAACGTGATATAATAACTAT
>JAFWCK010000039.1 GCA_017536965.1 Lachnospiraceae bacterium | reverse complement strand
TCATCATACTCCACAGAAACCTGTGCTTTTCCATCCGGTCTCAGATATGGCAGTTCTCCGCTCTTCCTGAGCCTTGCCAGTTCCCGTGTGATCTTATGAGACATGTAAATTGGGAACGGAATCAGTTCATCCGTCTCATTTGTAGCATAACCAAACATCATGCCCTGGTCGCCGGCACCGTTGGAGTCTTCTTCCGGCTCCAGGCCTTCCTTCACTTCCAGTGCCTTATCCACACCCATCGCAATATCCGGAGACTGCTCATGAATGCGGATCTCTATTTCACAAGTGTCTGCATCAAAGCCAATCGATTCGTCCGTATAGCCGATCTCACGGATGATATCACGGGCAACCTTTTCATAATCTACTTTTGCGGTCGTGGTGATCTCGCCCATGATCAAAAGGAAGTTGGTCGTGCAGCAGCACTCGCATGCAACCCTGCCATACGGATCCTGTTTCATGATCTCATCCAGGATCCCGTCACTGATCTGGTCGCAGATCTTGTCCGGATGGCCTTCTGTTACTGATTCTGATGTAAAAATTCTTCTTTCCATTTTTCCCTCCTGTTATTCCTCGTCACTCTTCAGGGAAACGTCCCAATGAACCGCTCAAAGCCATGAGCGAAACTAAAAAATCCGCCGGAAAGCGGACTTAAGTAGCGGGACCTAAATCCTCTTATTGCTCGATTTCAAAAATCGCTTAGGTTGGCACCTTCCTTGCTTAATAAGCAGGGGTTGTCGTGATTTCACAGATCCTTCTATCTCCATCACTCTGAATAAGACGATTGGAATATTTATTTTTCAAATTGCTTTTTATTTTTTATCGGTATCAACTTTGCGGATGTCACCGCCCAGCGCACGAAGCTTTTCATCAAATGCCTCATATCCGCGCTGTATATAATTAATATCATTGATCGTGGAAGTTCCCTCTGCAGAGAGCGCTGCAAGCACCAATGCTGCACCAGCTCTTAAGTCCGGTGCATTGAGTTTTGCACCGAAAAGGCCTTTCACGCCTGATATAATTGCTGTATTATTCTCTACCTTGATCTTAGCACCCATCCGGGCCAGTTCCGTCACATATTTAAAACGGTTCTCAAAAATGCTTTCCGTGACAGTAGAAATCCCGGATGCTAATGCGAGCGCCACGGAGATCTGCGGCTGCATATCTGTCGGGAAACCCGGATAAGGCAGCGTCTTGACCTGTGTTGCAGAAAGTCTTTCGCATCCACGCACGATCACGGCTTCATCATATTCTTCTACTTCACATCCAATATCAACCAGTTTCGCAGTGATCGATTCCAGATGCTTTGGAATCACATTGGCAACGGTGATCTCACCTTTGGTGATCGCTGCTGCAAACATAAACGTTCCTGCTTCGATCTGGTCCGGAATGACCATATACTCCGTCTTATGGAGCTTTGGCACACCTTTAATACGGATCACATCCGTACCTGCACCACGAATACGTGCTCCCATGGAGTTGAGCATATTTGCCAGATCGACCACATGAGGTTCTTTTGCCGGATTCTCGATAATGGTATTGCCTTCCGCCATAACGGCAGCCAGCATAATATTGATCGTTGCTCCGACAGAAACTACATCGAAATATATATGATTGCCCTTCAGCTGCTCTGCCTTGGCATATATGTTTCCTTCGCTGATCTTGACCTTTGCTCCTAAGGCCTCAAATCCTTTGATGTGCTGGTCGATCGGACGTGCTCCAATCACGCATCCTCCCGGCATAGCAACTTCTGCCTCATGGAAACGGCCAAGAAGTGCTCCCAGTAAATAATAAGAAGCACGGATCTTGCTGATATAGTCGTCATTGATCTGATGGGAATGAACGCCCGCGCCGGTAATACGGACTTTATGACGGTTCAGCCGTTCAACCTTCGCTCCAAGCTGTGCAACGGCTTCCAGCATGACATTAATGTCGCTGACATCCGGTAAATTGCTGATAATTACCGGTTCTTCCGTTAAAATGGCAGCCGGAATAAGGGCTAAGGCTGCATTTTTAGCTCCATATATTTCAACGACACCTCGAAGCGGTTTGCCTCCGGTGATCACGTATTGTTCCATTCAATCCACCAAATCGTAATTGCTTACGCAAAATGTTCGGGTCATTGTCTAACCCGAACATTAATTATACCTGTAAAAGGCTTTATTGTAAAGTTTTTTGGCAATCCGTGCTTACCATTCGTCTTCATAATAATCATATCCGCTGCCGTCTAAGAAAGTGAATGGATCCACCTGCACACCGTCTACAATGATCTCAAAATGACAGTGCACGCCAGTAGAATCACCGGTGGATCCTGCATAGCCGATCACCTCATAACGGGAGACCTGCTGGCCCACTTCACAGGCCGTTTCACTCATATGAGCATAACGCGTCTTGATATGCTCATCATGACGGATCACGACATTAATGCCATATCCATCCCAGGAATGTATCACTTCTTCTACTACCCCCGGGCAGCTAGCATAGATTGGTTCTGCATAGGAGCAGGCGTAATCATTTCCTGCATGGAGCGCACCCCAGCGGTATCCGAATCCAGAAGATAAGAAACAGTTATCCAGCGGCACAACAAAGGTCGGCGGAGGCAGGGTTCCTGTATGAATAATTTCCGGCACCGGATCTCTGAGCACAGTCTGGGAAAGGATCTGACGCCCCACTTCATTACCATTGATCATTGTAATGATGGCATTCACATTCCTCTCACCAGGGACTGGCTCACGGAAGGTTTCTTCTCTTCCCTCGTAGATGTTTTCATCGGCCACATACTCAGCTGGTGCATAGAACTCCTCATTATAGTTGGCCGTCTTGCTGATGCGGATTCCAATCCCATTATCTGCCAAAGCTTTTTCTACCGCTTCATTTCCCTGATAAACAGCTTTCCGATCCGTATAAACATTTCGGATCTCCAAGGAATCCACAAATCCGATATCCACTGTTTTATGCAAAGCAGACGAAGCCGCTGCACGAGATACGCCTTCCTCTTCCATCATGGCTTCGATTCTCTGCCGCATGCTCTCGGATTCTTCCACTTGATAAGACATCTCAATAAAACTGTCTACTTTTTTTGACGCCAGATTGACTGTATATTCATCATCCGGATCGCCGGTCTTTTCCAAAGCACGAAGAACAGCCGTCGCAGTCATGGTAGAATCCACAAGCAGGTAATAGTTGCCGGAGCGCAGCATGACTGCCTGAATATAATTTTCATTTGTATATTCTTTTAATACGTTGTAGATCGACTCCGACAGTTTTTCCACATCATCCGTTTTTGCAAACGCTTTGTTTTTTGCCTCAATAGAAAAAGACGAATCCACAAAAACGATCGAGCTAGCTTCTTTGCTGAGCCGGTTTCTGGCCTCTAGCAGAGCCTCTTCTGCTTTTTCTTTGCTGTTGCTGTATCCGGCCAATTTACCTGCAATCTTTACTTCATAGTAATTTGCAGATGCGGCAAAACTTCCTACCGAATTAAAAAGAAACAGCAAAAGAAAACAGCAGCAAAATGCTGAGATTACATAGGTCAGCTTGATTCGTTTGTGGTACTTCGTCAGTTTTTGCATATGAAAATCCGGTATGCTTTTTTGTAATTATTCTGTAACAATTATGTAATATTTTAGCAAAAAGTATACCGGATGTAAAGTTCCTTCTTATTCTGTTAATTCGCTGGTGCAATGCGGGCATCTGGTCGCATCGATCGATACTTCGCTCTTGCAGAACGGGCAGACCTTGGTGGTCGGTGCAGCTTCCACTTCTTCTTTTTTCTTCTTCTCTTCTGCCTTAGCACGAAGGGTGTTCATGCCTTTTACGATCAGGAAGAGAACAAAAGCGATGATTATGAAGTTGATAACTGCCATAATGAAGGCACCATACTTCAGCTCTGCTCCGTTAATGGTAACAGCCAGGTCTGAGAAATCCATTTTAAAGATCGAACCGATCAATGGATTAATGATATTATCGGTCAGCGCAGATACGATTGCAGTAAACGCACCGCCGACAATGATGCCGACTGCCATGTCCATGACATTTCCTTTGCTGATGAACTCTTTAAATTCTCCGAAAAACTTTTTCACCTTTTTTCCCTCGCTTTATTTAAGAATTTTAACAATTACAAGTGACGATTTTATGAACGGGTATAGGTAAAACTCTCCATTTCCCCGTCTGTATTCCTGGTCAGTGTCAGTGTATTTTCTTCTACAGAATACGTAAACTGTTTATCCTGATAAAGTCCTTCTGTATAGGTGATCACAAGGTCACCTTCTATTGCCGTATACGTAAACGGCTGATCCCAGAAAATATCAAGCCCCGAACCATCTTCCCGGAAGGTATAACCGGAATCCCAGATAGATTCGGTCCAGGTTCCGTATATTGCTTCATCATTCGGGATCGTCTCTTCTTCCTTCTCTTTTTTCCCACATGCCAGAAGGCAGGTAGTGCAAAGCAGGACACATAGTAAACTGATCAGTATTTTTTTCATCCTTCTGTCTCCGTCTCCGGCTGTGTTTCCACCGGTTCTCTCCGATATAACATGGTGATCGCGTCTTTTGCATTTCTTGTCATCGTGATCACATCCCCGTCGATCGAATAGGTATAATCGCTGTCATCACAAGAGGCATCTTCATAATCAATATAAAGGGTCCCCTTATCTGTCTGATAGGTAAATGCCAATGCCCAGAACAGATCTTCTCCAGTACCGTCCTCATTAAAAACATAACCGGATGGAATGCCGATATCTTCTAAAGATGCAGAGCCATCTTCCGTGATCTGCTTCCAGGTCCCGAAAATATCCGGATCTAAAACCGCATCTTTCGAAGGACCGTTCTTTCCGCAGGCGGTCAAAAGAAAAATCCCAACGATTAAGCTAATGATAAATAGTGTGCCTCTTCTCATCGTTTCTGGTATTGGTTCGCGCTGTTGCCTTCTTCCTGCATGGTCAGGATATCACCACTGATGGAGTACCAGAACTCATACTGTCCCCATCCTTCATCACAATCAATGGTGAGCACGCCTTCTTTGGTGCTGTAAGTAAATTCTACATCCATCAGGCCCCATTTTCCTTTGCCGTCACTGTTAAATACCCAGTAATCGCCCAGTTCCTGGCCATCCGGAATATCATATTCTTCCCAGGTTCCTTCCAGAGCAGCATCACGTTCTGCTTTTGTGGTCTGCTCCTCTGTGGAAGTTGTTTCTTCTTCCTTCTTTTTTCCTTCACATCCGCACAAACAGACGACACATAATAAACCGATCAGGATGATCGAAAAAAGTTTCTTCATATTTCCTCCGTAATCTCGTTAAGATAACGAAAATTATAGTATAAATCCCTTAAATGTACAACTAAAAGTAGATGCGGTACCACACAAGAAACGTGTAGATCGTCCATATTTTCCGCCACAGATCAGAGTTCCCGCCGATGTATTCGTCCCAGATTTCCGCAAGGACTTTTTTGTGGAAAAACTGCTCTGCTAAAGGTCCGTGGATCGTCTCGTAAACATCCCGGTTATAGCGTTCATCGGCCATCCAATGACGGATCGGCACCACAAAACCCAGCTTTTTGCGGAAAGCCACTTCTTCCGGAAGCACTTTCTTTGCCGCCGTACGGAAAGCGACTTTATTCTGTTCCTCATTCACCTTATAGATGGACGGCATCCGGGAAGCTATGGAAAAGATCCTTGGGTCTGTCAGCGGCATTCTGATCTCCAATCCTGCTGCCGTACTCATTTTATCCACGTTCAGATAAATATCGCCCTCCAGCCAGATACGGATATCCACATCCTGCATTTTTGTCAGCGGATCGTTTCCCTCGTTCTCCTCATAAATATATTTTGCCAGATCGATCGGCAGAACGTCGGGATTATAATATTTCAGAAGTTTCTGCTTTTCGTCTTCCTTCATGATATTCGTATTGCCTACATAGAAGGTCTTCAGATTCTCCCCGTAGCGTTCTGCATTCCGGTACATGTTGTAGCCGCCAAAGAATTCATCGGAGCCCTCACCGGAATAACACAATTTCGTATGCTCTGCTGTTGCACGGCATCCTATAGAGAATGCTATGGCAGATGCATCTGCCAGTGGCAGTTCCATATTTTCCATGACCCATGGCACGATAGCAAAATACTCTTCCGGAGTGATACGGC
>JAFWCK010000038.1 GCA_017536965.1 Lachnospiraceae bacterium | reverse complement strand
GTTATCATATCCTGCTCTGCAGGAAGAGAGATTCCTTTTTCCGCAAGTTCTTTTGCAATGATCTCAAAACTTCTTTTTTCAATATCTTCCGGTTTGACAAACTCAATTTCTTTCATCATTTCTCCTTAATGACATCTCTGACCGCGCGGATCAGTTCTTCATTTTCCTCTTTTGGTCTTACTGCAACACGATAATAGCCTTTTGAAAGCCCCTGGTAATCCGAGCAGTCCCGGATCAGGATCTCTTTTTCCAGAAGCTTTTCGTATAAATCTTCACGAGGACTCTTCAGCAGCAGGAACCCAGCGTTGGATGGGGTGCACTGCAAGCCCGCTTCCTCTAATTGTTCTTTCAGATATGTACGGTCTTTTATGATCTGCGCTCTTGCTTCTTTCAGTGTTCCGATCTCTTTGAGAGCAGCTACACCGGCATCCTGTGCCATCACGGAAAGATTCCATTCCGGCAGCATTTGACGGATCTTTTCATTCAGCGCAGTATCCGCGCAGATCATGTAGCCCAGACGTACGCCCGGGATCGCAAAACTCTTTGTAAATGCCCGCAGAATGATCAGGTTCTGCCAGCGGCTGATCTGTGGTACACAGGTATTATGTTCCGGATCATCACTGAGCTCCATAAAGCATTCATCCAGGATCACCAGGATCTTCTTTTCCCGGCAAATATCCAGGATTTCTTCCAGCAGGTCATGCCTGATATACCGCCCGGTCGGATTATTCGGATTTGTCAAAAAGAGCATATCCATCTCTTCCGTCAGCTCTCCGATCAGCTTTTGTGTGATCTGGAAATCATCTTCCATTTCGACATACCGGATCTTTGGAGCTTCCGGCCGGAGCGCCCATTGATAGCCGGAAAAGGACGGAACCGGAAGGAGCACATTCTTTGGTTTTGCCGCACGCACAGCGGCTGTCAGGATCTCCGAAGCACCATTTCCAAACAGAAGCATATCCTCCCGAACCTGCAGTGCTTCCGCTAAGTCCTTCCTTAGTGCAGATGCTTCCTGATCCGGATAGTGTTCTGCTTTGGAAATGCTGTTGATCAGGCTTTGCCTAACGCTTTCCAAAACACCTGCTGGATTGGTATTGACCGAAAAGTCCAGCCTCACTTTATTTCGATAACGGTCTCCGCCGTGTGACATCATTTCTACCTTTCTATACAAAAGCAATCACGCACATAAATGCTGTGCAGATCACCTCGCCCAGGATTGCCGCACCGTACATTAATTTATTAACTCTGCGGATATCTGCATATTCCACAGGCCTTAAGGCATCCCCGATAAATGGTTTCTTATGTACTTCGCCAAAATAAACGGCATCGCCTGCCAGCTGGATCCCCAGTGCGCCAGCTGCTGTGCTTTCCGTCTGTGCAGAGTTCGGACTTGCATGCTTGCGGCAGTCTCTTTTATGGATGCGGATGGCATCACGAGCGCTGAAATCATTCCCCAGGAAAAAGCAGGCAATGATCATCAGCCATGCACTGATCCTGGATGGGACAAAATTCACTACGTCATCCAACAGTGCCGCTGTCCGTCCGAAGTACAGATACTTATCATTTTTATATCCAACCATGGAATCCATGGTATTCACTGCTTTATAAAAAAATCCCAGGATCGGACCGCCGATCGCAGTAAAGATCAGCGGCGCTATTACGCCGTCAGACGCATTTTCCGCCACGGTCTCAATGGCTGCTTTCGCTATGCCAATATCATCCAGAACAGACGTGTCTCTTCCAACGATCATGGAAACCGCATGTCTGGCGCCTTCTACATCTCTGCACTCCAGTGCACGGCAGACCTTCATGCTTTCCACCCGCAGGGATTTGGTCGCCAGAATATAATAGGTCAGGATTGCTTCTACGACAATGCCGGCGATCGGATGGATCAGATAGAAAACAAAAATAAGGATTGCCGTCGCAAGGACTGCAGAACCGGTCACTGTAACAACCAGCCAGCGTCCCATGATCCTCTGTTGATGTCTGGAACCATTATTCCATTTTTTATCCAGCACGTCGATCAGCTTGCCGATCAGGCGGATCGGATGCGGGAAATTATGCGGGTCCCCGATGATCAGATCCAAAATAAAGCCAGCGACAAATGCCAGAATGTGATATTTCATTTCTTATCCTCAGATTAATGATTCTCTCAGCATTCCGTAGACCGCATCCATATCCATGGAGCTGCGGATCACGTCTGCCAGTTTGTCATATTCTCGTTCTTTTAATTCTGCATAATCAATGGCATTGTCTTTTTCCAGATCGATCCCCTTGTTTTTCGCCAGGGTCTTTACGATCTCAGTAACAATACCGCCTTTATCAAAAATGGAGTGGATGTAGGTGCCGTATACGTTGCCATGGCGGACCAGCTGCGGGAGCTTTTCGCCCTGATCAGAAACCGTGTCACCCATATGGATCTCATATCCGGTGTAATCCTGTCCGGACAACCCGGCAAAGATCCCTTCCACCTCATTCAATCTTCCTTCCACCTGCCGGCGGGTCTTCTGCGGCAGAAGAACAGTATCGATCGGAAGCAGTTCCATACCCCGCATTTCTCCGCCTTCTTCTGCATGATCCGGATCGGCAATGCTCTTTCCGAGCATCTGATAACCTCCGCAGATACCAAAAACAGGGATCCGTTCTGCCATCTTTTTCACAGCAGTCTCCAGACCGCTTTCCCGCAGCCACTTCAGGTCGCCCATTGTATTCTTGCTGCCCGGCAGCACGATCATATCCGGGTTTTTCAGTTCATTGACGGAAGTCACATAACGAACGGATACGCTGTCGATCTGTTCGAATGAATTTAAATCTGTAAAGTTGGAGATCCGCGGATAACGGATGACCGCGATATCGATCAATCCCTGCTTTGCACTGTCAAAACGCTCCGTCAGGCTGTCCTCGTCTTCGATCTGTAAATAGGTATATGGCACCACACCGACAACAGGTTTTTGACCGCGCTCTTCCAGGATCTCAATACCCGGATCCAGGATGGTTTTATCTCCGCGGAATTTATTGATCACCAGTCCTTGGACCAGTTCCAGTTCATCTTCCTCCAACAGCATCAATGTTCCAAGGAGCTGCGCAAAGATACCGCCCCGGTCAATATCTCCAACCAGGAGGACCGGCGCGCCAACCATTTTAGCCATACCCATGTTGACGATGTCATCATCTTTTAAATTGATCTCTGCAGGAGACCCGGCGCCTTCGATCACGATGATGTCCGCAATCTCTTCCAGCTTTTTAAACGCTTTCTGGATATCCGGGATCAGCTGTTTTTTATATTTAAAATAATCTCTGGCATTCATGTTGCCCAGGACTTCGCCGTTTACGATCACCTGGGAGCCAACATCATTTGTCGGCTTTAACAGGATTGGATTCATGGCGACATCCGGTTTGATCCCGGCTGCTTCTGCCTGCACAACCTGTGCGCGTCCCATTTCCAGGCCGTCTTCCGTCACGAACGAATTTAGAGCCATGTTCTGGGATTTAAACGGCGCAACACGGTAACCGTCCTGTTTAAACACACGGCAAAGCCCTGCTACGACCAGACTCTTGCCTGCGTTGGACATTGTCCCCTGCACCATGATCACTTTTGCCATTATCGTTCCTCCGCCTTCATTTCGGAAAGGATCTCCGGCCCAAACAATTTGCCCTCGCTTTCCGCAAAATCTATTAATTCCTGCATCCGCTGATTGGATGTGCCGATGCGGCATCCGGCATCGATCACTTTTTCACAGCTTTTGATCAGTTCTTTTGCACGCGCCAAAGAAGCGTCTCCAATCTCACTAAACGGTTCCTCTGTAATAACCTCTGTAGCGAACAGACGCGCTAACTGATAGTCTACATCATTTGTAAACAGGATGCCAGTTGCAAACGGTATGTTCTTTCTCTGGAACGTACGGAAAATTGGAATGCCGCTCCCATTTCCTGCCAATACAAAGATCCGCGGAACATCACCCTGTGGTTTCTGCAGTTCAATGCTGCCAAACATCGGATCAAAGAATCCGTTATCGATCTCGTAAAGATTGCGGATCCGTTCTTCTTCAAAAATATCTTCCGGCTTGCCGAATCCAAAGACATCTTTTCCTTTTACAGTGACGATCCGGTCCGCCACTTTCTCCGCCAGGTCAATCTCATGCAAAGATGTAATGACCGTAATACCTTTCTTTCTTGCCATTCTTGTCAGGATGGAAAGAAGCTCCAGTTTATGTCTGACATCCAGGAAGGAGGTCGGCTCATCCAGGAGGATCAGTTCCGGTTCCTGACAGATTGCTCTGGCCAAAAGGATCCTTTGTTTCTGTCCGTCACTGATAGCATTAAAATCGCGGTCCGCCAGATCGACAGCGTGCACGGTTTCCAGCGCTTCGTAAACTTTCTGCTCATCTTCCCGGGAAAGAATGCCCAGTCTGCCGGTATATGGATATCTGCCGGTTCCAACAATATCCCGGCAGGTCATTAATTCCACCTTGATCCGCTCCGTCAGGATGACTGCCATCTTTCTGGACAGGTCTTTAAAGGAGTAGGAAAGTAAATTCTTTGTATCCAGTTCAATATCTCCGGAAATCTTGACCAGATCCCTTGCGATCGTTTTTAAGATTGTTGATTTGCCAGCACCGTTCGGTCCGATCAGTGCAATGACTTCGCCTTTCTGGATATCCAGGTTGATGTCCTCAATAACCGGAACGGTGTTGTAGCCGACAGATAAATGATCGAGTTGTAAGTATGTGCCCATATCAGTTTCCCCTCCTTCTGCGAAGCATCATGAGGATGACGATCGGCGCACCAAAGAC
>JAFWCK010000037.1 GCA_017536965.1 Lachnospiraceae bacterium | reverse complement strand
TGGTTTAAGATTCCTCGCTGCCGAAGAACAGCGGCAGCGCATTGTACAGATATTCCTGTACGGCATTAAAGTCGTGATAGCCGCCTTCCTTCAAATGGAACATATAATGCTCCGGTGTGAACACATCAGAACGCTCCAGCACTTCCTCCGCCATGTCGATGGACTGGCTCTTGACCGCATCCTGTGTGCCAACGGCGTGATAAATGAAATAGCCGCGTTCGTTAAGGTTGTTATCCTTCACGAGCTGCTCGATAAAGTCCACGTTTTTCTCGATCTGAAAATCCCCATAGGTGCCGTAATACCAGCAGGATCCGCTCATTGGCAGGAAGTAACGAATATAATCCGTGTCGTAGCAGAACTGCAGCCAGGTCGTGACCGAGCCAAGGGAGAACCCGCCAAATGCCCGGTGATCCCTGGAGGCTTTCAAATCCTCATCGGATGCAGACTTGGCGTAGGTGTGAAATTTCCCTTCCACCGTCGGCATCAGGTTCTCTTCAAAATCCCGGTGGAACTGACGGAACTCTGCGACAGTACTGTTGAAATCCTTCTCGCTGTTCTCGTTGTAAAATGTGGCCGATACAATGATGACCGGCGGAATATCACCGTTTTCGATCAGGTGATCAAACATGTTTTTTGTGGAGGAATATTCAAAGTATTCGCCTGCATGCCCGCCCCAGCCGTGCATCAGATAAACGATGTTGTATCGGGTTTCTTCATCCTTTTCGTCATAGCCGTAAGGCGTATATACGTAGGCCGTTTTTGTGATTGCCGCCCCGTCTCTGACATAATCCCTCGAATCATAATCCAGCCTGGTCACAGTACCGGGATGGTCTGATGCGGTCTTATATGAGGGCGGAACAGCGACAGTATATCCTGTTTGTTCCATAGTTTCCTTATTTTCTGATGGAGCATCATATGAGCGTTCTTTTGTATCCTCCGATGGTGCCTCTGTCTCATTTTGTTTTGTTTGTTCCTGCATCTGGTCTTGAGTCCTTGCACAGGCAGCCAGAGTTCCGATCAGAAACAGGAAGCCTATCAATAAAATCATTTTCTTCAAGTGCATGTGCCTCTTTTCTCAATGCGCTCCGAACAACCACCCCATGATGCTTTCGTCTTTTGCAAATGCCTGTCCCCCCAAGTGCTGATCTGTTAAGCCTCTGGCGGTAAAATATTGTTCCTCTTTGATATCCAGGATGAGCAGACTGTCGATCTCTCTTTTGGTCAGGCCTTCGGCCAAATACAGGTCATGCAGCTTCTCATAAGCATCCCTCAGCGGCTTCGATCCGTAGTAACTGTCACTTTCTCCCGTTACCAGATACACCGGCGTCCGTGCCTTCACCAGGGCAACCATATCGCCATCCCACTGCGTTGCGCAGCACAGGAATGCCGTATAAAGTTCCGGCTTTTTTGCCATCACGATAGAGCCGGTTTCTCCACCGCCGGAATAACCATGCAGATATACCTTTTCCGGGTCGATGTTGTAATGAGCAAGGAAATACTCTGTCAAAGCAATAGCCTGATTAGCTGAGTCCTCTCCCCAGTCATTCAGCTGCGTGGAGAGGACGATCATCTCATCGTTATATTGAATGGCTTCCACGCCGAAGTCTTCGACCATGTTGGCTCCGACACCCTGGAAATACAGTCCCTCCCATCCCGGAAGTGTAACAAACAGAGAATACGGCTTCGTACCATCATAGATTTCCGGTATGTAACTGGAATAGTGGATATCTCCGTGCTCCGGCGAATGCAGGATATTGTCATTGATAAACCCTCTCTGCATTTCTTTGCCGACTGTGATCTCACCGAGCACGGAGTACGTCATTCCAGGTCCAGTTCCTCCAGCCATGAAAGCACTGCTTCCTTTGTGCTGTCTTTTCCGACATCCTCTCCGCGAACCGCAAGCCCGTCCAGAACAGTTGCGTTCGGTTCCAGTTCTTTGATATCACCATAGGTGCCACCGTCTCGGCTTCCTGCATGGGTATTGAACGGAACGATCGTTACGCCGGAGAAGTCGTATGTGTCAAAGAGCGTGTCCATGATCATCGGCATCTCGTACCACCAGATCGGATATCCGACAAATACGACATCATAACCAGCCGGATCAACGTTTAAGTTCTCAAAGGCCGGCCTGCCCCCGTTATCGCGCTCTTTCTTTGCGTAATCCGCAAGTTCTTCATACTCAAGCGGATAATCTTCTGACGGAATGATTGGGATCAGATCACCGCCTACATTGTCATGGATAATATTTGCGATCCATTCCACGGAGGCTGTTCCGTCTGTCATAGGTGTTGCAGAGCTGACTGCATCTACGTCCTTTGTGTTGTCTGCTGAAAAATAAAGGATCAGGATGTTATTGCCCGCAGAGCTTTCATTTTCCGCATCAGTCTCTGTCTGCTGTACCTCCGCTTTGTTTTCGGCCTGAGTAGATTCTGGTTCTTTCGCTTCTGAACTGTCCGCTGTCTGTGTGGACTCCGCCTGCTGCTTATCCTGGCCCGATGTTACAGCTGTCGTTTGCTTATTGCCGCAGGCTGCAAGAGAAATCGAAAGCACAGCCGCCAGGACCAAGGATGTGATCTTCTTTATCTGCATTCCAAAAGTACCTCCAGTAATTCTTTCCGTGTGAACTTCTTCGCACAGCCGCCGGTCAGGACCGTCGAATCCGCGATCGCCTTAAAGTCGGTATCAGCAGAGATGTTCATCTCCGCAAAAGTGGTTGGCAGACCGATCTCCCTGATAAAGGCGATGAGAGCGTCTACAAAGGCTTCCGCCAGGTCTGCTTCGGTCTTTCCGACCGGATTGATCCCCCAGACTTCAGCTGCAAGTCTGGCAAATTGATGGTTCGCCTCCGGCATCATATGTTTGTAGAGCACCGGATGGAGCACTGCCAGTCCCTGCCCGTGGTTGCAATCGGTGTAGGCACCGAGCTGGTGTTCCAGCATGTGGCACTGAAAATCCGTGGCTTTGCCGATCTTTAAGATTCCGTTCTCCGCCATGGCCGCCGCCCAGATCAGCTCACTTCTTGCCTGGATGTCCTGCGGATCCTTCAGTGTGGCTCGGATATTCCGGATGATGTTTCTCTGGGTGGCTTCATTGATCTCGTCGGAGAGATTCACTTCCCTGGGAGAACCCATGTAAGTCTCCATGCTGTGGGAGAGAGAATCGAACGCACCGGAGATCACCTGCTTCATCGGCATAGTCATCGTGTAAGCCGGGTCCAGAATCGCAAAGCTGTAAAATGCGCCCCAGAGAGCTGACTTCAGCATCTTTTCCTCGTTGGTGATGACTGCGCCGTTGTTCATCTCCGCGCCGGTGCCGAAGGCAGTGACCACGGCTCCCATAGGAATGAATTCCGTCGGTTGTTTGTGATCGGTATACTCCAGCTCCCAGATGTCTTTGTCCAGCTTTGCCTGGGCAGAGACGATCTTGCAGCAGTCGATGACGGAGCCGCCGCCCACAGCCAGGATAAAGTCGATGTTCTTTTCCCTTGCCAGAACAGCGCCCTCCTGAGCCTTCGCGTAGGTCGGGTTGGACATGATCCCGGTAAACTCCGTTACGGTCTTCCCGGCGTCCTTCAGGATTCCAATCAGTTCATCATAGACGCCATTCTTTTTGATCGAACCGCCGCCGTAGGCGAGCATGACGTTCGGACCAGCATTGGTGAGTTCGGCTGCCAGGTTTTTCGCCGCCATTTCGCCGAAATAGACCTTTACGGGATAGCTGTATGTAAATGGATTCATGAGTACCTCCTGTTTGGTAATAACGCCCAAAGTCCGTCGGAGATCTGATCATCTCCGTGGCGGACGTTTGGATGATTGTTATTTACAGATTTTTCGCAAAGAACGGAAGGATGTAGTCAAAGGCTTCCGATACAAACGGCGCAAGATCGTACATGTCGAAGTGGCTTGCCTCGGGGATGACATGCATTTCTTTATTCTCGCCGGGGACTGCTTCAAAGATCTCGGTTGAGGAAAGTCTTGACCAGGCATTCTCGCCGCTGATCACGCAGTAAGGTTTCTGCATGCTCTTCATGATCTCGGTCACGTTGTATTTAATCAGCTCCAGCTGGCTCCATGCCACGACCTGATTGGACCATCTGAGGTGAGTACCACGGCTGGAGTAATAGTAAGCCGCCCCTTCATCAAAGGCTCTGGGCATAAAGTTGAGATACATCAGATTGCCCTCGCCTTTGTCATAGGCTTCCTTGGCGGCCTTCACTTCCTCCTCCGGCTTGAAGAAGCCCATCATCGGAGAAGTGGCAATGTTGGAAATAGCAGGGACAATGGCAGTGATGGCCTTCAGCCTGGGTTCCCTGACGCCTGCCACGGACATATAGGAACCGGAACCGCAGATGCCGAGGCCCCCGATCCTGTTCTGATCCACATACGGAAGACTGCAGAGGTAATTTACCGCGCCTTCAATGTCGCTTTCTTTGACATCGGGAAGCTCCTGTCCACGCGGCAGCCCTTCACTTTCTCCGAAGTAGGCTCCGTCGAATACCAGCGTGACATAGCCTGCTTCTGTCAGCCTCTCGGCGTAAACAGACTGTGCCTGTTCCTTTACGGAAAGCATCGGACCGGTAAGAACAATGGCAGGGTAGTTTTTGCTCAGATTGAATCCTTCCGGAAGACGGAGAAGTCCCGCCAGTCTGAGTCCGAGCTCTTTATTCATAAAAACAACTTTCTGAGTATCCATAGTGTTTCTCCTTTTCTCTGCTTCGTTTGTTTCTTCTGTCGAATGATCAATGCAGGCTCTTCAGCCACTTTTCAACGGCCTTTGCCGGGCCTTTTTCCGCGTCCCGCATCTCCACCGGGAGTCCGGTCAGGACCTTTGCCTTCGGCTCCAGCTTGCGGATCGTATCATAGGTGCCGCCATCCCCGGAGCCCATATGCGTGTTGAATGGAATAATCGTTTTTCCGCTGAAGTCATACTTTTCAAAGAAGGTGTAAATGATCATCGGAAAGGTATACCACCACATCGGATAACCAATATAGATGCGATCATAATCCTGAATATTGATTTCATTCTTGATTGCGGGACGCAGATCTTCATCATGTTCCTTTTTCGCAAGGCGAGCCAGGGCATTGTAATGATCGCGGTTGCTGTCATAAGGAACCACAGGTTCAATTTCTGTGAGGTCAGCGCCGGTCTGTTTTGCGATTTCTTCTGCTACGTTCTTTGCAGTACCGTAGACAGAGAAATAAACAACGAGTTCTTTTGCCATCTTTATTTCCTCTCTTAGAGATCCGGTCCAAGTTCCATCTTTGCGTACTGCTGAAGCATCTCAGGGGTTCCATTGTAGTAGCGGATATTCTTGTTGATCTTTGCGATTTCTTCCATTTCTTCCTCTGTCAGACGGAAGTCAAAGATATCGAAATTATCACGAATATGATCTGGATTCTTCGATCCCGGGAAAATGACGTTTCCACTTTGCACATGCCATCTCAGAATGATCTGCGCATTAGATTTGCCATATTTCTTTGCCAGTTCTGTAAATACAGACTCATTGATGAGATTCTTATCACCATGTCCAAGAGGATACCAAGCCATGAGCCCCATTCCTGTTTCCGCGAGCTTCTGTTTCAGCTCCGTCTGTGGGAAGTAGGGATGTGCTTCTACCTGCACCATATGCGGTTTGATCTCCATCGTATCAATCGCTTCCTGAAGCAGTTCTTCTGGGAAGTTAGAAAGGCCGATTGCTTTCACCTTTCCTTCTTTATATGCTTTTTCAATATTCCGATAACCTTCTCTCCAGTTGTCTGTCGGCTGATGCAGGAAGAGCAGATCAATGTAGTCCGTATCAAGGCGCTTCAATGTTTCTTCGATTGCCGTTTCTTTTTCATAGACTGTCGGCCAGAGCTTCGTTACCAGGAAGATATCTTCTCTAGCAACACCGCTCTTCTTGATCCCCCGTCCGGTGCCGGATTCATTCATGTATCCATTGGCTGTATCAATGAGACGAACACCACTCTTCAGTGCACTCTCGACTGCGTTTTCTGCCTCTGCCGGTGACATCATAAATACGCCGATTCCAGCCATAGGCATCTTGATTCCGTTGTTCAGTGTGAAGTATTCCATCTTATTTCCTCCATTCCGCAATACTTACGAGTTATTTATAGCTTCGGTATTGCTTGCAAGGTCAATATAATCGGAATTCAATAGGTTTTAAAATGCTTTGTGTTTATAATGGTATACGTATTACGTATATACTGAGGATCTATATCATGATTGAGACTTATCTCTTGGAACAGTTTGTTGCATTTGCCAAATACGGCACCCTTCTGAAAGCTTCCGAAGAGCTTCATATCACACAGCCAACCCTTTCCCGTTCCATGAAGAAACTGGAGGATGAACTCGGGGTTCCGATTTTTGTCCGTAAAAACAGCAAGCTCTCCTTGAACGACACCGGAAAGATTGCAGTGGAATATGCAGAAAAAGCATTGGCTGCCAATCAGGATCTGATCGATCATGTGTTAACCTATGACCGCAGTTTGCGTACGGTCAGTGTCGGATCTTGCTCTCCCTTTCCGATCAATGAACTTATCCGACCGTTGCAGGAATATCTTCCGGGAAAAACGCTTCTCACTGAACTGTCTGACAGCGATGAAGCACTGATCAAAGCATTAAAAAACCACCAGTACAATGTGGTGATTCTTCATTCCTTCCCGGAAGACAAGTCATTATCTGCTCAGCGTTATATGGAAGAGCGTATCTATATTTCAGTAAAAAAAGATCATCCCCTTGCAAAGAAAAAACAGGTATCGTTCCGCGATCTTCGCGGTATCCGGATTCTTGTATCCGCGCAGATCGGATTCTGGATGGACATCTGCAGAAAACATCTTAACGAGTCGAATCTTCTCATTC
>JAFWCK010000036.1 GCA_017536965.1 Lachnospiraceae bacterium | reverse complement strand
TCCTTTGTGAATCCGTTATCCTTCCCGATAGCAAAGCGATCATGACCGTCAATCGGCCCATTTGACAGGGTTTTCCTGATGAACTGGACAACATCATCTTCAGCTTCTACAGGTTCACTGTTCCCGTCATCATACAGATAGAATTCCAGATGGTTATCTTCATTGAATCTGTATCCGATCAGCGTATCTTCCTTCCGTGTGAAACCCAGACGTTTTGTCACTTTAAGATATCGTTCATTCCCTGATTCCTTGACCGTGATCATTGATCTCGCTCGGCGGGCGATGACACCACTGCCGAGCAGTTTATTTGCGTCCGATCTACCTTCAGATCCCTTTGCGTCATTTCCGATAAGAACCGGTACTGTCAAGAGTTTTGCGCAAATTCCTTCTTGCTCATCAAACTAGCGAAGGCCAAGAAAAACAGGGGAAGTGTGACGGAGTAGGAAATTTTCTGGCGTGGGGTTTATGTTGGGCGGTCGGTGTGGTAGCCTTGCCGTAGGCGCCAGCCCAGTGGACGCCTATACGGATGGCGTCCGCGGGGATGGCCCTTAAGGCTGGTTATCCGCGCCGACAGGGCCCCGACGTCAACCCCCAGAGGAAAATTTCCGGGGGCGTTGCATAGGCATTATCCAATCTGCTCCATCTCCTTCTCCCTTTCCATGGAACGAAGATGCTCCATGTTCAGATATCGCTTAGTTCCCCAGACGCTACTGGTAATGTGCCTAAGCCTTGCACAAACCAGCATCAGGGCTGATTCACCATCCGGGAACGTTCCGACAACCTTGGTTCGACGTTTGATCTCCCGGTTAATGCGTTCCAGAACGTTGTTGGTTCGAATCCGCGTCCAGTGTTCTGCCGGAAAGTCCATGTAGGTTAGGGTTTCCGCTACGCTCTCTTCTATCTTCTGTGCCGCCTTGGCCAACTTCATCTTTCGAAGCTTTTCTGCTACAGCCTTGGCTTTCTCCTGAGCCGCCGTTTTGTCTTCCTGGGCGTGGATGGCTTTCAGCATTTTTGCGACCTCTTTTACTTTGCCATTTGGAACCACTGTGAAGACATTTCGGTAAAAGTGCACTGTGCAGCGTTGATACTTCACATTCCCGAAGACCTGGCCAATCGCTTCAACCATTCCCAGCGCTTTATCTCCAACGACTAGCGTGACGCCTTTTAATCCGCGCTGTTTCAGCCAGATAAAGAAGTTCTTCCAGCTTTCCAGATCTTCCTTTAACCCTTCTGCTGCTCCGATGATCTCCCGGTATCCGTCGCTGCTGACGCCGATCGCTACGAGGATGGAGACATTCTCAAATTCTTCTCCCCAGCACCGTTTCAGGAATATTCCATCCACATAAATGTAAGGATACTCTTCCTTTAACGGCCGATTTCGCCAGGCTTCGATATGCTCGTATGCCTTCTTGTTCAGGTTGCTGATGGTTCCTGGCGAAACCTTCGTGCCCCAGAGCGCTTCCGTGATATCCTCCACCCGGCGTACCGATACACCCGCTAGATACATCTCGATGAGCGCTTCCTCTATGGATGTCTCTCGGCGTTTGTATCGCTCGATGATGGCGGTCTCGAAGGTTACTCCTTTCAGCTTGGGCATCCTGAGATTCACTTCCCCAGCTGTTGTTGTGAACTTCCGATCGTAATGGCCTGCCCGATAACCGTTACGTTCTTCTTCCCGAGCATATCGCTCTGCGTTCACGAGTTTCTTGGCTTCCTCATCCAGCATGGCATTGAGTGTTTCTTCGATGCTGTTTTTTACCAATCCCTTTAATTCTGTCTGGAAAGCTTCGGGGCTTAGTTGTATAATGTCTCCGGACATAGCGCTTGACCTCCTTGGTTGTTTGTTTTTGGGCAAAACAATTTTACCAATTGGTCTTCGCTATGTCCATTCCCGTTCCTACGGAATTTGGAATTTGCGCAACTTATTGTACGTCATCTTTCGAGATAATATTTCCCGCCATCTGTCCGCAGATTCACGTCGGCAATGATCCCCAGAGCATTGGTGATTTTGTTCGGCAAATCCTCCAGCAGTTTCTTGCTGCCTTGAATGCCAACCACCTTCCCATCGTCATCCTTTCCGATAAAGAGGATGCCGCCGTGGGCGTTGGCATAGCCACACAGCCATTTCAGGTATTCATCCCGCCAGGATTCTTTCCATTCGATCTCTTGATGTTCGGGCATAGTATATACCTCCTGTTGAAAAAGGAAATGCAGTTTCATAAGTTAATCATCCGTTGATGGACAGAGTGCCCAGCTTTTCATATCTATATTGAAATCTTTTTTTCGTGGATAGAAAGGAGTCCGAAACACTGCACATGTATCATTAATGCCAAGTTTTAGCAACTCAACCACCAAATAATTCTTATCTTCTTTTGATATAAGCATGTATCCGTTCCATTCATCTTTTGAATTGTAATACTCCAATAGATATTTCTTTCCGTTAGGTTCGATCCATATTCTTTCAGAATAATCTAACAGAGGAAAGCCTGGGATATTCACAGGATTATCCGATGGTAGCCAAAGAGACAAAGGTCGATCTTCCGGATCCGGCTTTTGATGGAATTCAGGAATTAGCCATGTTTCGTTTTGGAATACTGCATTATTCAGTTTCCCAGTGCTTAACCATCGCGACACAGTAGACTCTTTTATGTTATGTAATGCAGAGAATTCGGAGACGGAGAGTAGATCATATTTTAATTCCATGATCAAGCCAAGGCTTTTTGTTTCAGAACCATCGATTTCGTCGTCAGAAACATGCATTTTAGTAATTTGCTGAATACTAATTCTAAATCCTGATGAAGATTCCTCACACTCATAACAAACCCAAGGAGCAGTAAGCTTTGGCAGGTGGGAAGCCTTTATTTTTTCAATGCATTTT
>JAFWCK010000035.1 GCA_017536965.1 Lachnospiraceae bacterium | reverse complement strand
GCATAGTCTGAGAAGGCCTTTAAAAACGTCTCTGCAGGCACCTGCGTTGTAGTGATGCGCTTGCCCTCCCGCATGGCGTTATAAAACTCATGCACGCCAAGCTCTTCCCAATCCAGGCTGGCAGCATATTCTCTGCCGTCCAGGACATATTTCATCTGCACATATTCGATCCCGTATTTCTTCCTCAGATCTTTATTCAGATCGCAGGTGGAATCGCCTAAAATGACGTAATTTTTCATCTTAACTCCTATTTACCGGATGCTTCTGCAATGATCTTTTTCTCTTCTTCCAGATCTTCTGTTGCCTCTTTTCCGTAATAGAAAACGACAGCCATGCCCGGTCCAATGTTAGCACCGCAGCTCATATCCACGCGGCCGATGATGATCTCCTTCGGATGAACAGCTTCCTGCACCATGTCACGCAGGATCTCTGCTGTATCCGGTTTTAACGTATGGCCGATGAACATGATCTGGTTTTCCGGATCCACGACAGTCCGTTTCAGATACTCGATCGTAGCATCTAATGCTTTCTTTTTTCCTTTAATCTTGCCTAATACTTCGCTGATGCCGGCGCGGGAATAATCGCCCATAGCATTTACGCCGACCAGTGTGCCAAAGAATGCTTTAAAGTTGGTCACGCGGCCAGTGCGGGCAAGGAAGAATAAGTCGTCCATCACACCCATCTGATGATAGCAGTTGCGGTTTGCTTCCAGCCAGGCTGCTACTTCTTCGATCGATTTGCCTTCATCGCGCATTTCGGCTGCTTTGATGATCATCTGTGTAATGGCAAAACCATAACGTAAGGAGTCAACAATCACGACCTTGCGATCCGGATATTTTTCTTTTAACTGCTCTGCTGCCTTGACGAAAACACCATAGGTTCCGCTGATACCGGTGGAAAGGGTGATGCTTAATACATCCATACCGATCTTCAGATACCGTTCAAACACTTCTGCTGCTGCGTCAATGCTGCCGACGCCGGTTTTATAGATTGCTTTATGCTCCCGCATGGAAAGATAATAATCGTCTGCCGAGATTTCTTCCCAATCCAGCGTGGTATCATGCTGGGTGCCATCCGGGAACGTAATTCTTGTCCGAATATAATCCGGAATATCAAACCGCTCTCTCAGATCTTTGGTCATGGAGCAAGCTGCATCCGGAATAATTACAAAGTCTGCCATTGAAAAATCCTCCTTGTTGCATTTTTTAATAAAGAAAATATGCTAAAGTATTTTACTCTTTCTTGTGGAAAGTTACAAGTTTTTACGATATACTCTAGCCATGACAACTTTAGGTTTAATTCTGATTATAATTGGTGCTTTGATCGTTGCCGGCGGTTTGTTCTGGCTTCTTTTTATGTGGTACGTCTCCTGGAGAGTCTTTCAGGGAACCCTGGTTAGGACGGATCCTTCCGTCTGGGCGCGTGCCTGCTCGGAGGAGACAAACAAAGAACAGCTGGCAATGTGGAACGAAGGTCTTGCCTGGGCTAAAAGTCACGGGACCGATATTGAAGCCACGCAGAAAGGCGAAATGAAAAAGAGCGGTCGATGTGAGGACCTCATGATTGAAAATGAAGGCTTCAAGCTCTACGGCCAGTATTTTGATTTTGGCTGCAAGCGGGCAGTCATCATCATCCCGGGACGCTGCGAGTCCTTAATGTACTCTTACTTTTTTGCACCGGCTTATGAGAAGGCAGGCTTTAACGTGCTTGTCATCGATATCCGCGCACACGGCATGTCAGACGGCAAGTACGACCCTGTAGGTGTGGGTGAGCATCGCGACACCATGAAATGGGGCCAGCTCCTGCACGACAAATACGGAAATGAAGAGATCTGGATCCACGGCATCTGCATGGGTGCCAACACAGGTGTCCTGATCCTGACCGCGCCGGAATGTCCGTCCTTCTTTAAAGGTCTGGTCTCCGAAGGCATGTATATCAGTTTCAAGGAAAACTACCGCCAGCATATGATCTATGACCATCATCCGACATTCCCGATTGTCAACATGGTCATGAAACTGGTGAAAAAACATACCGGCACCGATGTCGATGCGATCAAGCCGATCGATCTGATCGACAAAGTACACGTTCCGGTGCTCTTCATCGCCGGCCGTCACGACTTTTATTCCAAAGCTGACTGCACGGTGATGTTATACGAAAAATGCGGCGCTCTGCGGAAAGAGATTGCCTGGTTTGAGGACGGCAATCATTCGCATCTGCGCTTTGCACATAGAGAGGAATTTGACAATGTGATCCGGGTATTTACCAATCCGGAAGAAGGACAGGCCAAGTGATATCCGTCTGGATCAGAAAGAGGAAGTTATGAAATATATCAACGAGTTTCGCGAAGGCGACAACATCATCGGCATTTATCTCTGCAAGCAGAAAAACATAGCCACCACTAAGAACGGCAAGGAGTATGAAAATGTTACCCTGGCCGATAAGACCGGCTCCATCAGCTGCAAGATCTGGGAACCGAACTCCATGGGGATCGGCGATTTCTCCGTGAACGATTATGTAGAAGTGCACGGCAAAGTCACGGTGTTTAACGGGGCACTGCAGATGTCGATTGACCGCTCCCTCAAGGCACATGAAGGCAGCTATGACCCAAAGGATTATCTGGCTGTTTCCGAACATGACCCGGAGGATATGTACCGGAAACTGATGGAATTTGTCAATTCCATACAGTCTCCGTTCTTCCGCCTGCTGCTGGATTCCTTCTTTACCGAGGATGAGGAATTCATCCGTTCCTTTAAGACACACTCCGCAGCAAAATCCATCCACCACGGTTTTATGGGCGGGCTCCTGCAGCATACGCTGTCTGTCTGCCAGCTCTGCGATTTCTACTGCAGACAATATCCAAGACTGAACCGTGACCTTTTGATCACAGCAGCACTCTGCCACGACATTGGAAAGACCAGGGAATTATCCGCCTTTCCTTCCAATGACTATACGGATGAAGGCCAGTTCTTAGGCCACATCGTAATGGGTGTGGAAATGGTAGATGAGAAGATCCGGAAGATCAAAGGCTTCCCTGCTTTAAAGGCGATGGAATTAAAGCACTGCATCCTCGCGCATCATGGAGAATACGAATTTGGCTCGCCAAAGAAACCAGCTATTATTGAAGCCGTCGCTTTGAACTTTGCAGACAATACGGATGCCAAGTTAGAGGCAATGACAGAAGTGTTCAATAACAGTTTTAATACAGACCCATCAAATCCGTGGCTCGGCTATTCGCGGATCTTTGATTCAAATATCCGCCCGACAGATTAAAGTCAAACATGAACAAAAAAGTTTTACGGACTCTGGAATTTGATAAGATTGTGGAAAGGCTCTCCGGCTGCGCATCCAGCGAAGCCGGTGCTTTGCTGTGCCGTCAATTGGAGCCGGATACAGATCCGGATGCCATCCGCCTGGCACTGCAAAATACCACCGATGCGGTATCCAGGCTTCGTAAAAAACGCGGCCCGTCCTTTTTTAATCTGCCGGATGTCCGGCCGTCCGTCAAACGGTTAGAGATTGAAAGCGTGTTGGGGACAGCAGAACTTCTGGACATCTCCAATCTTCTGGATGGAGCAGCTTCCGTAAAAGCGTTTCTGCGTCCGGAGAATGACGAGACCCCTGCAGACTCGCTCTCTCCTATTTATGATTCCATCGATGAATGCCGGAATCTGAATGACGAGATCAAGCGGTGCATTCTGGGGATCGATGAGATTGCCGATGATGCCAGCCCGACTTTAAAAGACATCCGCCGCCACATCAACCTCTCCAAGGAGCAGATTCAGCGGACCTTAAGCAAGATCATCACATCTTCTTCTATGAAGACCTATCTGCAGGATTCCGTGGTGACCATGCGCAACGGGCGCTACTGCATTCCGGTCAAAAATGAACACCGCGGCCATGTTGCCGGCATGATCCACTATCAGTCCGGCTCCGGTTCCACGGTTTTTATCGAGCCGGCTGCGGTGGTGGAGCTGAACAATAAAGTAAAAGAATTAGAACTGGCGGAGCAGGCAGAGATTCAGGTGATCTTATCACACCTTTCCGCACAGGCTTCTGCGGTCCGTACGCAGTTAGCATTGGACTATACTCAGATGGCACAGCTGGATTTCATTCTGGCCAAAGCCCGCTATTCCGAAAAGATCCGCGGGAATGCGCCGTCGTTTAATGAAAACGGATACATCGACCTGAAGCAGGCAAGACATCCGCTGCTGGATCAAAAGACAGCGGTTCCGATCAGCGTCCCTCTGGGAAAAGATTACAACATGCTGATCGTGACCGGTCCGAACACCGGAGGCAAGACTGTTTCTTTAAAAACGGTTGGCCTTCTCTGTCTGATGGGACAGGCAGGTCTTCATATTCCTGCTCTGGACGGCTCATCCCTTTGTGTCTTTCAGGAGATCTATGCAGATATCGGCGATGAGCAAAGCATCGAACAAAGCCTTTCCACCTTTTCTTCCCACATGAAGAATATCGTGGAGATCCTGGATCAGGCGGACAGCGCATCACTGGTCCTGCTGGATGAACTATGCTCCGGCACAGATCCGACGGAGGGTGCTGCCCTCGCCCAGGCGATCCTGATGCGGCTTTCTTACTTTGGCAGCAAGGTCATGGCAACTACGCATTACAGTGAGCTCAAGGTGTTCGCCATCAACACAGAAGGCGTGCAGAATGCCTGCTGTGAATTTAACGTAGAGACTCTGATGCCGACTTATAAACTGCTCATCGGCCTGCCGGGCAAAAGCAACGCATTTGCTATCTCCGGAAAGCTGGGTTTGGATGAGCGCATTATCGATGCCGCCAAAGAACGGATCGATCAGGATAATATCGCGTTTGAAGATCTTCTGGCCAATATCGAGTCCGATAAAAAGATGGCCGAGATTGAGCGCGAGGAGGCGCAGCGCCTGAAAGAAGAGGCACTGGCGTTAGAAGAAAAGACGCGGCGGGAGCAGGAGAATCTGGACCGGAGAAAGAAACAGATCCTGCGGGAGGCAAACGAAGAGGCCTACAACCTGCTGCAGCAGGCAAAGGATTATGCAGACCTTGCCATTAAAGACATCCGCAAAGCGGAAAAAGGCAATATTTCCCTCAGCTCTCTGGAGCGGACGCGGACCGAGGTCGGAGCAAAAGCCAAGGATGCATTAAGCCGTCTGGCTTATGTACCGGAAAAGAAAACGAATGCCAAGGCCTTTGACCCTGCCCAGCTGAAAGTGGGAGATCCCGTGCACATCACATCCATGAACATGGACGGCATGGTCACTTCTCTGCCGGATGCAAAAGGCAAGCTCTCCGTGCAGATTGGCAGCATGAACATGCAGGTTGCCGCATCTGACCTGCAGGAAGCTGTTCTGGAGTCGATGGATGATGCGGACGCACAGGGCAAGATCAAAAAGCACGGTTTCCGCAATAATGCTGCGGCAAAGAATCATCCGACCGGAAAAAGCAGCGGCGTCGGGAACATCAAATATGAAAAAGCTCTTGGAGTTTCTGCAGAGATCAAGCTCTTAGGATTAACCGTGGACGAAGCGCTCTTAGAGCTTGGCAAATACATCGATGACGCGTCCATTGCGCATCTGGAGAAGGTACGGATCGTCCATGGGAAAGGAACCGGTGCTCTGCGGGATGCTGTCACCCATTATCTGCGCCGTGAAAAGCGGGTGAAGAAATTCTATCAGGCAGAATATGGCGAAGGCGATGCCGGTGTGACCATCGCAGAGTTGAAATAAACCGCGCTATGATTAAAAAAGCACCGTGCTAAAATGACAATTGCTTTCCGAGCTGTACTGAAAATAACAAAAAGGATAACAAGAGTAGAATGGCAGAACGATTTACAAATTTAAAAACAGAAACATTTTCCAAAGAGATCGAAGTGGCGGATTTTGTTGAAAACTGCGTGGATGTAGCGTACTTCAACGAATGCTGCAGCCAGTGCCCAAATTATGGAAAGACCTGGTCCTGCCCGCCGTACGACTTTGATCCGCTATCCATCTGGAACGATTACAAGACATTTTTTATCTATGCCCGGAAAGTATATACACCGGAAGATCTTCTGGAAAAGACATACGAGCTTGCCGATATCATCCGCATCGGCGGTGAACTGACCATGGGTTCCTTCAACAATGTGGATGATCAGATGAACCTGATGCAGAAAGATTTCCCGGGGAGCCGCGTGATCGGCGGCGGCCGGTGTACACTCTGCGGAAGAGATAACTGCGCACGCATTCTGGGCGAGCCATGCCGCTTCCCGGACAAAATGACTTATTCGATTGAAAGTCTGGGCGGCAACGTGGAAAAAGTCCTGGACCGTTACTTTAACGAAAAGATCTACTGGGGTGCCGACGGCCATCTGGCCCCGTCCTACATCCGCATCGGCGGACTGCTGAAGAAATAAAGTGAGATATGGTGATTTAATGCAGATCGTATTGAAAAGTTAAGGGGCAGCTAAGCTGCCCCGTTTTTTTTGACCATATTCATTTTTACCAGGTATGATGGTGGAGCTGCCCTTCAATGGTCAGATCCAGGTACTGGTTCTGTCTTAACGCTTCATACAAAACAACTGCAACGGAATTGGAAAGGTTTAAGGACCGCTGCTCCGATGCCATCGGGATGCGGATGCACGATTCTTTGTCCTGCATCAGCAGTTCCTCCGGAATGCCGGCGCTTTCCTTTCCGAACATTATGTAATCACCGTCTTTAAACTCCGCCTGATCGTGGGTCTTCTGTGCTTTTGTCGTTGCCATCCAGAGGCGGGCCTTGCTCTTGGACTGTGCACCCTTCTCCTCTTCCGGCACGGATGGGATCTGCACTTTATCTTTATTCTTCTCCACAAAATCTTCCCAGCAGTCGTACACGGTCACCTGGACATCTTTCCAGTAATCCATACCGGCCCGTTTCAGGTTCTTATCGTTCAAGATAAAACCCATCGGCTCGATCAGATGCAGATGGCTGTTCGTGCACAGGCACGTCCGTCCGATATTTCCCGTATTCGCCGGAATCTCCGGCTCCAGCAGCACAATGTGAAACATATTATCTTGCTCCTAAAGAGATACTTACCCTGGCACTTACTTAAAACTTACCCCAGCACCTGCTTATAGACGCGCAGCGCGTTTTTGTAAAACACCTTCTCAATCTCATCAAGAGTGAATCCGGCGTCTTCCATTTTCTGCGCAATCTGCTGCATCCCTGCCGCGTTCTTCACTTCCACCGGATTGCCGATGCCGTCAAAATCAGAGCCAAAACCGATCGCATCGATTCCCGCCACATCACGGATATACTTCATATGCCGGATCATCCCGTCGATGGTGGTCAGCTGGGATTCACTTTTTTCATCGCTGATAAAATCATAAGCAAAGTTGATGCCGCAGATGCCGCCGTGCTCCGCGATCTGCCGCAGCATCTCATCCGTCAGGTTTCGCGGGTGAGGACAAACGGCACGGGCATTGGAATGGCTGGCAATGACCGGTGTATCCTTTTTAACAGTCTTCAGGATATCAAAAATACCGGCGTCATTCAGATGGCTTACGTCGATGATGACACCCAGGTTTTCCATCGCTTCCACCATTGCAAAGCCGGCCGGCTTCAGTCCGTTTTCTGTATCCGGCTCTGCATGAAATTCTCCGTTTTCATCCACATACATTTTATTTGGAAATGCCAGTTCGTTTTCATAATTCCAGGTCAGGGTGGACATACGCACGCCCCGCTCATACAAGAGCTGCAGGTTCTCCACCTTTCCTTCGTAAACAGCACCTTCCTCTATCGTCTTCAATCCCGAAAGAATGCCATCCGCCAGATTCTTTTCCAGCTCCGTTCCTGTCACGACCGGGCAGATCATGTCCGGATTGGCAGTCATCTCCTGATCCATCGTATCCGACAAAAGGATCGCGTGCGCCAGGGGGCTGTCCCCGCGTTTAAGCACGCTGTCCAGATGTGTAAAAAGAGCAAAGTTCTGGCAGAGGTAACCGCCCTCTTTCAGTTTCTTCAGATCCACGCTCATATCATTTTCGCGCAGACACACTTCTTCCCCATTGCTCTTTGCCCGCAGGATCCCGGAGATCGTATCACAGTGCATGTCTATTATCGGTATCATGTTGTCACCTCTTTCTGCTTTCCATCAAATTGACACAATTTGAATCTATTATATAGCAGATGATCGACCAATACTATTTTGTTTTTCATCTTTAAAAAACAGCCAAGTATTGTATAATATAACGTAAGAAATTGTTATCTTTAACAAGGAGGTAATTATGTCAGACGAAATTAAACTGGAACTGGACCCTAAGGTTCCGACACTCGATTTAGATGTAGCCACTCCGTCGGCTGTTTCCGTCCCTAATATTGAGGATGTAACAGCACTGCAGACGGGTGAGGCACCGGCATACCTTTCCGATGCAAACCTGTCGGATGAGGAGAAACAGATGGTGGAAGATTTCTCCACTAAGATCAATCTGCGTGACTCCAACGTCATTCTTCAGTACGGAGCAGCCGCACAGCAGAAGATCGCTGACTTCTCCGATAACGCACTGGAAGGTGTGAAGACCAAAGATCTGGGAGAGATCGGCAAAGAGATCTCCAGCCTGATCACAGAACTGAAGGGCTTTGATGTGGATGACGCCGGCAAAGCAACCGGACTGGCAAAATGGTTCAAGAAAAAAGCCAATTCCCTGACCACATTAAAAGCAAAATATGACACGGTCGAAAAGAACGTAGACCGTATCGCAGGCACACTGCAGGATCATCAGAATACGCTCTTAACTGATATCGTCATGCTGGACAAAATGTATGAGACCAACCTGACCTACTTCAAAGAGCTGACTATGTACATCATCGCCGGCAAGAAGAAACTGGAAGAAGAAAGAGCAACCACTCTTGTTGAACTGCAGCAGAAAGCAAAAGAATCCGGACTGGCAGAAGATGCACAGACCGCTAACGATTTTGCAGCACTCTGCGACCGTTTTGAGAAAAAGCTGTATGATCTGGAACTGACCAGAACCGTCAGCATGCAGATGGCTCCGCAGATCCGTATGATCCAGAACAATGACACGCTGATGACGGAAAAGATCCAGTCAACGGTCAACAACACCATCCCTCTGTGGAAGAATCAGATGGTTCTGGCGCTGACGATGGCACATGCGGACGAAGCTATGCAGGCTCAGCAGGAAGTCAATGAGTTTACAAACAAGCTGATCGCCGAGAACGCAGAAAAGATCCACCAGGGTACCGTAGAGATCGCAAAAGAAAGCGAGAAAGGTATTGTGGAGATCGAAACTGTGGTCTACGCAAACAATCAGCTGATTGATTCTCTGGATGAAGTCGTTAAGATTCAGGAGGAAGGCCGCGCTAAGAGACTGGCAGCTGAAAACGAACTTGGCCTGATTGAGGCACAGCTGAAACAAAAACTTCTGGATATCCGTAACTCCACATTGGAGAACTAATAGAAGGGTAAAACTATGAGCAGAAAAAGAAGCGGCGGAGGTGTCCTGTTTGGATTGATCGTCATTGTGGCAGCGATCGCATTGCTGTTCTTTGTCCACCATGCCCTGCCGGGACTCTTTAAGCTCCTGTTAGGGATTGGGCTGTTTATCATCGCGCTCTTTGTTGCCCTGATCGTTGTGATCATTGTCGCAGCACGTAAAGGCACAAAAAAAATGGCCGAGAAAAGTCAGCAGGCAGCAGCTAAGACCGTCAACAAATCCGGACTGACACCGGAACAGGCATCGGTGATCAATAAAGGCCGTTCAGACCTGGTAGCTATCCGAATGGTTAATTCCCGGATCCGCAATCCGGAGATCAAAAAGTCGATGGCAAATGTCGGTGCAACTGCAGAAAAGATCCTCGTTGCTCTGAAAGAGAAACCGGAGACGATCAAATCTGCCCGGCAGTTCACCAACTACTACCTGCCTACCCTGCGCGCCGTTCTGGAGAAATACCAGCGGATCGAGCAAAGCGGTGTGGATCAGGAAGGTGCAGGCGAGCGCGTCGTCAAATACCTGGCAGATGTGCAGAAAGCACTGGACAAACAGTATACCAACCTGTTTGACAACGATAAATTTGATCTGGCTGTCGATATGGATGCAATGACCATTGCCTTAAAACGTGATGGTCTGATCGATCCGGATTATCAGGTAGACCCGGTTCCGGAGGAATCAGAGTTTGATGAGGTTCCGGAAGAAGAGGATGCCGCTGCTCCGGAAGCTCCTGCAGCGCCCGAAGTTCCTGTTGAAACAGAAGAGGTTCTGCAGGAAGAGACAGTTATGCCGAAGCCTCCATTCATGACAAACGAGGAGCGGACACTGGAATTACAGGAGCCGCCGATTCCTCAGCCAACCGTCTTCTCCGATGAAATGCGCGAGATCAGACAGCAGGAATCTGTTCCTGCAGAGGTTGTAAAAGATGCTGATGATGTGGTAGATGACGTGTCAGATTTCTTCAAACCGGAAGCATAAATTTTCCGCTTTGTGCGCGTCACTGGAAAGCAGAAGCTTTCCGCCATGCAAACGAATATAGTTTTGTATCTCTACAGAGGGGTATGGACTGGTCTTACGGCCGGAAGCCATGCCCCCTGTATTTATTTCAAAGTATTTATCAGAAGGCAGCAGCGCATCGACTGCCTTTTTCCATGCCGTCACATAACGCGGATGGGACGGATCAAAAAACAGATTTGCTCTGCCCCCTTTTACATCTTCATTAAATTTTGTGAAAAGATCAAAATGGCCTATAATGTCCGCCCCGGTCTTATTGACCACATCTGCAACTGTTGCAAAGTAGGCTTCCGCAAACGCATAGACATCGCTGCCGAAAGATTCATTGATCGCCTTTTGGAACAGTTCCGGACTCTCATCCACATAAGCAAATCCATCATCCACTTTCAGATAATGAACGGACCCAATCACATAGTCATAATCATCGGTTGGCTCTTCCGAATAATAATCCTGCTCCACACCGCAGAGAACCTTAATCTGATCTTTATACTTTTCCTTCAGCGCAGTAATCTCCTTCTTATACTCCGCGATCCGTTCCTTCGGAACGCAGTAGGTCTCATCAAACCAAGTATACGAATGATCGGAAATGCCGATCTTCGTCATCCCCTTATCAATTGCTGCAAGGATCATCTCCTCCGGTGAATTGTCCCCATCGCTATAAGTTGTGTGTACATGGAAATCCTGTTTGGTCATGAAGTCATCTTTTCCTGTTTTACTTTTTTATCGATCACGTGGCGGCTTGCCAGCTCTTTATGGATATCCTCCAGGCTGATGCCTGCCTCGATCATCAGGACCATCACATGATAAGCCAGGTCCGCGATCTCATAAATAGTCTCTTTTTTATCTTCTGCCTTGGCAGCGATGATCACTTCTGTGCTCTCCTCGCCGACTTTCTTTAAGATCTTATCCAGACCTTTCTCAAACAGATAGGTGGTATATGAACCCTCCTTCTTTTCTGTCTTTCTGCCTTCGATCAGGGAGAACAATCTTTCATAGGTGAACAGCTTCCGCTCTTCACTTTCAAAGACCGGATTTTCAAAACATGTTTTGGTACCCAGATGGCAGGCAGGTCCATCCGGTTCCACATAGACCAGGAGCGTGTCTTTATCACAGTCTGCAGTAATGGAGACGATATGCTGATAGTTGCCGCTGGTCTCGCCCTTCAGCCACAGTTCCTGACGGGAACGGCTCCAGAAGCAGGTCAGTTCTTTCTCCATGGAGATCTGAAGACTCTCCTTATTCATGTAAGCCATCATCAGCACATCTTTGGAAACTGCATCCACAACGATTGCCGGAATCAGTCCATTTTCATCAAACTTGAGTTCTTCCATGTTCAACATCATTTTTCCTCACTCCCCATGAAATGTTCACTTTCATCATAAAATCTGGCTTCTTCGATCGTCCCGAGTCTTGTCGGAATGCTCTTTTCCCACATCTTACGTTTCAGATCATTGATCTTAACTTCTCCAAAATGGAAGATCGACGCTGCCAGTCCCGCGTCAACTTTCGGCAGTGTTTTAAACAGTGTTATAAAATCGTCGATGCTGCCGGCACCGCCGGATGCTATGACCGGAACAGACACCGCTTCCGTAACCGCCTGCAGCATTTCCAGATCAAAACCTTTTTTCACGCCGTCCGTATCGATGGAGTTGACCACCACCTCGCCGGCACCATTTCCCACACACCGCTTGATCCATTCGATGGCTTCCATTCCGGTGTTCTCTCTGCCTCCTTTAGCGAAGACACGGAACACGCCGTCCACACGTTTGATATCCACAGATAAGACCACGCACTGGTCGCCGTACAGTTTGGCCGCCTCTGTTACCAGATCCGGATTTTTGATGGCCCCGGAATTCACGCTGACCTTATCTGCACCGCAGTTTAAAACGCGTTCAAAATCCGCAGTGGAAGAGATACCTCCGCCCACGGTCAGCGGGATAAACACATGCGAAGCAGTCTCCACCAGAATATCCGTAAACAGTTTTCTGCCTTCAGCGGAAGCAGTGATATCGTAAAAGACCAGTTCATCTGCACCGTTGTCACTGTAATAGCGGGCAAGACTGACCGGAGAGGCGACTTCTTTCAGCCCCTCAAAATTGGTACCTTTTACCACTCTGCCTTCCCGCACATCCAGGCACGGGATGATCCTCTTTGTAATCACCTTGCCACCTCAATTGCTTCGGCCAGATCAATGGCCTTTATATAATATGCTTTCCCGATAATGGCTCCATAAAGATCCATTTCCCTAAGAGCTTTCACATCATCTATCGTAGAGACCCCGCCGGAAGCAGTGATCTGCACGGAAAACTCTTTTGACAGTTCCCGGTATAGTTCGCGGTTGGTTCCCTGCATCGCTCCGTCCTTGGAGATATCGGTACAGATCAGGGTTTTGATCCCGATCGCAACCATTTCTCTGCAGAAATCAAATGCATCCAGACCGGAATCTTCGATCCATCCTTTGACTGCAACTTTGCCGTCTTTGATATCTACACCAACAGCGATCCTTTCGCCATAGGCTGCAACCGCCTTTTGCAGCAGCTCTTTATCGGCAACAGCTGCAGTCCCTAATATCACGCGGTCGATGCCGGCATCCATATACCGTCTGATCACATCCATGCTGCGGATTCCACCGCCGATCTCGCAGAACAGGCCGCTTTCTTCTTTGATCGCACAGACGATGGAAAGGTTTGGCGTGGTGCCGTCTCTGGCGCCTTCCAGATCTACAATGTGGATACACTCTGCGCCCTGCACTTTAAAATCCTTTGCAATCTGCACCGGGTCATCGCTATAGACTGTTTTCTGTGTATAGTCTCCTTTCAGCAGGCGCACGGCCTGTCCTTCCAGAAGATCGATCGCAGGAAAGATCAGCATACTTCTTCCTCTTTCATTTCACAAAATGCTTTCAGGATATCCAGTCCCACATCCGCGCTTTTTTCCGGATGGAACTGGCATCCCATTACATTCCCCTTTGCTGCTGCCGCTGTGATGTTTCCGCCATATTCTGCATACGCGATCATACTGTCCTCACAGCCCGCTGCATGATACGAATGTACAAAATACACGCAGTCCTCTTCCTGGATCCGCTTAAACAAAGGGTGCTTTTCTCCGCAGAAATGCAGAGCATTCCACCCCATATGCGGGATCTTATACTGTGCAGGGACCACTTCTGAGATCGGACGGATCACACCCTTAAGCAGACCCAGTCCTTCATGTTCTCCGTATTCTAAACTCTTTTCAAATAATAACTGCATGCCCAGACAGATGCCCAGCAGCAGTTTCCCGTTTTCCACTTCCTGGCAGACCACGTCAGCCAAGCCGCTCTGGCGAAGCTTTTTGGCAGCAT
>JAFWCK010000034.1 GCA_017536965.1 Lachnospiraceae bacterium | reverse complement strand
CTTCTTTCAGCCCCTCAAAATTGGTACCTTTTACCACTCTGCCTTCCCGCACATCCAGGCACGGGATGATCCTCTTTGTAATCACCTTGCCACCTCAATTGCTTCGGCCAGATCAATGGCCTTAATATAATATGCTTTCCCAATAATAGCTCCATAAAGATCCATTGCCCTAAGAGCTTTCACATCATCTATCGTAGAGACCCCGCCGGAAGCAGTGATCTGCACCGGAAACTCTTTTGCCAGTTCTCTGTAAAGTTCCCGGTTTGTTCCCTGCATCGCTCCGTCCTTGGAAATATCGGTACAGATCAAGGTTTTGATCCCGATCGCAACCATTTCTCTGCAGAAATCAAATGCATCCAGACCGGAATCTACAAGCCAGCCCTTCACGGCCACTTTCCCGTCTTTGATATCCACGCCGACAGCAATCCTTTCGCCATACTCTGCCACTGCCTGCTGCAGCAGCTCTTTATCGGCAACAGCTGCCGTCCCTAATATTACACGGTCGATGCCGGCATCCATATACCGTCTGATCACATCCATGCTGCGGATCCCTCCGCCGATCTCGCAGAAGAGATTTGTCTGTTCTTTGATCGCGCAGACGATCGGCAGATTTGGCGTGGTGCCATCCTTGGCCCCTTCCAAATCTACAATATGAATGCATGTCGCACCCTGTGCTTTAAAATCTTTTGCGACCTGCACCGGGTCATCACTATAAACTGTTTTCTGTGTATAGTCTCCCTTCAGCAGGCGCACGGCCTGTCCCTCCAGAAGATCGATCGCCGGAAAGATCAGCATACTTCTTCCTCTTTCATTTCACAAAATGCTTTCAGGATATCCAGTCCCACATCCGCGCTTTTTTCCGGATGGAACTGACATCCCATCACATTCCCTTTTGCTGCAGCCGCTGTGATGTTTCCGCCGTATTCAGCATACGCGATCATACTGTCCTCACAGCCCGCTGCATGATACGAATGTACAAAATATACGCAGTCCTCTTCCTGGATCCGCTTAAACAGCGGGTGCTTTTCTCCGCAGAAATGCAGAGCATTCCACCCCATATGAGGGATCTTATACTGTGCAGGGACCACCTCTGAGATCGGACGGATCACGCCCTTCAGCAGACCCAATCCTTCATGTTCTCCGTATTCTAAACTCTTTTCAAATAATAACTGCATGCCCAGACAGATGCCCAGCAGCAGTTTCCCGTTTTCCACTTCCTGGCAGACCACGTCAGCCAAGCCGCTCTGGCGAAGCTTTTTGGCAGCATCTTCAAACGCACCAACACCAGGAAGCAGGATCTTATCCGCATCCCTGATCTCCTGCGCAGAAGATGTAACAAAGGCATCCTCACCAATTGCGGCGAATGAACTTTTTAAAGAGAATAAATTACCAACTCCGTAATCAACAATCGCTATCATTTGTTTCTTTTATAAAACTCCTTTGGTAGATGGAATCTCATCTTTGAATTCCGGATCAATAGCCACGGCCATACGCAAAGAGCGGCCCATGGATTTAAAAGACCCTTCCAGGATGTGATGGGTATTTTTCCCGGATAGTTTGCGGATGTGTACCGCACATTCTGCCTGACGGACAAATCCCATCCAGAATTCTTCCGCCAGCTCTGTATCAAAATCACCAACTTTTTCTGTCAGCGGCTCCATATCATATCCCAGAAATGAGCGGCCGGAAAAATCCACTGCCGTTAAGATCAGACTCTCGTCCATCGGAAGAACGGTATCCCCGTACCGGTGGATCCCTTTCTTATCTCCCAGTGCTTCTTTAAAAGCCATGCCGAGTGCGATGCCAATGTCCTCCACTGAATGATGATAATCCACATAGGTATCGCCCTTGCAGGAAACGTTCAGGTCAAACCGTCCGTGAGAAGCAAACAAGGTCAGCATGTGATCCATAAAACCACATCCGGTATCAATACTGCTTTTCCCCGTGCCGTCCAGTTCCAGCGAAAGGTTGATATCTGTCTCGGCTGTTTTTCGATTGATCAAAGCGTTCCTCATTGCAGGATCTCCTTCAGTGCTTCTATCAGTTCTTCCATCTGTTCCATGCTTCCGATCGTGATCCGGTTGTAATCTTTCAGTCTGTCAGTTTCAAAATGACGGATCAGGATCCCTCTTTCTTTCAATGTCAGATATAACTCTTTGCCGCCGATCTTTTCATGTTTAACAAACAGGAAGTTAGCAAGCGAATCTGTCATGGTAAATCCAAGGTCTGTTAATGCCTTCTGTGTAAAGGCGCGCGTCTCAATGATCGTCTGGCAGTTCTTGCGGAAATACGCATCATCCGCCAAGGCACCGATACCGGCATTCATGGTCATCCGGTTGACATTGTACGGATTCGTTGAATATTTAATGGTCTTCAGATCCGCGATCAGATCTGCGCATCCAAAAACAAAACCAAGGCGTGCACCAGCCATGGAGCGGGATTTGGAAAATGTCTGCGTGACCAGAAGATTGTCATATTTATAGATCAGCTCGCGGCAGCTTTCTGCCCCGAAATCCACATACGCTTCATCCACCACCACTATGTTTCTCGGGTTGCTCTGGATGATGCGCTCCACCTCTGCACGCGGCAGAGCGATTCCAGTCGGTGCATTCGGGTTTGCCAGAAAGATGGTCTTTCCGATGCCTAAATAATCCTCCACGTTAATGGAAAGATCTTCTTTCACCGGAATCTCTTCGTACGCAATATGGTTCACCTGTGCAAAAACAGGATAGAATCCATAAGTAATGTCAGGGAAAGCTGCCGGATGTGTCTCATCGCAAAAAGCTATAAAGCAAAAGTTCAATGCCTCATCCGAACTGTTGGTAAACAGGATCTCATTCTCGGCAACATTAAAAACTTCCGCACCGATCTCCACCAGTTTTTTGACTTCCGGGTCGGAATACAACTGCAAAGAACCCGCTTCCTGCCGTGCCAGCCGCTGTGCCAGCGGGGATGGCGGGAACGGGGACTCATTCGTATTTAATTTGTTATACTTCCTTTCCTGCGGCTGCTCTCCCGGTGTATAAGGAGTGAGCTCCGACAGGCGGCTGCTGAAAAACCGGCTCATTCTGTTTCCTCCGTACGGATCCTTGCGCTTTTTGCATGTCCCGTCAGTCCTTCTGTCTCTGCAAAATAAGCGACATCTTCGGCGACATTACGCAGTGCGTCTTCTGTATAGTAGGTATACTGCATTTTTTTCACAAAGTCATCCACCGATAACGGGCTGGAGAACCTGGCTGTACCGCTGGTCGGCAGGGTATGGTTCGGGCCTGCCAGATAATCGCCCAGTGCTTCCGGACAATTCCGTCCCATAAAGACCGATCCGGCATGACGGACAGCCTCCAGATACTTGAACGGCTCATCCACGCACAGTTCCAGATGCTCTGGTGCGATCTCATTGGCGATCTCAATGGCTTTCCAAAGGTCTTCCGCTACGATGATCTTACCGTTGTTTTCAATAGATGCTCTGGCGATCTCACTGCGAAGAAGCTGCGGGATCTGTTTTTCTAATTCTGTCTGCACCTGCAGTGCAAACTCCATAGAATCTGTTACCAGCACAGCACTGGCCATTTTATCGTGTTCTGCCTGTGACAGCAGATCGGCCGCTGTATAAGCCGGATTCATTTTTCCATCTGAGACGATCAGTATCTCACTTGGGCCGGCGATCATATCAATAGATACGATCCCGTATACCTGCTTCTTGGCTTCTGCTACAAACGCATTTCCCGGTCCTACGATCTTGTCGACCTTCGGAACGCTTTCGGTTCCATATGCCAATGCCGCCATCGCCTGTGCGCCGCCCACTTTAAAGATCTTATCGATACCGGCCACCTTGGCAGCTGCCAGGATTGCAGGGTTGATCTTTCCGTCTTTTCCCGGAGGAGTGACCATGACCACTTCCGGAACGCCCGCGATCTTAGCCGGAATGGAATCCATCAAAACGGTAGATGGATAAGCAGCTGTGCCACCCGGAACATAAAGGCCTGCCTTATCGACCGGAAGGACTCTTTGCCCCATCACAACACCATTGCTTTCTTCCATACGGAAGCCGTCCCGTTTTTGCTGCTCATGATATTTCCGGATATTGCCTGCCGCTTTTTCCAGCACTTCCAGGAAGCGCGGCTCTACAAGAGAAATAGCCTCTTCTATTTCTTCTTCCGTCACCTGCAGTGAGGTAAGCTCCGCATGGTCAAACTGCCTGGTATAGGCCAGCAGTGCAGCGTCGCCGTCCCTGCGGACAGTTGCAATGATCTCGCTTACGGCATCCTCCACAGAATCGGTCGGGATGGTCCGAGCGAATATTTCTTCGTTCTTAACTTCTCCAAATTTCAGTATCTTGATCATGAGATCCCCTTTATTTATTCAGCAATAATATCTGCGATGTTTCTGACCAGCTGTCCGATGGCAGCACTTTTAAATTTGCCGGAAGCCTTGTTGGCGATCAGCCTTGCAGAGATCGGTGCGATCTCCTCTACCACTTCCAGATTGTTTTCCCGCAGCGTAGTGCCGGTTTCCACGATATCCACGATGATATCCGACAGGCCCAGGATAGGCGCCAGCTCGATAGACCCGTTCAGGTGGATGATGTCGATGTCTCTGCCTTTGGACTGATAATAATCCCGGGCGATGTTTGTAAATTTGGTTGCAACCCTGAGCGTCCGCTCCGGATCTTCCTGATAACCTTTCTGCGCTGCCACAGCCACACGGCAGATACCGGTCTTCAAATCCAGCAGTTCATTGACATCCGGTCCATATTCCATCAGGATGTCTTTGCCTGCCACGCCAACATCTGCAGCGCCGCGCTCAACATAGATGGCTACATCAGAAGGTTTGACCCAGAAGTAGCGTACTTTCTTTTCCGGATTTTCAAAGATCAGCTTTCGGTTTTCCTCCAGGATCTCCGGACATTCATAACCGGCTTTCGCAAACGTCTCATACACCTTCTCGCCCAGACGTCCCTTTGGGAGCGCCACATTCAAAAAGGCCTGCTCTTCTTCTGCTGCATCCCCTGCTTCTTCCTGCAGGTAATCCAGCTCATCTGTATAGACCGCAAACCCTATAGCGCGGGAGCTGCGGTACATTTTTTTCATTAGATTATCATACTGTCCGCCGGACAATACCGCAACCGGAATATCACGGATAAAGCCCTTAAAAACGATACCGTTATAGTAGTTGATATCATCAGTCACAGAGAAATCCACAACAATATTTTCTGCCAGTTCATTTTCACAAAGTTCCTGCAGAATGGTCAGGAATTTGCCGCCCTTATCTTTCAGAAAATCTGTTAAGGCCGGCAGGATCTGTTTGACCGGACCGCTTAAAAGAAGCAGATCGATCAATGCATTTGTCTTATCCGCATCCAGTCCCATAGCGCGGATGCCGCCCGGATTCTTTTCCGAAGCAACTTTGTAAAGCTGCTCCTGTTTTTCTTTATCCGGTGTCAGATCCGTAATGAAGGTGTGAAGGATATCCAGATCAGAAACAGCCAGAACAAAATCTTTCGAGAACGTTTTCAGGCTTTCTGCTGCCAGCTTAACGACTTCGCATACTGCAGCATCATCCACAGCGCCAAAGCATTCCACACCGGCCTGCATGATCTCGCGGAAAGAATTGCTGCCCTTAGAGACACGGTAAACATTTTCATTATAAGAGACTTTGCGGATCACATCCGGCTCGTCCTTGCTGTTCTTAATAATAGAAAGCGTGACGTCCGGTTTTAAGGCCATTAATTTGCCATCAGTATCCGTAAATGTGATAACATTATCAGAAACGAGGAAATCTTTGTTCCTCGCGTAAAGATCATATTCTTCAAACTTGCTCATGCGGTACGGCGTAAAACCGTAACGAAAATAAAGCTCCCGCAGAGCATAGACATAGCGTTCGTTCCTTTGCAGGACAGATTCGTTGATTTCCATGGTTCTCTCCTTTGAATACTTTAGCGTGCTACCATGGTAGCATAGGAAAGTATTTCAGTCAAGCACCAATTTCTGCCGTTTTTCCAATGCCTTTTTCACAACATAGGAAAAGCGGTCAAAGGAAGCAAAGCCCATTTTTTTAAGGGCTTTCTCACTCTCAGCCCTGTCCTCTTCTGTATTGAACCCATCGATCAAAGGGAGGCGGATCGTAACTTTGCTCTGCAGGCCCCGCTCCGCCAGCAGTTTCAAATTGCGCTGCATAAGATCCGGCTTCTTTCCTGTATATGTTTCGTAGATCGTTTCATTCATATCTTTGATATCGATCAGAAAGAAATCGATATCTCTGATCACCTTTAAGAGTTCTGCCTCCTTCACAGCAAGGGAGGATTCCAGATAGATCTTCCATACTTTTGGTGCCTGCTTTCGGAACGCATGGATAAAATCCGCCTGCAAGAGAGGTTCTCCTCCGCCAAAAACCACGCCCCCTCCTGTCGCCTGAAAATAAAGGTCATCAATAGAGACCTCCTGGATCATCTCTTCCAATGAATAACTCCTGACTGGTTTTGACATCTCAAAACACTGCGGATTCAGACAGTATTGACAGCGGAGAGGACACCCGTACCCTGCGACCAGGGTGGTGATGCCCTCCCCGTCATTGATCACGCGCAGACGTTCGATACCGATCGCGTGAAAGATGTGCCCGTTCATGCTCAGCCTCCCACATAACCGGACAGTTCATAATCCGGCAGTTCCCAGTCCTCCGGATCATCCGGAACGGGTTCTGCGATTTCTCCGTCCAGGACCTGGATATCGCCGCATATTTCGCCGTCTCCGCCTCCGTTTATCTCTATACTTCCAGGATTACCCGGGTCTGAATGAGAATAATAATCCGGACGGCAGGCGATCAGTCCCGCCAGACATGCCGCAGAAATACCCACCAGTGCGATGGTCTTTCCCACTTTTTTACGTTTTTCCAGTTCCTGCTCCAGTTTTCTTACTTCGCTTTCACAGCGCGGGCAGGTCCCTTTGCAGTCCCCCTTATGTCTGCACTCGTTTACCACCCATTCGATATCATTTTTCTGTGCGATCTCTTTGCGGATCTCTTTTAAGATCTTGCATTTCTCTTTTCCGGTCATAACTGCTCCTTCGTATTTCTGCATTTTCATTATCCTTCTACTTTATATGTACGGTTCCAACCGCTAATACTACGGTCAGTTCCGTTTTCTTTCGTTGTTTCCTTTCGGGCTATGGTGTAAAATCAAAACGAATAAGATGCTAGGAGGCAGATCGATTTGAATACAGAAGCTTCGGAAAAAGTATTATCCGTTATCATTCCATGCTATAACGAAGAAGGCAGCATCCTCTCTCTGGTACAGAAAGTGAAGGAAGCACCGGTTAAGAATAAAGAGATCATCATTGTGGACGACTGCTCTACCGACGGCACCCGCGAGGTTCTGGAAAGGGATGTGCGGCCGCTGGTCGATCAGATCATTTACCATGAAAAGAATCAGGGCAAAGGCGGTGCACTCCGCACGGGTTTTGCAGCAGCCACCGGTGATGTCTGCATCATTCAGGATGCTGATCTGGAATATGACCCGGCAGATTATCCAAAGGTAATAGGCCCGATCTTTGAAGGAAAATGTGCTGTTGTTTACGGCTCCCGCTTTCTGCATCAAAGAAGAAAAGGCTATCTGATGAACCGGCTGGCAAATGGTGCCCTGACGGCATTCTCCAATCTGTTCACTCATCAGAAGATCACGGATATGGAGACCTGCTACAAAGCATTCAAACGGCCGGTCATCCAGTCCGTTCGCATTGAAGAAAACCGGTTTGGGTTTGAACCGGAGATCACAGCAAAGATTTCGCGCATGCACTTGCGGATCCATGAAGTGCCGATCTCTTATTATCCGCGTACAAATGAAGAAGGAAAAAAGATTGGCTTCAAGGACGGCCTGCGCGCCATCTACGTGATCTGGAAATACCGGAAAATGAGGTAAGTCATGAGCAAGTATCTTTTCGGGATCGATCTGGGCGGCACCACCGCAAAGATCGGCTTGCTTTCAGAAGAAGGCCGACTGTTTGATAAATGGGAGATCCCGACACGCATTGAAAACTATGGAAAGCACATCCTGCCGGATCTGGCAGCGGCTGTCAAAAAAGGGATCGAAGAAAATGCCCTGACGAATGATGATATCCTGGGTATTGGCCTTGCTGTACCGGGTGCTGTTCTGAACGAGAAGGATGTGGCGGTCTGCGTCAACCTGAACGGCTGGGGCGGATGCGATGTCGCAGAGGTCTTTTCCAATCTGACCGGGCTGCCGGTCAAAGTCGTCAATGATGCAAATGCAGCAGCCCTTGGCGAGCTCTGGCAGGGCGGCGGCAAAGGCTATAAGAGCATGGTCATGGTCACGCTTGGAACCGGTGTCGGAGGCGGCATCATCATCGACGGGAAACTGCTCAAAGGAGCGCATGGTGCCGGTGGTGAGATTGGTCACCTGAAACTCTACCCGGATACAGAGGAACTGGATACATGCGGATGCGGAAAAAGCGGATGCGCGGAGCAGTTCACATCGGCTACCGGCATCGTCCGTCTGGCAAAAGAAATGGGCATGACGGATGCAGATTCCAAATTTGGATTTCTTTCTTCCAAGGATGTATTTGACCTGGCCATAGACGGACAGGAAAAAGCACTGGAAGTCGTGCACTGCTTTGCAAAAGAGATGGGGCGCATGCTGGCATCTGTCAGTGCTGTGGTTGATCCGGAAGTCTTTGTCATCGGAGGCGGTGTGGCAAAAGCAGGTGAATTTCTTTTGGAACTGGTGCAGCCGGAATTTGTAAAATTTGCATTCCCTGCCTGCGAAGAGACGGAATTCCATCTGGCAGAATTAGGAAACGACGCCGGGTTCTTCGGCGCCGCTAAACTCTTTGTAGATTAATCAGATTACTATTTATTCATAACGAAGGGCATCGATCGGGTTCAGGTTCGATGCCTTTATTGATGGCACCATACCAAAGATAATGCCGATCACCATGGAAAAGATCACGGCGATAATGATCGACGGTACGTTGATGGCGGTCGGGATCACTGCCACAAGAGAGATGATTTTGGACAGAATGAGCCCTGCGACCACTCCCAGAATGCCTCCGATGCCGCTTAAGATCACAGCCTCCATCAAAAACTGACGGCGGATGCGGCTCTTGCGGGCGCCAAGCGCTTTCTTAATACCAATCTCACGGGTCCGCTCTGTCACGGAAACCAGCATAATGTTCATAACGCCGATGCCGCCGACCAGAAGTGAGATGGATGCAATGCCGATCAGAAGGATGTTTGCAGACGATGACAGCTGCTGCAGTTCGCTGGCTGCCTGTGCCAGGTTGTTGCTCTGATACTTAGGGGCATCTTCGCTGCCTTCCTTCACCTGCAGATACCCGTTCAGGATATCCTCACTCTTTTTGCCAACAGCGGTCATATCATCCGTTGATGCCGCCTTGACCATCAGTATCTTTGGCTCATCATAGCGGAAAACAAGTGGCCACATATTATCCGGGATATAAATAGCTCCCCGTGTTTCACCCATGTAGGTGTAGTAATCCTGCACGTTTTTGATGACTGGTTCAAATTCGCTCTTCTTATCCACAATGCCGATGATCACGAACGGCTCTCCTTGGATTTCTAACGTTTTTCCTAACGGGTTTACGCCGTCAAACGCCGATTCTTTAACCGTTTCATCGATCAGCACGGCTTTTTTCTGTCCGCTTAACTCATTTTCAGAAAAGCCTCGGCCGTTGATGATCTGAAATCCGGCTGTTTCCAGATAATTGGCATCTATGCCGTAGACCATGGTGCCGGATAATTCATTGTTCAGATAAAACAGGCGGTCGCTGTAATCGCGTTTGTGGAACAGGGAAGCTCCCTCCACGTGATCGATCTTAAGGATCT
>JAFWCK010000002.1 GCA_017536965.1 Lachnospiraceae bacterium | reverse complement strand
GGAAAATCCGGATGAATATGAAGAAGTTGTTGATGACGGAGAATAATCAATGATTCACGGTAAATATATCAACCAAGGTGAAGATTTAACTGACGTACTTAAAGTGCGTCAGTTATCTTTATGTGATGCGCAGATGGATCCAGCAGAAGATGCACTGGATCCGGAAGCTGTCAATATTCTGGTTGATCTGAAAGACGAACTGGAGGAAGGGTTAGACCCGTTTATCGGGTGTGGCCGCATCTTGTGTGATGTTGAGCAGTTTCGTTTTTATATCGATCAGATCGGCATCGTTCCAGCCTTCCGAAAAAAAGGATATGGTGAATTTGCCCTACGGATGCTTGTAGATAAAGCAAATCTCTGCGGTGCAAAACAAGTCTGGGTCAAGTTGCCTGATGCATGGGATCTTTCTGATCCGGCACATGACGATGCACTGCGGTTTTTCAAGACGATGCATTTTGAACAGATAACAGATAAATGGATGGCAGCAGATATCGATGCTTTTCACTCCTGCTGTCATGAGGAAAAGGACTGAAGAGAGAATGGACGCTTTTGATGTAATCGTGATCGGCTGTGGCGTCAGTGGCGCAGCTATTGCCTGTGAACTGTCGCAGTATGATCTGAAAGTGGCTGTCCTGGAAAAGGAAAATGATGTAGCTACCGGTGCCACAAAGGCTAACTCCGGTATTATGCATGCAGGGTTTGATCCACATCCGGGAACGCTGATGGCAAAACTGAATGTCCGGGGTTCTGCTCTGGCAAGAGAAGTATGCAGAAAGCTTGATGTTCCGTATAAAGAATGCGGGGCTATGGTTGTTGCATTTAGTGAGGAAGAAAAACAGATCCTGGAACGTCTTTATCAGCAAGGCGTTGAAAATGGAGTGCAGAATCAGGAGATCATTACCGGAGAAGAAGCACGGAATCTTGAGCCAAATCTTTCAGAAGAGGTGAAATGGGTCTTGCTGGAAAATGATTCTGCCATCGTCTCTCCTTGGGAGCTGGCCCTGGCACTTGCCGAAACGGCAGTGAAAAATGGTGTGCAGCTGTTTTTGAATCGTGAAGTAATCAGTCTGAAAGAGGAGGATTCCTGGCAGATTGAGACCAGGATCGCAGACGGAGCGCTGCTTCCACCTGGAGATACCAAAGAAACGTTGTTTACCGCAAAGACCGTGATCAATGCGGCAGGCCTCTTTGCGGAGCAACTTCGAGATATGGTTCTTCCACATACCTTTAAAACAAGGCCGAAACGTGGGCAGTATTATCTGCTGGATAAAAGTGAAGGAACCAGGGTTTCCCGGACAATCTTCCAGGCTCCAACAGGACGTGGAAAAGGTGTCCTGGTTTCCCCGACTGTTCATGGAAATCTGATCGTAGGACCAAACTCAGAGGATGTGATCGGAAATGATACGGCAACTACCTGGGAAGGTCTGGATAAGGTAAGTGAGAGCGCAAAAAAATCTGTGCCATCGATCGATCTTTCGCAGAACATCCGGAACTTTTCCGGTGTTCGGGCAAGAACTGATAAAGATGATTTTATTCTGGAAAGACATGGAAGCTATATCGATGTAGCAGGAATCTGCTCACCTGGACTTTCCTCTGCGCTGGGTATTGGTGAATATGTCAGAGAATTATTGGAAGCATGGAATGCAGAAAGTCATCTTCTGAACATGCAGAAAAAAGAAAATGTTATTACGGAACGGAAAAAGATCCGTTTTAAAGAATTAAGTCCAAAAGAGAAGCAGGAGCTGATCCAAAAGGACCCTGCTTATGCACATGTAGTATGCCGTTGTGAAACGATCACGGAAGGAGAGATCCGCGATGCACTGCACTCTCCGATCCCTCCGGTCAGTTTAGACGGTATTAAACGCAGGACAGGAACTGGCATGGGACGCTGTCAGGGAGGTTTTTGCGGACCTCAGATAGCCCGCATTCTGGCGGAAGAACTGGGTATTTCAGAAACAGAGATCCTGCAGGAAGGGACCGGATCGAAACTGCTGGTTTCTGAAATGGCGGAGAAAGAAAGGCTCAGCAAAGCACCGGAAGGAGGTGCCAGATAATGTATGACTTGATTATTATCGGCGGAGGACCTGCAGGGCTTGCCGCTGCAAAAGCGGCTTGGAACAATGGGCTGAAAAATGTACTGATCGTGGAACGTAACTGGGAGCTGGGAGGTATCCTGAACCAGTGCATCCACAACGGATTCGGACTTCATCATTTTAAAGAAGAACTGACTGGTCCGGAATATGCAGCCCGCTATATTGAAGAGGTGAAAGCAACTGGTGTGCAGGTACGTTTGGACACCATGGTGCTTGATATTCATAAAGCAGCACCAGAAACGGATGACGCAGGTAAGGAGGAGCTTCCTGTCTATGAAGTAGCAATGGCCGGAAAAGAATGCGGTTATGTTTGCGAAAAAACCAAATCAATTGTTCTGGCAATGGGATGTCGGGAGCGTCCGCGCGGCGGTGTTGTCATTCCGGGAACCCGTCCTGCAGGCGTGTTTACTGCAGGTGCCGCGCAGAGATATGTAAATATTGACGGCTATATGCCAGGCAAGCGGGTCGTGATCTTAGGAAGCGGAGATATCGGTTTGATCATGGCAAGACGCATGACTCTGGAAGGTGCGAAAGTCTTAGCATGCGTAGAACTGATGCCATATTCAAGCGGTTTGAACCGGAATATCGTCCAGTGCCTGAATGACTATGATATTCCATTGTATTTAAGCCATACCGTAACAGAGATCCGTGGAGAAAAGAGAGTCGAACAAGTCGTTGTCAATGAAGTGGGTCCGGACAGGAAACCAATCCCTGGGACAGAGATGGTCTTTGACTGCGATACACTGTTATTAAGTGTTGGGCTGATTCCGGAAAATGAATTGACTAAGGATGCCGGAATTGAGATTGATCGTCGGACAAAGGGAGCATATGTATATGAAAACATGGAGACCAGCCTTCCGGGCATTTTTGCCTGCGGCAATGTCTGCCATGTGCATGATCTGGTCGACTTTGTCAGTGATGAAAGTGAACGTGCCGGAGAATCAGCAGCAGCCTATGTTTTAAACGCTGGAAAAGGAGAAGCCGCTGACTGTATCGAAACAAAGAATATGGATGGCGCAACCTATATTGTTCCACAGAAGATCCGTCCGGCTAATATAGATAAATTCGTCAAATTGTTTTTCCGCGTGGGAAGGATCTTCCCGAAAGCGGATATTGTAATTACTTCGGCCGGAGAAGAGGTGGCAAGGTACCACAAAAAATTCCTGGCTCCGGGAGAAATGCAGAATATCGTGCTGACAAAAGATCAGCTGCAGAAATGCAAAGGAGAACTGCAGTTAACCGTTGAGGAAAAGGTTGAAGAAAAGGAGGTGCGCGCATGAAAGAACTGATCTGTATCTGCTGTCCGCAGGGATGCCATCTGATGGTAGATGAAGAAAATGATTACGCTGTCACAGGAAATTCCTGCGAGCGTGGCGCTGAATATGGACGCACTGAATCTATGGCACCTGTCCGCGTTCTGACCAGCACTGTTGCTTGTGATGGAGGTCAGATCCTGCGCTGCCCTGTTAAAACAAACGGAGCAATTCCAAAAGAAAAGATCTGGGAGGCAGAAAGCCTTCTCCAAAAAGTCAGTGTAAAAGCACCCGTTCATATTGGTCAGGTGATTCTTGCCGATATTGCTGACAGTGGTGCCGATCTGATTGCTACCAAGAGTGTGGAAGCAGCTGATTGATCCTGACTAAAGAAAGTAGCATGAAAAAACTGAAAAAGTATATCATCGGGATCCGGATCCTTTTGGCAATATGTTTGACTGCCATGATAGGAACACTGGGCTTCCCGAAAAGCGTGTACGCAACCAATCCGGGCATTGATATCGCCTCCTATCCGTGGGAGGCGTTATTTGCAGATGAAAACGGTGAGGTGGAGTGCCATTATATCACGGGACCGACAGTCAGTCTGGAAAAATATCTTGTTCCACGGGAAGACGGCGGGGTAGAACTTTTGACTGGAGAGAACATTTCGGAGAATTATACACTCTCTTATTGGCTGCATGTTCCTGCCAATTATGATCCGGCAAAAACGTATCCAATCCTTTCTATTTTTCCGGGAGTCGGGGCACTTTATTTTTCACAAAATATTCTTTTTGGAAGTGCGATCGATCAGGGTGCGCTTCAGTCGGAGCAGTATACATATGCGTTGCGGCGTTATGGATATACGCAGGGAACACTCTATCTGACATCTGACTGGAACGCGTTGTCTGCTATCAATGCAAAAACCAGAGATGAAAACGGGAATGTCAGGGAAGGATTTCCGGGAACCGGCGCAGTCTATCATGCTTTTGGAGGCAATTACGACGGACATTTTTTAGAGAACTGGGGCTGGAATATTCAGGATGATCCGTCTTATGACTGCTTTGTTCTATTCATTCAGCCGGAGGGAGCACTGATGTTTGATGATGACGGCAGTTATCCGGTTGTTTTATACAAAGATGAGAATGGAATGCCTCATGCATCGAATTATAAATATGAGACAGAAGGGGCGGCAGACCTGCCGGTCGCTTATGCTCAAGCTCTCAGTACCGCAAATAGTGCGCAGATCGGTGCAGGCTGGTGGGTTGACGATACGCAATATGGAAGCACCTATTTTGCATCTGTTTTGGGGAAGAGCCCGTTGGAGCAAGTTTTCATTCAACTTTTGGATGAGATGGAAAGCAAATACAGCATCGATGTAAACCGGGAATATCTGATGGGAGATAGTGTCGGAGGACTGTTTGTTTTTGATCTGCTCAGTCAGTATCCGGACCGGTTCGCCGCAGCCGTAACGGCCGCAGCCACAGGTGCAGATATCTCTTACTCGAATGTAAACCAGTTAGGCAATATACACTTACTTGCCTTTCATGATTCCTATGATCCGGGTTATTCCATTAATTTTTCCCGTTTGTTTGTTGAAAAGGTTAATCAGGCAAGAGGAACGGAAGAGACAGGTTCTGCCCAGTTTATTGAGGTCGAAACGAACCATTCCGGGGTCACACAGTTGGCTTACAATGGAGAAAATTATGAGTACGTACTCCATTTTTTATTTGGACATCAAAGAGAGAGCGGGAAAGAAACTGTACTGCCGGAACAAAGCCGAGAAGGAGATCCGGTTTCTGGTCATTTTATGGAAACACCGCCTATCCGGCCATGATCGAAACAGGTAATAATTTACTTTTCATACTAAAAATAGTAAAATAGCACATCGTGCAATACTCCAATAATCACTGGAAAGAAGCACACAATATTCACGAAATACAGAGGCACTAATCGTATGTTGATCAAAGAAGAGAAAATCAG
>JAFWCK010000033.1 GCA_017536965.1 Lachnospiraceae bacterium | reverse complement strand
AGGAGGATGCCGCCGAAATAGCGGGTCACAATAAGAACGCAGTCGGTCAGATGATTGGCAAGCAGGACATCTAAGATCGGACGTCCGGCAGTCCCGGAAGGTTCTCCATCATCTGAAAAACGCTGGATCGATGCATTTTCACCCACAATATAAGCATAGCAGTTATGACGGGCGTCATAATACTGCTTGCGGATGTTTTCTATATAAGAGATAGCTTCCTCCTCTGAATGGATGGGGTGGAGCTGCGCGATAAAGCGGGACCGCTTTTCGGTCAGTTCTCCGGATGCATCTTCAGTAATGATACGAATTTCGTTCTGCATAGCGTCACAAAATAATCACATAAAAAACACGTTTTTCCTGTATCATAATAGCATCTTTTTCGTAACAATTGTAACAAAAACGTAATGGTTGGATTTTTGACATTCGCTGGTCGTTGATGTATAATTTTGCATTGTATATGCTTCGCAAGAGGCGTATTCCTAATGCAATAACAGTTCACAACAGGAACAAGGACTATATAAAGAGGATAGAGTATGAAACTGAATTCAGATGAAGTTAGGGAAAAACAGAAAAACCTTTCATCGAAAAAGAAGAAAAAGAAAACCAGTATTGTTGTCCGGATCATTCGCTGGGTCCTTTTAACAATCCTTTCGGTAATCTGCATTGCAGCCTGCCTGGTGATGGGTGTGGTCGTTGGTATTGCTAAATCCACACCGGCACTGGAAGAAATCCAGGTCGCTCCAACACAGTATCCAACTACCATTCTGGATACAAACGGAACAGAGATCCTGAAACTTTCGGCAGCCAGCGCAAAGAGAATCGAGGCTTCTTTGGATGAGGTTCCGGAGACCTTAAGATGGGCCTTCATCGATCTGGAAGATGAACGTTTCTATAGTCATAAAGGTATCGACTTAAAAGGTATCGGCCGTGCAGCTTATCAGACTCTTACACAGGGTTCAACACAGGGTGGTTCTACGATCACGCAGCAGCTGATCAAGAACAACGTGTTTGAGACCGGTGGATTTGAGCGGAGCAAAGGTTCTTTGATCAGACGTAAGATCCAGGAGCAGATTCTGGCACTTGGTCTGGAAAAGAAGATGAGCAAGGATGAGATCCTGATCAACTATCTGAACACCATCAACCTTGGTGGAGGTAACTATGGTGTTAAGATGGCTGCTAAATACTACTTCAACCGTGATCTGAGCCAGCTGACCACTGCACAGTGTGCCGTGATCGCTGCTATTACGCAGAACCCGTCCGGCAATAACCCGGCAAGACATCCGGAAGAGAACCGCAAGAGAATGGAGACTTGCCTTGAATACATGAAGAAGAACGGTCATATCACACAGAGTGAATATGATGAAGCAATGGCGGAAGATGTTTATGCAGGCGTTTCTGAAAATGCCGCATCGAACGGCAACCCGCTGTATTCCTACTTTGTTGATTCCCTGATCGATGATCTGATCGAAGATCTGCAGAAAAAGGCCGGCTTTACTTATGCACATGCATACAATCTGGTCTACACCGGAGGTCTGACAGTTTATTCTACCCAGGATCCTGTGATCCAGGAAATCGTAGACCGTGAGGTTAATAACTGGGACAACTATCCAGGCTGGACTACTTACGGCATCAGCTGGGATCTGACGATTGAGCGTGCAGATGGTACAAACGAGTATTTTAACCAGAGATCGATTGTCCGCTGGATGGAAGATGTGGTACAGAATTACAACTTCTACGATGGAACGTTGGAAGCCTGGACCTATAAGAATGATTACGGTTCCCCAGAGGAAGCGGATGAAGTCATCGCTGCTTTTAAAGAATATGTTTCTCAACCGGGTGACACCATTACCTATGAGAAGGTCTTCTATACACTGCAGCCTCAGGTGTCTTTCACGGTTATGGATTATACCAATGGCCATGTGCTTGCACTTTGCGGCGGTCGTGGAGAAAAGACGCAAAACCTGACATTGAACCGTGCTGTGGATACAACAAGACAGCCAGGATCCTGCTTTAAGGTTCTTGCAGCATATGCTCCGGCATTGGACGCTGCAGGATATACCCTGGGTACAGCAATTGATGACTCTCCATTCCATTATGGCGGAAGCATCAACCGTGACGTCCATAACTGGTGGGGCGATTCTTACCGCGGACTCTCCACTGTGCGTGAAGGTATCCGGGATTCGATGAACGTTCTGGCGGTTAAGACACTTTATGATATTGGAGAAGATCTGAGTATTCAGTATTTACAGAACTTCGGTTTCACCACGATCGATCCAGTCATGGATGCCGGTGTTGCAACTGCTCTTGGCGGCATCACAAATGGTATTACCAATAAGGAAATTACGGCTGCGTATGGATCCATTGCCAATAAAGGTGTGTACAACGAGCCTGTTCTTTATACCAAGATTGTGTCAATGGATGGAACCGTTCTGTTGGAGAATATACCGGAGACACATACCGTATTGAAAGAGAGTACGGCAAGCCTTCTGACCAGCGCCATGTTAGACGTTGTAAATGGCGGTACCGGTTCAGCAGCAGCCCTGTGGACCACCCAGGTAGCAGGCAAGACAGGTACCACATCTGATGATAAGGACCTTTGGTTTTGCGGTTTTGTTCCGAATGGATATGCCGCATCAATCTGGACCGGTTATGATGAAAACGTATCCATTACATGGGGCGGTGTCTACCATGAATATCTGTGGGCAACTATCATGAGTCAGGTGCTTGCAGCCAAAGAGAGAGAAGGCGGCTGGTTTGAAATGACCGGCGGTATCGTCCAGGCGACCATCTGTAAGAAATCCGGTAAGATCCCGAATGGATCCTGCGGAGGTGATGCGGGATGTGTTATCACTGAATATTTTGCAGAAGGAACTGTTCCGAGTGCAGCCTGCGATGTACATACGACCTGCCGTGTCTGTGAAGCATCCAAACTGCTTCCTAATGAGTACTGTCCGAAAGTCGTGGATATGGTCTGCCGTGTAAGGCCGATGGATGTTACCGGCAGTGAACCAAAGGGTACAACCGAAGACAGCAAACTGGCTCCGCCAACAACGACCTGTAATATCCATAACGCGGAATGGGAGTCCAAGAGCCGCGAGGAGGAGTCCAGGCGGAAAGAGGAAGAGGAGTCCAGAAAGAAAGAAGAGGAAGAGCAGTCCAAGAAGGATGAAGAGACGAAAGATGATGATGAGTAATCATCATATCGGATCGACAAAGCAGAATATTCAGGCGCACCGTAATGGTGCGCCTGATAAATAAAAGAGTCTGAGAAAAAAGGAGACAATTATGGCAATTTTTAAAGGTGCAGGCGTGGCAATGGTCACACCAATGAAAGAAAACGAAGATATCAATTTCGAGAAGATCGAGGAACTGGTAGAATTCCATATTAACAATGGAACTGATGCCATTATTGTCTGCGGAACCACAGGCGAGCCGTCCACCCAGAGCGTGGAAGAGCATATGGAAGCAGTCGGCTGTGCCGTGGCTGCAGCCAAAAAACGTATCCCGATCATCGCCGGATGCGGTTCCAACAACACACGTACAGCAGAGGAGACCAGCACAACTTCCCAGAAACTGGGTGCAGATGGGCTTTTAATGGTCACCCCGTACTACAACAAATGTACACAGAAAGGTCTGATCGAGCATTATGTCCGCCTGGCAAAAGGCGTTGACCTGCCGATCATCTTATACAATGTCCCAAGCCGGACCGGCGTGAATATGCTTCCGGAAACAGCAGTGAAACTGGGCAAGATGTGTGAGAATATCGTGGCTGTAAAAGAGGCAAGCGGAAATATCTCCCAGATCGCACAACTGGCAGCCCTTCTGCAGGAAGATCCGGTCATGGATATCTATTCCGGTAATGACGACCAGATCGTACCGATCATGTCTTTGGGCGGCATTGGTGTTATCTCTGTTCTGAGTAACATCGCTCCGCAGCAGACCCATGATATCTGCCAGGCTTTCTTTGATGGCGATATTACAAAGAGCCGGAAAATGCAGCTGGAAGCATTGGATCTGATCAATGCCCTGTTCTGTGAAGTTAACCCGATTCCGGTCAAGACTGCTATGAACATGATGGGAATGGAAGTTGGTCCGTTAAGAAGCCCTCTTTGCTCCATGGATCCAAAGAATGAAGAACGTCTGCGCAAGGCACTTACCGATTACGGCATCCAGCTGGCAAAATAAAGCGGAGGAATTCGTTATGATCAATGTTTTGATTCACGGCTGCAATGGCAGAATGGGAAATATGGTCAGTACACTTTCGGCCAATTATGAAGAGATTCATATCGCTGCCGGAGTGGACAGAGCAGATACTCCGAATGGCGGGAAATCCTATCCGATCTACGAAACATTAGCAGATGTGAAAGAAAAAGCGGATGTGATCATTGATATTTCCACTGCTACTGCAATGGATGGTTTGTTTGCTTATATCCGCGAAACTAAGATTCCTGCAGTAATCTGCACGACTGGTCTTAGCAAAGAGCAGGAAGCAGAGATCAATGCACTCTCCAAAGAGGTGCCGATCCTGCGTTCCGGCAATATGTCTATGGGTATTAATACCCTGTTAAAAGTGATCAAAGATATCAGTAAAACACTGACAGGAGCTGGTTTTGATGTAGAAATCGTGGAGAAACATCATCGGACCAAAGTGGATGCTCCGAGCGGAACAGCCATTATGCTGGCCGATGCGGTAAAAGAAGGCACACAGGAAGACTTTGATTATGTCTATGGCCGGAATGAGCGGCGCAGTGTGCGTCCGCAGAATGAGATCGGCATCAGTTCTGTACGCGGCGGAACTATCGTGGGAGAGCATGAGGTGATCTTTGCCGGTACGGATGAAGTCATTGAGATCCGCCATACGGCTTTCTCCAGGGCAGTGTTTGCCAATGGTGCATTAAATGCAGCCCTCTTCCTTTCGCAGCAGAAGGCAGGTCTTTATTCCATGTCAGATGTGATTGGATAATCATTCGATATTTGTTTTATAAAGTTTATAGTCAGAGCCATTGCAGATGAGTTCAAAATCCTCCGGGAGAGAATCTGCCATGGCTTTCTCTTTGTCTGCAGGAATCGCTACGTAGTTGATTCCAAGGAACTTTACTTCCCTGCGTACATAGTCCGGTGTGATGTTTTGATATTTATAAAGAGAATTGTACAGAGCATTCAGGCGGGAATACTCATATTTCGTCTGATACTCCATGTAATTGTTGGATATATAAACGTAATAGATCAAAGAGATATCCTTATATTGTCTTAACTCGCGGGAAAGATCACGCGGCATCAGGACAACGCTATTCTGCATCAGTTTCCGGATCTCTTCCTCGGTCAGATCAATATCTTTGGCGCTGACATCTTCTTCGATCGCATCTGCAATTTTAATGGTATCCGCGGATACTTTCTGCGGATTGTCAAAAGATTCATAAACATCTTCATCAAGGAATATATTATGGCCGGAGACCAGCAGGACAAAGCTGATAAAAACGACCAAAGCAGACTGCAGCAGTTTTTTTGCAGGAAGCAAACAGAGCGTGGAAAAACCTGCTGCAATCACGATATTGGTCTGCAGGAGCCAGAAAACACGCCAGTATACGCCAACTCCGGTGATATAGCTTTCCACATACGGCATTGTAAATGGATTGATGAACAATACGATCAGAACTGCTGTAGAGATCAGGAAGAAGAAGCGGAGCGGATTCTCTTTTTCTTTTTCCTCTTTGAACCGGATCGAAAGGATCACGATAGCCAGGATCAAAAAAAGCGGAGCCAGATTCCATCCAAAGTAGCGTGTTGCCAATTCATAGAAGGAACGGGCATTTACACCGGTTCCTTCGCTTAAGGAATCAAGCGATCCAGCGGAAATAAGCAGATAGATTTTCCAAAGCACAAACGGTGTGATGCCGGCTGCCGGGATAAACAGTTTAAAGAATTCCTTCCACTTCCGGACGATGATCAGAAATGCTAAGGCATAAACAGCATATAATACCGGAGCCAGATAGGTTCCCACGGTGGAGGCTGCCTGGCTTGCCAGTAAGATGGCAAACAGATAGAAAATATTTGGAAGCGACAGTTTCTTTGCTTTTATGATCCGGATAAACACATAGAGCAGCAGCGGTAGGAACAGATTGGCCAGGACCGCTTTGCCCTGCCAGATCCTCAGAATCAGAAATGCTCCGGAATCATAAGTGGAAGGACCACTGACCAGGTTTAAAAATGCTCCGAACAAAAGAAACAGGAAAGAGCGGTCTTTTCCAAATTCCCGTCCGATCATGTAAAGGACCATATAGTGCAGAAGGATCAGAAAGACCGGGATGATGCTGTGGCAAAGGATCGCAGGTTCTGTTAAAAACAGCTTTGATAAAACAGCCAGGAACGCTTCCCAGCTGACCAGCAGATAGGTAGCAGGGAAAACACTTCCTTCCATGCCGCTGGCTGGAAGGGTATTCATCATAATGTTCCGGCTCAGAAACGTGACGCTTTCTGCAATATAAAAATTATCATCGACGTTATAGGATACGTGCACAATGACCATCGAACACTGCCAGATGATCAGGGCAACAGCGGCAAGTAAAATCAGATACTGCCACCATCTGTTTTTTGCTGTATCAAGGATGCTTTCTTTGAGCGCAAGGATATCTGCCTTCAGCGGGATTCGTTTTTTCAGGAAAGAGAGAAGGCAGTATGCGATACAGATTGCAATAACAGCGGATAAAAACAGCCAGTACAGAGAAAGGAAAGGCCACTCATTGTACATGAACGGCAGGCTGATGATATGGAAGAGGCAAAGGAGCGTGGTAAAACCGGAAAGGATCTTGGCTGCGATCCCGTTTTCGGCTTTAAAGAGCATATGAAGAAGATCCCCTGTTATGTAGCTGCAAAGCAAAAGCACAACAGGAGTGATCCAAACAAGACTGCTCCAGAATAAAGTGTTCAAATCCGTGCTCCTGTATTCTTAATTTCTTCCTAATTATAGCCCATGTTTTATATGGCTTCAAATGGTTTGTATTCGGGTGGCTTTTTAGGCCTAAATATGCTATCCTTACATCAAATGCGCCCATGCATTTTATTTCGTGATGCAAAAAAATAAAAAAGGAGTCAGAAAAGCAAGTGAAAGAGCTCGAATATCCTTTTGACGGGGAATATCTCCTGAAGAAGAAAAAGTCCATCAAAAAGGAATTACTGAAGGACGAAACACCGCGGATCCAGAAGAAGATCGCCATTTTAGGCGGCTCCACAACAGCGGATATCGCGCAGATCCTGGACCTCTTTTTGCTCCAGTATGGGATCGAAGCGTCCTTCTATGAAAGTGAATACAACAAGTATTATGAAGATGCTCTGTTTGGGAATCCGGATTTTGATGCCTTTGAGGCGGATGTTATTTTTATCCACACCGGCATTCACAACATTATGAACTTCCCGGTGATGACTGACACGGAAGAGCAAGTCAATGCAAAGCTGGAAGCAGAGTATGCGCGCTTCCTTGCCGTCTGGGAAAAATGTGCAGAAAAGAAAAACTGTGTCATCATCCAGAATAACTTTGAGTATCCGTCCTGGAGACTGCTGGGCAATAAAGATGCATCTGACCCGCATGGAAAAGTAAATTTCATTTCCAGACTGAATTTGAAATTCGCGGAATACGCGCAGAAAACAGAAAACTTTTTCATTCATGATGTAAATTATCTGAGCGCACGGTGCGGAATAGAAGCCTGGGAAGATCCATTTTACTGGAATATGTATAAATACTGTCCTGCAGTGCCGCTGATCCCGGAACTGGCTTTCTCAGTTGCTAATATTATTAAGTCTGTTTACGGGAAAAATAAAAAGGCTCTGGTTCTGGATCTGGATAACACTTTATGGGGCGGCATCGTTGGAGATGACGGTCCGGAGAATCTGCAGATCGGCCAGGAGAGTGCCGTTGGTGAAACCTATTATGAATTCCAGCAGTACCTGAAAGCACAGAAAGAACTGGGAATTCTTTTAAATATCGACTCCAAAAACGAATACGAAAACGCCATTGCCGGTCTGAACAGCAAAGGCTCCGCACTGACACCGGACGACTTTATCCTGATCAAAGCAAACTGGGAACCGAAGGACAGAAACCTTCTGGCAATCGCGCAGGAGCTGAACCTGGGCGTGGATTCATTTGTCTTTGTAGATGATAACCCGGCAGAGCGGATGATCGTCTCTGAGCAGGTGAAAGGTGTTGCTGTACCGGAGATGGAATCCCCGGAGACCTATATTAAAACGCTTGATCATTCCGGCTTCTTTGAAGT
>JAFWCK010000032.1 GCA_017536965.1 Lachnospiraceae bacterium | reverse complement strand
TGCGATCCCGGGAAATGAGTTAAATAAAAAACGAACCCGGAACGGGTTTTAGGGAATGATCTGAGGAAAAGGAACATATTCACTTTCTAATCGATTGTGCTAAAATAGAAAGCAACAAAGAAGGGGGACGTTTACTTATGAAATACGACTTTACAACAGTACTGAATAGAGTAGGAAATGATGCGATTGCGGTGGAATTTCCAACCAGCCCAAGAGGCTTTCAGCCGGAAGGAACAAAGGATGGATATTCTGTGATCCCGATGTGGGTCGCCGATATGAATTTTATGACGGCACCATCCATTGTGGAGGCGATTCAGAAAAGGGCAGCCCATGCATCTTTCGGTTATTTCTCACCAAGACCGGAATACTATGATTCAATCATCAGCTGGCAGAAGAGAAGATTTGGCATTGATATTACAAAAGAACTGATCGGTTATGAAAACGGCGTGCTTGGTGCATTAAGCTCTGCATTAACTGCCTTTACAGAGCCGGGAGAAAAGGTATTCCTTCATGGACCATCTTACATCGGATTTTTGCATACCCTTTCTGATATGGGCAGGGAGACTTCTATTTCAGAGCTGGTCCGTGATGAAAACGGGATCAGCAGAATGGACTACGAAGATATAGAAAAGCATTTTGTGGAAGATAACATTCGTTTTGCTATCCTTTGTTCTCCGCATAATCCGGCAGGTCGTGTCTGGGAAAGATGGGAACTGGAGAAATTTGTTGAGCTGTGCGTAAAGCATAACGTCACTCTGTTTTCGGATGAGATCTGGTGTGATCTGGTTCTGGAAGGAAAGCATATTCCAACCAATGCTGTCAGTGAAGATGCGAGAAAGATCACCATTGCAGCTTATGCTCCGACTAAGACATTTTCTCTTGCTGGACTGGTAGGCTCTTACCATGTCATATTCAATGAGGAGCTGCGGAAGAAAGTTGAAAAAGCAGCCTCCATGACACATTACAATGGTATGAATGTGCTGAGCCAGCATGCGCTGATCGGTGCTTATTCCAAAGAGGGCGAAGAGTGGCTGGAGGAACTGTTGGAGGTTCTTCGCGGCAATGTAGATTTTGCCTGCAATTATCTGAAAGAACATTGTCCGGCAATCAAATTTGACAGACCGCAGGGAACATACATGCTGTATCTGGACTGCGGCGACTTTTTGAAAGAGATCAATATGGATATTAAATCCCTGCTGAAATATGGCTGGGAACGCGGTGTTATCTGGCAGGATGGACAGCCGTTCGGAAAAGCCGATTCGATCCGCGTGAACCTTGGTCTGCCGCTGTGGCAGATTCAGGAAGCGGTCAAGCGTCTGGAGAAAGAATAAAGGAGAAGAAAATGGATCTGAAACAAACCGTGATCGGTATAGAATTTGGTTCCACCCGCATCAAAGCAGTGATGCTTGACCGGAATTACCTTCCGATAGCATCCGGCAGTTATGAGTGGGAAAACAAGTTTGAAAATGGTTATTGGACTTATTCGGCAGAAGAGATCGTAACCGGATTTCAGACCTGCTACCGGGAATTGAAAAAAGATTTTCGGGAGCAGTTTGGTCAGGAAATCACCACAACGGGTGCGATTGGCATCTCCGCCATGATGCATGGATATCTGCCATTTGATAAAGAAGGAAACCAGCTGGCAGCATTCCGTACCTGGCGGAATATCACGACAGGTCCTGCAGCTGATGAACTGACAGAGAAGTTCCAGTTTAATATCCCTCAGCGGTGGAGCATTGCGCATCTTTATCAGGCAATCCTGAACGGGGAAGAGCATGTCAAAGATATCGATTATCTGACTACGCTGGCCGGATTTATTCACTGGAAACTGAGCGGAGAGAGGTCTTGCGGCATTGGCGAGGCCTCCGGCATCATTCCGGTTGATGAATCCACAAAAGATTATAACGAAGAAATGGTGAAGATCTTTGATGATCTCACTGCTAAATATCATTACCCATGGAAACTGCGTGACCTGCTTCCAAAGGTCCTGATGGCAGGCGAGCAGGCAGGTACGCTTACCGAAGAGGGTGCCCGGTTTCTGGATCCGGAAGGAACTCTGCAGGCGGGCGTTCCGCTGGCACCGTGTGAAGGTGATGCGGGAACCGGTATGACGGCGACTAATTCCATCCGGGTCAATACAGGTAATGTTTCTGCCGGCACATCTGATTTTGCGATGCTGGTAACAGATAAAAAACTGAATGTGCATAAAGAAATCGACATGGTGACCACACCGGATGGCATGCCGGTGGCCATGGTGCACTGCAATAACTGTACCTCTGATATCAACGCATGGGTCGATCTGCTGGAAGAGTTTGCGGGTGTTGTAGGCGCAAAGGTGGACAAAGGTGATCTCTACACCCTGCTGTTCCAAAAGGCGATGGAAGGTGATCCGGACGGCGGCGGCCTGATGAACTTCAACTATTTTTCCGGAGAGAGCATCACGGAGCTGGATGAAGGACGTCCGGTCTTTGCGCGGATGGTGAACTGCAAGTTTGACCTGGCCAACTTTATGCGGACGCAGATCATGTCTTCACTGGCTACCTTAAAGATTGGTCTGGATATCCTGACAAAAGAGGAACATGTGACGGTCGATAAACTTTACGGACATGGCGGACTGTTCAAAACACCGAAGGTCGGCCAGACCTTGCTTTCCGCAGCTGTCGGCGCCCCGGTCTCTGTAATGGAAACAGCAGGGGAAGGCGGTCCATACGGCATGGCTCTTCTTTGTGCGTACATGCTGTGGAAAGAAGATGGAGAAAGCCTGTCTGATTATCTGGACAATAAAGTCTTTGCCAATGCTCCGTCCAGTACGGTGATGGCAGATGATCGCGACAGAGAAGGATTCGCTCTCTTCCTGGAGCGGTACCGGAAAGCCCTGGCAATGGAAAGGGCAGCAGTGGATACGCTGTCATAAGAGAACTACAAACAAATCATGCGAGGTGCGTAGATGTTGGAAGAATTAAAGAAAGAAGTCTGTGAAGCGAATCTTCTGCTTCCGGAATATGGTCTGGTGACATTCACCTGGGGCAACGTTTCTCAGATCGACCGGGAGAAAAACCTGGTCGTCATCAAGCCGTCCGGCGTTTCTTATGAGGAGATGAAGCCGGAAGACATGGTAGTCGTAGATCTGGAAGGAAATGTGGCCGAAGGAAATCTCCGCCCGTCCAGTGATACTATGACACACCTGGAATTATATAAGGCCTTTCCGGAGATCGGAGGCATTGTGCATACACATTCACGCTGGGCGACCAGTTTTGCACAGGCGGGCATTCCGCTTAAGGCGCTTGGCACTACGCATGCGGATACCTTTTTCGGGGATGTTCCGATCACCCGGATGCTGACGCCTGAGGAAATCAACGGAGCATATGAAAAAGAGACCGGAACGGTGATCGTGGAATGCCTGGCCGGGAAAGATCCGATGGCAGTTCCGGCAGTGCTGGTACAGAGCCATGGTCCGTTTACCTGGGGTAAAGATGGAAAAGAGGCAGTTCACAACGCAGTTGTATTGGAAGAGGTTGCATTTATGGCCTATCATGCGCTGCAACTGAACCCTTCCGTTGAACGGATCCCGCAGACGATCCTGGACAAACATTACTACCGGAAGCATGGAGAAAACGCTTATTACGGACAGAAAAAATAACCCCAAAATCTATATCTTGTGGTGTGCAGAAAAAACTGTGA
>JAFWCK010000031.1 GCA_017536965.1 Lachnospiraceae bacterium | reverse complement strand
GGATGGCATGACAAACGCCAGCGCCCCTCTCTGGATCCCGCGGATCCTGCCGACGATCGTCTGTCCGCCGACTAAAAGCGCTCCGGTGCATCCGCAGGAAATAAAAGCATCTGCTTCTTTGTTGCGGACGGAGAAAAGTCCGCGCACCATGGATGAGTCTTTTTTTGTTTTAATAGCCAGTACCGGCGGGTCTGCTGTCTCGATCACGGTTGGTGTATGAATGACCTCGATCTGCTCTTCCGGATAGGAATACTTGGCCAGTTCGGCACGGACCTGCTCCTCAATGCCGAACAATTTCACGACGATATTCTTGTTTTCGCAGACTGCCTCAACAGCACCTTTAACCTGCTGGGCCGGCGCAAAATCTCCGCCCATGGCATCCAGTGCGACAATCGTTTTACTGCGTTCTTCCACTCCCTATTCCTCCTCGGAAAGCACATGTAGAGACCGGTCCTTTTCCGGCCGGAAACTACTCAGATAATATTACTAGAAACATTTACGTATTTCAAGTGAAATCCAGTGCATCTCCGATGTGAAAAATACATAAAAAAAGGCCAAAATCGGCCTGAGATTTTTACTTGAAAGAGATGGCTTCTTGTTATATAATTCTATCATTATTTTATCGCTTTAATGTGATAAAGCATCAGCGGTTCCGGCCTCTTCCCGATGCCGTTTCCGCGACTACAACTTCTTAGCGGTAAAACAAAAATCGAATGAAAGAAGGGAACAAAAATGGCATTAACGAACGCGTATCTGAAAAAAGTGTATGAGGATCTCTCCAGCCGCTGTGCAAATGAGAAAGAATTCCTGCAGGCAGTGGAAGAAGTCTTCGAAAGTCTCGAGCCGGTAGTGGAAAAACATCCGGAATATGAAGAAGCAGGACTTATGGAAAGACTTGTAGAGCCGGAACGTATCATTATGTTCCGTGTCCCATGGGTCGATGATGCCGGAAAAGTCCAGGTGAACCGCGGCTTCCGTGTCCAGTTCAACTCTGCGATCGGACCATACAAGGGCGGTCTCCGTTTCCATCCGAGCGTCAACTTATCCGTTATGAAATTCCTCGGATTCGAGCAGATCTTCAAGAACAGCCTTACTACCCTCCCGATGGGCGGCAGCAAGGGCGGTTCCGATTTTGATCCAAAAGGTAAATCAGATAATGAAGTAATGCGCTTCTGCCAGAGCTTCATGACTGAATTATACAGACACATCGGTCCTGATACCGACGTCCCAGCTGGTGATATCGGTGTTGGCGGACGTGAAGTCGGATACATGTTCGGACAGTATAAACGTCTTCAGAATGAATTCACCGGCGTCATCACCGGCAAAAAGGTTGGCTCCGGCGGTTCTCTGGTCAGAACAGAAGCAACCGGATTTGGTGTCTGCTACTTCACTAACGAAGTGCTGAAAGCAAACGGCACCTCATTTGAAGGCAAGACCGTCGTCGTTTCCGGTTCCGGTAACGTAGCAACTTACGCAGCTGTCAAAGCAACGGAACTTGGCGGCAAAGTCGTTGCAATGTGCGATTCCAACGGTTACATCTTCGATGCAAACGGCGTTGACATCGATGCGATCAAAGAGATCAAAGAAGTCCGCCGCGGCAGGATCAAAGAATATATCGACGTTCATCCGGAAGCAGAATACCATGATGGATGTTCCGGCATCTGGACAGTCAAATGCGACATTGCTCTTCCATGCGCAACGCAGAACGAGATCAATGAAGAAAGTGCAAAAGCACTCATCGCAAACGGTGTTATGTGTGTCTGCGAAGGCGCTAACATGCCATCCACTCCGGAAGCAATCGCTGCATTCCAGGCAGCTGGCATCCTGTTCGGACCTGCAAAAGCCTGCAACGCCGGCGGCGTAGCAACCAGCGGTCTGGAAATGACCCAGAACAGCGAACGTATTTACTGGTCCGCAGAAGAAGTGGATGAGAAGCTCCACTCCATCATGAAAGAAATCTATAAAGCATGCGCAAGCGCAGCAGAAGAAGCCGGCAAACCTGGCAACCTGCAGGTAGGCGCAAACGTCGCCGGATTCCTGAAAGTCGCCGACGCAATGCTGTGGCAGGGCATCTGCTACTAAAACAAAACATAAGGCAGTCAGCTTCAGCTTCACGGCTGTTGCCACAGCTTCACGGCAACACCGCCGCAACTTTTACGGCCGCACCGCCACAATCAGACACCAAAAGGCAGCTTCACTCGAAGTTGCCTTTTTTATTCGTTCCGAGAGGAGATCTGGTGACCCATTTAGTAATACCTGGCATTCAGGTCACCGGAATCACGTAAAAAGCGTGACCCAAATAAGGCCCTCTTCGAATCAGGTCACCAGCGTCACGAAAAAAAGTGACCCAGTGAGCAGCTTCGCTCCTCCGGGTCACTCAAAATGATGCCTGGCAGTGACCCATTTTCCGGGACCTGCATAGTAGGTCACTCAAAACGGTAAAAATGAGTGACCCATTTTCCGGCTCCCGCATATCAGGTCACTGGAAAAGCCGAAAACACGTGACCCATATAAAGGGTGCCAGAGATCAGGTCACGCAAAACAGCAAAAACGCGTGACCTAAATAAGTCCCACTTCGAATCAGGTCACCAGCGCCACGTAAAAAGCGTGACCCAATGAGCATCTTCGCTCCTCTGGGTCACGCTTCGGCTTAAAAAAAGTGACCCGTACAAGCAACAACTAAATCCGGGTCACTTTTATACATCTTCACAGTCAAAAAATCCCTCATTCCAGCAATCAGCAAAAAACTGCCGCATCACAAGGATGCGGCAGTCAATAAACATAAATAACTAAATCAATGAAAAGAAAAGATTAAGCTTCTTCCTGTGCAATGATCGTACGCTTGTTGTAAGAACCACAGTTTTTGCAAACTCTGTGCGGCATAACAAGCTCTCCACATGTGGAGCACTTTGCAAGACTCGGAACACTCATTTTCCAGTTTGCTCTTCTCTTATCTCTTCTGGCTTTAGAAGTTTTATTTTTTGGGCAAATACTCATTTCGTACACCTCCCTTAACATCAGAATCAGCGGCGCAAAAGCCGTACTTTGGCATTATACTCACTGCGAAGCGCTTTGTCAACGACTATTTTAAAACCAGTCTTTCCGTATCGCGGGCGATCATCAGCTCTTCGTTTGTCGGAACAACCAGAACCTTCACTGCGGAATCATCAGTAGAGATCACACGCTCCACGCCGCGGCATTTGTTCAGTTCTTCATCAACCTTTGCTCCAATGTAAGCGAAATGCTCCATAACATCTTTACGCATATCCGGATCATTCTCGCCAACACCAGCTGTAAATGCGATCGCATCCACGCCGTTCATGACTGCAATGTAAGCGCCGATGTAATTCACAACACGGTGAACGAATGCATCTTTTGCAACCTTAGCCTGCTCATTGCCATCTTCGATAGCGCTGTCAATATCACGGAAGTCAGAAGACAGACCGGACAGACCCAGCACACCAGATCTCTTGTTCAGAATGTTCATGACACCTTCCAGATCCAGGTTTTCTTTCTTTGCAAGATACTCCATAACGCCCGGGTCGATCTCGCCGGAACGGGTACCCATGATCAGACCCATCAGAGGAGTCAGACCCATGGAAGTCTCAACGGATTTGCCGCCGTCAACTGCACAGATGGAAGCGCCGTTTCCAAGGTGGCAGACGATGATCTTAGCCTTTTTGTAATCCAGACCCAGGATCTCAGCTGTTCTCTGAGAAACATAAGCGTGGCTGGTTCCGTGGAATCCGTACTTACGGATCTTATATTTTGTATAGTACTCATAAGGAATACCATAAATGAAGGCTTCCTTCGGCATCGTCTGATGGAAAGCCGTATCAAAAACTGCAACCTGCGGAACATTTGGCATCAGTTCCTTGCAGGCGTTGATGCCGATGATATTAGCCGGATTGTGAAGCGGTGCAAGATCATTGCATGCTTCCACAGCCTTCATCATTTCATCTGTGATGATAGCGGACTCCTCAAAAGCTTCTCCGCCGTGCACGACTCTGTGGCCGACAGCACCGATCTCGGAAAGATCTTTCACAACACCATTCTCAGGATCTGTCAGAGCTTCCAGAACTAAAGAAACGCTCTTCTTGTGATCCGGCTGGTCTATCTGGGATACTTTCTTATCACAGCCAGCTTTCTGATACGTGAACATTCCGTCAATGCCGATTCTTTCGCAAAGTCCCTTAGCCAGAACTGCTTCCGTATCGGAATCGATCAGCTGATATTTTAAAGAGGAACTTCCGCAGTTAATTACTAAAATTTTCATTCTTAATCTCCATTCTGTTTGGCCGGATGTCCGGCTCTATTCTCACCTCGCCCGCAAGGGGCGTCCTTCACAAATCTTGCTTCGCGCCAGCGTGCATTCCCATAACACAGATCACGCAGGCACGCTGCACATCAAAGAATTACTTTCCTGCGCGCTGTGCCTGAACCGCAGTAATAGCAACTGTGCCTACGATGTCATCCGCATAGCAGCCACGGCTTAAATCGTTGACCGGCATGGAAAGTCCCTGCAGGATCGGGCCGTAAGCATTTGCCTTAGCCAGTCTCTGCACCAGCTTGTAGCCGATGTTTCCGGATTCCAGATCCGGGAATACCAGTGTATTAGCATGACCTGCAACCGTCGATTCCGGAGCCTTCAGTTCGCCAACCTCAGCAACCAGAGCGGCATCCAGCTGAAGCTCGCCGTCGATCTCATACTGCGGGAAGCGTTCTTTTGCTTTTGCGGTAGCGTTCTGCACCATGGTCACACGGTCATGGCTTGCACTTCCCTTTGTAGAAAAGCTAAGCAGTGCAACCTTAGCCTTTGCACCGCAGAAGGACTCAAAGCTCTCTGCAGAAAGGCCAGCAGTTTCAGCCATTTTATCTTCATCATTGTCCGGGTTGACTGCGCAGTCAGCAAAAACGAATAAGCCGTTCTCGCCCAGCTCGCAATCAGGCACTTCCATTACAAAGAATCCAGAAACGCCGCTGATGCCCGGTTTTGTCTTTAACAGCTGCAGTGCCGGACGGATCGTATTGCCGGTGGAGTGGCATGCACCGCTGACAGCGCCGTCAGCATCACCGCATTTGCACATCAGGCAAGCGTAATACATATAATCCTTCTCCATCGTCTCTTTTGCGCTCTCCGGTGTAACGCCCTTTGCGCCGCGCAGCTCGACAAACTTATCAATATATTTCTGTTTATTCGGATCATTGAACGGATCAACGATCTTTGCGCCGGTCAGGTCAAACCCTGCCCCATTCTTTTCGATCTCTTCCGGCGTACCGATGATCACCAGATTTGCGATACCCAGTTTTAAGATCTTTTCTGCTGCTTCAAATGTTCTCTTGTCCATTGGTTCCGGCAGAACGATCGTCTTTTTATCAGCTCTCGCCTGCTCGTACATTTTCTCAATAAAACTCATTTCATCCTCCGTTTTCGGCCTTTTGGCCATTAAAATCCAACCTATGACATTATAAGCCTTCACCTTCGAATTACAAGAAATAATTACCAAAAATCAGCATTTTTTTTAAAACAATATGCCAAATTGCAGGGAGGAACGATATAATAGAGGAAAACAATAAGACAAAGGGGCAAAAATATGAGTGAAAAAGACGAACTGTTTGAAACTATGGTAAGCTCGGAGGAGATCTTCCATGGGCGCCTGCTGCATATCTTCCGCGATGTCGTCCGGCTGCCGAATGGCAATGAAGTGACAAGAGAGCTCTTTAAGCATTGGGGTGCTGTCTGCATTGTCCCGCTGACAGAGGATGGAAACATTATTATGGAGCGCCAGTTCCGCTATCCGTTAAACCGCGTCATTACAGAAATTCCGGCCGGCAAACTGGACTCTCTGGAAGAAGACCGGCTGGATGCAGCCAAACGGGAATTGTTAGAAGAGACCGGCATCACGGCCGATCACTGGGTGAGCCTTGGTGACTTCTGCCCTGCTGCTGCATACTCCACAGAACGCATTACGATGTATCTGGCCACAGGCCTCCATAAGGGGGAGCGCCATTTGGACCAGGATGAGTTTCTGAATATCAAAGAAATGCCAATGGAAGAAGTGATCAAAGAGATCATGGATGGCACCATTGATGACGGCAAGACGATTGCCGCAGTTTTAAAAGCCAGTCGGTATCTGAAGGATCATCAATCATTTCAGACAAAGAATGCCTGATCACGAAAGCAGATGCGCTGCTCATTACGGTCATAATCAAAACTGTGATGAGCACCACCTGCACAGAATTCTTTCACATCACAATCTGCACAGAAAGCACACTGTGTATCTAATCCCTTCCGGTAGAAGGCAAACTTGTTTTCCCAGACATCTTTAAAACGGTCCTTCAGGATATTCCCCTGGACTAGTTCCGGCCGCCGTTCAATATCCAGGCAGGCAACGATATCGCCGTTGCAAAGGATGCTGGCCGTATAGATGCCGGCGTTGCAGGTAAAGTAATGATCCCTTACCTCTTTTTCATATTTCAGCCCGAGATAATGGCTGCAGCCATACGTCACAGGCATATTCTCCATTCTCTTTTCCCGGATAAAATCAAAGAGCCTCTCCTGATCTTCCGGCGTCAGCAAAAACTCCGGATGTGATAAGGCCCTTCCCATCGGTTCGATGCCGATGACACGCCAGGAATCGATATCCATATCGCAGAAGATCTCATAAAGATCATCCAGTTCATGCATATTGGAATGATTCATAACACTGGTGACCTGAATATGGGAAAATCCGCCTTCATCGATCAGGTTCTGGATTCCTTCCATCGCTTTCCTGTAACCGCCAGGAGTCTGCCGGAATGCATCGTGCGATGACTGAAGCCCGTCAATACTGACAGAGATCGTTTTCATTCCGGCAAGGCGAAGCTTGTGCGCCACTTCCGGTGTGATCAGCGTACCGTTGCTGGTCATTCCCCATATGTATCCCTTATCATTTGCATAGCCCAGAATATCAAAAAAGTCTTTCCGCAGAAGCGGCTCTCCGCCGGTAATGCAAAGCATAAATGTAGAGACATCAAAATCCTCTGCTACCTGATCCAGGATGTCCTGATACTGTGCAAGAGACAGTTCTTCCGATGGCACATCTCCGCAGCTGCTTCCGCAGTGAAGACAGCGTTCATTGCACCGCAGTGTCAGCTCCAGAAAGAAATGCCTTAAAAGCGGACGAGAATAAAGCTGCTTTCTGTAATCAGAAAGCAGTTTTAATTCTTTTTTCTTAAATTGATAAAGTTTTTCCAGATCTGTCTGCATCATAAAACAACTTACGGCTGAACCGGGGACTGATCTTCATTCGGCGGTCCATATACCGGCTCATTGATCGCCGGCGGAGGTCCGTACACACCCTGCTCCGGTTCCAGATCGTCTGCCTCTGTTTCTCCAAAGAACTCCGGTGGTCCGTAGACATCCTCCTCCGGACCGATATTGATATCATCAATTGATGATTCTGTCTCCGGGGCCGGCGGAGGTCCGTACACAGTCGGGTTTAAGCCGCATGCAGTAAGAGCCGCTGCCGTTGCGACCATCGCTGTTCCCGCGATCAGTTTTCTATTTCTCTTTTTCATAATATCCCCTCAAATAAGCACCTATATGCCTCGCCAGGCGGCAAGCATCAATTAAACGATCACGATCTCCTGTGTATAAGGATTCTTCAGGTTGGATTTGTATTTATTCATGGCAACCATGCGGTACATTTCGTCTGCATTGACATTCTGCAGAAGCATCTTATCCTTCTGTCCGCCGCCGCGCATGACATCCGCCAGTTTAGAAACCAGCTGAATATCAGAATTGCGTTTGATCTCACCAAAGATCTCTTCGGAATCTTTTCTAAAGCCCAGCACCTGTACATGTTTGATGGCATCGGCATCATAGAGCTGGCGCATGTCCTCATCCGTTATGCCCAGCACGATGTGCATCAGCGCACGGCTGACCGTCGCATTTGTAATGCTCTTTGTTGCCAGATCCTCACGGAACTGAATGAAAGTCTGGAAATCATTTTTCAGATTCAGAATACGATTTGCCAGATCCTCGGAAATACCAAAGTATTTGGTCAGATCCGTCGTTTCTTTCGCTTTCAGCAGTTCGCTCCCCAGGATCAGAGAGAAATCATCCCGGAAGATCGGGAAGCTGTCCAGGTAGCGGTCCATCAGGATATCCAGCGAATACTGCGGGATCGTAGAAGAAAGCGCATTCATATCATACTTGTTATAAATGGCATTCCGGATCGCCGTTGCAGAGGAGAACCCTTCCATGATGGACATATCGTTGTGCGCGTTCAGACGTCTGGCGATAGGCGCCGGCTGGATCTTGCTCTCCAGTTTGCGCAGTGCCTTCATATACTCTACGCCAAGGATATTATTGGAAGTCTCCATGACCGTAACATATTCTTCGCCCAGAATCTCGCCAACGGCTTTGCTGCGGGCTGCCGCATGAGAAAGACCTTCCTTCAGACCGGTCCTTAAAATATTCTTAAACTCTTCCGGCTCATCCACCAGAAGATCTGCGATCTTACCGAACTGTCCGGTAATATTCTGCACTGCAACTTTGATGCCTTCATTGCCTCCGCTGACATCTACAGAATCCAGACTCTCTGTGCCAAAGCAAAGATCATCTACTATATGCAGTTTATCCAGGATCGCCACGCCGCCGTATGCATAGTATTCCGCGCTGGCTGTTGCAAAACAGGTCGGAAGTTCTAAAACCAGGTCAGCACCTGCCTTCAGCGCCATCTCCGCACGGCTGTATTTATCAATGATCGTCGGTGCTCCGCGCTGCACATAGTTGCCGCTCATCACGACAACAATGTAATCGCTCCTTAAGCGTTCCCGTGTCTGCTGCAGATGATATTCATGCCCATTATGAAACGGATTATATTCTGCGATGATTCCTGTAATTTTCATTCTTTATACCTCAAATACCTCTGTGGACTGATCGTGTCTTGCTGTAATGATTGGAAAATCGTTCCCCCGATACGGAACATCCGCACCGTCGATCTCTGTCATAACAGAAAGCAGCGCCAGCTCCCGTGTATTGTTTTCCCTGCTCAGATGACCTAATAAGATCTGATTCATTTTATCATGAAGGATGCGTGAAAGGAATCCCCCGGCATCCTCATTGGAAAGATGTCCCCGCTCTCCCATGATCCGTCGTTTCAGCGGATACGGATACGGTCCCACCTCCAGCATACGCTTATCGTGGTTGGCCTCCAGCATTAAGAGGTCAAGACCCAGCAGGCGGTCTGCGAGATCGGAATCATACATTCCCAGATCAGTCACAATGGCGCCTTTCCTTCCGCCGCTTTCAAACCGGTAGCAGACAGGATCGGCCGCATCATGTGAAATGGAAAATGCCTGCAGAGAAACATCCCCTACCGTAAACGGAACATCCGGATCGATCTCTACAAACAGATCCTTCGGGTAATCGCCTAACATCGGACAGGATAAGATCCCTTCTATGGTACCGCGTGTCGCATAGATCGGTACCGGATGGGTCCGTTCCAAAACACCCAGTGCAGAAATATGATCAATATGCTCATGCGTGATCAGGATCGCATCCAGATCGTTCAGGGTAACATCTGCTTTTGCCAGTCCCTCGTTGATCCGTTTCCGGCTGATCCCTGCATCGATCAGGATATGGGTGTCCTCAGTTCCGATATAAGTCGCATTGCCGCTGCTTCCGCTGGCAATATTCAAAAATCTCATGTGTTTTTAACCGTTCCAAGCCGCTCGGATTCCCCGAGCCTTCGGTCGGGGGCAGTTTAAAAACGCCAGGCGGTGAACCTGGCGTTAAGTGTTTATTTAAAATCGCTGATGTCCAAGTTGAAGTTGGTGATCTCTTCTACATTGCCGTCCACAAAACCTTCATCCTCCTCATCAGCACCATTGTATTTCGATGGATTATGCTTTCCGAAGACCGGTTCCTCAAACTCCGGAGCAGCTGGCTCAGAGAAGTCCTCAAAATCATCGTAGTCATCCTCGTACTCTGCAAAGTCATCATCAGCGTAGTCATCCAGTGCCTTATCATCTGCAGGAGCTTTTTCATCATATAACTCGTAAGCAGCTTCTGCTTCTTTCCGTGCAGCATAGGATGCTTCCGGCATCGGTGATGCATGCAGCTCTTTCCGGTTCTGTGTTGTCACATCCAGAGAAGATTCCAGGGAACGGATGATCGCATCATTCTTGACTGTCAGATTCTCGATGGCCTCAGAAAGGATATCCTGAATATCAGCCAGAGAACTATCTGTATACTGCATAGCTGCTCTCTTCAGCTCATTGGCTTCTGCCGTTGCCTTATCCAGGATCCGGCCTGCCTGATTGGTTGCATCTTCAATGACCTTGGATGCTTCCTTATAAGCCTGCTGCATGACCTCGTGTTCAGATACCAGGTTCGATGTCATCTGATTGGCTCTCTTGATCATGCTGTCCGATTTTTCCTGAGCATCCCGAAGGATAGCATCACGATTGGCAATGATCCGCTGATATTTTTTGATCTCGTCCGGAATGGACAGTTTCAGATCTTCGATCAGCTCATCCAGTTCATCCCTGTTGACAATAATTTTCGTGTTGGACAGAGGCTGATATTTGCAGCTGTCAATAAAGTCTTCGATTTCAGCAATAATCTGTTCGATCCTACTCATAGTACTTCTCCTAACCGACTGTTACTTATTTCTTTTTTTGATTTTTTCTTTGACTTTCTTCTCTACGCTTTTGGTGACAAATTTGCTGATGTCGCCGCCGAAAGAAGCAAGTTCACGGACCGTACTGGAACTGATGTAGGAATACGCATTCGAGGTAGTCAGGAAAACCGTGTCCACATCTTTGTCTATAATGCGGTTTGCCTGTGCCATCTGGAATTCATATTCAAAGTCAGTAACAGCACGAAGCCCCCGGACGACAAACAGCGCTTTGTGCTGTTTTGCAAAATCTACCAGCAGGCCGTCAAATGCCATTACTTTGACGTTCGGCATATCTGCTACAGATTCCCGGATCATTTCGACCCTTTCTTCCGGCGTGAACAGCGGTGTCTTGCTGTTGTTATTCAATACGCCTACGATCAGCTCGTCCACGAGCTTGGAAGCCCGTTTGATAATATCAATATGTCCGAGTGTGATCGGATCAAATGTGCCTGGGTATACGGCTCTTTTTTTCATGCTGTCTGTTTTCCGAGTTTTATAAAATAGTGCTTATTGTTTTTATACTCTTTCTCCCGGATGACAGAGAAATTGCTTTCTCCGATAAACGGGAGTGTATTGTGCTTGTCTGCCTCAATCACGATCAAGGTTTCTTCATCGATGATACCGGCCGCTTCCAATGCCTTTAAGGTTTCCTCCTCCAGGTTAGCCTGATAAGGCGGATCCATGTAGACAATATCAAAATAATACTTTTTCATGCCCAGTTCGCTGATGGCAGAAAGCGCCGTTTTGCGCATGACCAGGGCATCATCAGACAACTTTGTAAAAGCAAGGTTTTCTTCGATCACGGAAACGGCCTTGCTGCTGTTGTCTACAAAAACAGATTTCCGGGCCCCCCTGCTCAGTGCTTCGATGCCAATGCTGCCCGATCCGCTGAACAGATCCAGAAAAACGGAACCCGGAATATAAGGATTCAGGATATTAAATAAAGTCTCTTTGATCCTGTCGACTGTCGGCCTTGTATCTAAGCCAGGAACTGCCTTTAACGGCAGTCTCCTGGCTTTTCCTGCGATTACTCTCATGAATTACTGAGCGTCTTCTCCGTTGATGATTTCTTCAACCTTCTCGCTGACTTCGTTAGCGACGGTCTCAACTTTAGCTGCTGCTTCTACTGCAAAGTCCTCAGCTTTTTCTTTGACATCTTCGATGACATCAGCAGCTTTGTCCTTTACATCATCCACAATATCTTCTGCTTTGTCTTTGACTTCTTCAAAAACTTCTGCAGCCTTTTCTTCAACGTTTTCTACAACTGCCTCAGCTTTTTCTTTTACTTCTTCAGCAGCCTCTGCAGCAGCTTCTGCCTGTGCACCTGCTAAGGTCTCAGCCTGCTCTGCAGCGTCATCGATGATGACTTCTTTCTCATCCGGAACAAGATCATCTTCAAAATCTCTTCTGCTCAGGCTGATCTTCTTCTCTTCATCTTTGAAGTCAACAACCTTTGCATCCAGGACCTGTCCGACTTTCAGAACGTCTGACGGTTTCTTAACATGTTTCTTAGAGATCTGGGAAACATGCAACAGTGCGTCAATGCCCGGCTCCAGTTCAATAAATGCACCGAAGTCTGCCATTCTTGCAACTTTACCGGTAACAATGGTGCCTGGTTTATATTTTTCTTTTGCAATGACCCATGGATTCTGATCCGGGAATTTGCAGCTTAATGCGATCTTGTTGTCTTCGATCGATTTAATGAAGACACGGATCTTTTCGCCAACGGTAACGATGGATTTTGGAGAATCCACACGTCCCCAGCTCATCTCGGAAATATGAAGCAGTCCGTCTACGCCGCCCAGATCGATGAATGCACCGAATCCGGTAACAGATTTGACTTCACCTTCCACAATGTCATTGACCTGCAGAGATGCGAGCAGTTCTTTTGCTCTTTCATTCTTGGTTGCCTGCAGGATCTTTCTGCGGTTGCCGATGATGCGTCTCTTACGCGGATTGAATTCGGTAACCATGACCTCGATCTCCTGATCGATATATTTGTCCAGATCTTTTTCAAACGTATCTGATACCAGGCTAGCCGGTACAAAAATCTTAGCGCCTTCAAATGTAGTGATCAGACCACCTGTTGTGACCTTCTCAACCTTGACGGTAAGGACTTCCTTGTTTTCGAAAGCTTCTTCTACTCTCTTGTTTGCTTTCTCCTCGCTGATACGTTTGTAGGAAAGAGCAACCTGGCCGTCACCGTCGTTTACTTTCAGAATCTTTACCTGAAGTGGATCTCCAACAGAAACAACTGTTGTAAGATCGACCGAAGAGTCATTGGTAAATTCTTCTTTGGTGATGATACCGTCAGATTTGTACCCGATGTTCAAAACGATCTCATCAGGTTTCACGGATATAACAGTGCCGTCAACGATCTCCCCCGTACGTATTGTTTTGATTGATTCATCAATCATTTGATCAAAGCTTTTTTCCTCTGACATAAAGAAAAACCTCCTGGATAATATTATTTGGGGTTGATGCCCCTGCTGTAATACCTACGATTTTAGTATCTTGCAGATCGACATTGTCTAAATCCTTAAGTGTCTGAATATAGTAAGTATCCACACAATACTCTTTGCATATGCCGAACAGTTTCTGTGTATTGGAGCTCTTCGGATCTCCGATCACGATCATCTTATCAGCAAGGTGCGCAACAGACCCAGCTTCTTCCTGCCGAGCCTGTGTCGCATTGCAAATCGTATTAATAGTACAGATATCATAACCTTTTCCTTCCAATATTTCAACTAAATATTGAAAGTTTAAATGGTTAAATGTGGTTTGCGAGACAACGCATACCTTCGCATCTCCGGACGGCTTAAAATCCTTCGCTTCCTGCTCGTTTTTGATGACAGAAACCTTGCCTTTGGCCCATCCTACGATGCCCTTCACTTCCGGATGATCCTTATCTCCGATGATGACGATCTCTTCCCCGTTTCCGCTGTGTTCCGCCACAATATTATGGATCTTTTTCACAAACGGACAGGTGGCATCCACGATCCGGATCCCTTCCTTTTCCGCTTTTTCGTAAACAGCTTTCGGCACGCCATGGGAGCGGATGATCAGAATGCTTCCGGCGATCTTCTCAAAGTGGTCTTCGTCTTCAAAAACAAATACCCCTTTTGACTCCAGGTCTTTGACTACAATGTCATTATGAATGATCGGCCCGAACGTATAGATCTTCCGTCCGTCCTTATTATTTTCGATCTGTTCGTAGACCAGTTTGATGGCCCGTTCCACCCCAAAGCAGAACCCGGCGCTTTTTGCCAGAATTACTTCCATAAGTCGATGATCTTCTGCACCACTTCATCGATCGTAAGATCCGATGTATCCACTTCTACCGCATCGTCCGCTTTGCGAAGCGGTGAGATTTCCCTTGTCATATCATTATGATCGCGCTGCTCGATATCTTTCTTGATCTCTTCCAGCTCACATGCGATCCCTTTTTCTTTGTATTCCTTATAACGGCGTTCCGCACGCACCTGCACGGATGCAGTCAGATAGATCTTCAGAGTGGCATCCGGAAGTACAGCGGTCCCGATGTCTCTGCCGTCCATGATCACGTTGTATTCCTTGGTCAGATCCCGCTGCATCAGTACCAGACGCTCCCTGACTTTCAAAAACTTGGATGTGTCGGATGCAGCTTTGCTCACTTCTTCATTCCGGATCGCTTCGCTTACATTTTCGCCGTCCAGATACATCACCTGCACGCCGTTCTCGTACTTAATGGAGATATCAGCCTCTTCGCAGACCTTGCTGACGGCAGCTTCATCCGCCAGGTCAATGCCCTTCCGGATGCATGCCAATGCGATGGTCCGGTACATCGCGCCTGTATCCACATACATATAATCCAGCCGTTCTGCCAGGATCTTTGCTACGGTACTCTTGCCTGCGCCTGCAGGTCCGTCAATTGCTATCTGTTTCATATCTGTTCCTTTCGCTGCAGCTTTCCCCGCTGCGTATCCTGTTGAAAAAGCGATCTGCAGATTAAACCCGCCGGTCAGAGCGTCCACGTCCAGGACCTCTCCCGCAAAGTATACATTCTTCTGCAGTTTTGATTCCATCGTTTTCGGGTCTATCTTTTTAACACTGACGCCCCCGCTGGTGATCACGGCCTGGTTCACATCCGCACACCTCTCCAGATGGATTGGCAGATCTTTGATCAGCCCCCTGAGCTGCTCCCGTTCTTTTTTGGTGATGGTGTTTACCTTCTTGAACGGATCGATGCCGGATAGTTCTACCATGACCGGTATCAGTTTGGCAGGAAGAAGTTTCCCCAAAGCGTTCCTGAAATCTTTATTCTTCTGCTCTTCAAAATCCCTTAGGATCCGCGCATCCAGCATTTCTTCTGAAAGTGCCGGCTTCAGATCAATATGCAGGACGCATTCGCCCTCTTCCAGCCTGCGTCCGATATAACTGGACGCGGATAAAACAAGCGGTCCGCTGACGCCCCGGTCCGTAAAAAGCATTTCGCCAAAACCTTCGTAATACTTTTTCTTTCCGTTTTTGACCACGGCACTGACATTGCGGAGAGATAATCCCTCCAGCCTGCCGATAAAATCATCTTTTGCCAGAAGCGGCACCAATGCCTGAACAGGCTCTCTTACATCATGTCCGATCCTTTCTGCAAAACGGTAGCCGTCTCCGGTCGATCCGGTGGACGGGTAAGTAATGCCGCCGGTTGCAATGATCACAGCATCTTCCTTCAGTTCCGAAATATCTTTGATCTCTGTGTGCAGGCAGACCTTCACATGATTGGCCTTCAGCTCTTTTTCCAGCGTTTTGATCACATCCGAAGACTTATCCGACTGCGGGAAAACACGGTTGCCCCGCTCCACTTTCAGCCTCAGCCCGGCATCTTCAAAAAAAGCGCAGGTGTCCTTACTGGTAAAAGACGAGACTGCGCTGTAAAGAAATTTCGGGTTGCTCACCACATTCGGAAAAAAGTCCGAAGGCTCACAGAAATTGGTCAGATTGCATCTGCCCTTGCCGGTGATATAGAGCTTCTTCCCGAGCTTTTCATTTTTTTCATAGATCGTGACCTGCGCGCCTTCTTTTGCCGCCGTAATGGCGGCCATCATACCAGCTGCGCCGCCGCCGATCACTGCTACCTGTTTCATTATCAGATTCCTACATCAATGATCTCTTCCGGATCATGCGGCGAATCATCTTCAAATTTTTCAAATTCTTCTTTCGGTTCCTGCGGCAGGTCCAGAGAGATCTGGCCTTCCACATCCTCCATCTCGTCGTGTACTACTTCCGGATGGAATCCCAGCTCTTCCTCTGCTTCTATCTTGAATGTCTCAACCTGTTCTGCCTGAATATTCGGCAGTTCATCGTAGTTAGACAGACCAAAGCGGCGCAGAAACTCTTCGGTTGTGCCCAGAATGATCGGGCGTCCCGGTGTATTGAGCCGGCCCTTTTCTTCGACCAGGCCGACATCGATCAGGCGGTTGATCACACGGTCGCTTGTCACGCCGCGGATCTTTTCCACTTCGATCTTTGTGATAGGCTGTTTATACGCAATGATGGAAAGCGTCTCCAGCTGAATATCCGTCAGACGGTAGGACTTCGGAATGGAAACGATCTTGATCAAAGATTCATACGCATCTTCGCATGTACACATCTGATAGGAATCTTCAATCTCAATGATCTTGATCCCGCTCTCTCTTGCCGCATACTCTTCCTTCAGTTCCTCCACCAGTGCTTTGATGGTCTTCTTATCTGTATCTAAAGCCTGACAAAGACGCGAAATCTCCACAGAATCACCCAGGGTGAACAGGATCGCCTCAATGACTGCTTTCATTTTCTTCGTTTCCAATTTCTACTTCCTCCGCTCTTCCTGTATGCAGAATAATATCCGAATCATTTCCTTCCTGCTCTGCCCAGATCTCGCCGGTCTTCATCAGCTCCAACAAGGCCAGGAAGGTAGCAATAATGTTTATCCGAGTCACCTGTGATTCGATCAGGGAACGGAAACTGAATTCCTTATGATCGCTGCAGTATGCACGCAGCTGCACAATCTTGTCCGGAATGCTGATCTCTTCTCTCTGGATCCGCCCGTAGCGCATAGCTGCCTCGTTCACCTTTTCACTGCTGCGCTTTAAGACATCGTCAAAGACAGCTTTCAGACGGGCAAGTGTCAGATCCCCCAGAAACTTGTCCAGATCGACAGGCGGCTCATATTTAGCCACTTCCTCCGGGACCGTTGAACCTTTGTACATCGCTTTCGATGCCGTAATGGCTTTGTCCTTCAGCTCCAGGGACATAAATTTATAGGTCTTATACTCGATCAGTTTTTCAACCAGTTCTGCACGCGGGTCTTCTTCGTTGCCCTCTTCGTCCGTATCCTTTGGCAGAAGCATCCGCGCCTTAATATCCAGCAGCGTTGCTGCCATCACAAGAAAGTCACTGGTAATATCCGCGTCATGTTTTTCCATTTCGGAAAGATACGCCAGATACTGGTCCGTGATCATTGCGATCGGTATATCATAAATATCTACTTGGTTTTTTTCGATCAGATGCAGGAGAAGGTCTAACGGTCCTTCAAACGCCTGCACTTTAAATGAGATGTCCATGTATATCTACTACCATAACCTCCGGTTTATTGAATAATCTTAAATGAACTTTGTGCGATCCGCAACCGGAAGATACGATCATTTCCGTATTTTCCTTTTTATATACCCCTTTGTCATATTCCGGGAAGAAGACAAACTGTGGGGAGATCACGCCGCCCAGCTTAGGGATCCGCACGGCACCGCCGTGATAATGCCCGGAAAGGACCAGGTCTGCGCCAGATGATGCATAAGCGTTAAAATAGCGCGGTGAATGCGCCAGAATGATATTATAGCGGGACGGATCCATTTTACCAAGGTCTTCTTCCATCTCCTCGGCAGTGTAGATCGGCTTTTTGTTTTTGTAAGGCAGTTTCGGAAAATACTTCAGATCCAGATCCAGTCCATACAGACAGACATTCTCATCCAGGTCCGTTTTTTCATTTTCCAGATAGCAGATCTGATTCTGCTTTAAGGTCCGGCGGAATACATCGTATAAGATGCCGAATGTTTCTTTCTTTTCTTTGATCTTCCGTTCGTGATTGCCCGGTGCATAGTACACCGGTGCAATCTTGCTGCTCTTTGCAAGGAAGGCAAATACCTGATTCGGATCCTTTTTGCGGGATGCCGTCAGGATGTCCCCGGTCAAAAGGATCGCGTCCGGCTCGCAGGACTTCATCAGATCCAGCAGTTTTTCATTCTCCGGACCATAGACGCGGTCATGCAGATCGCTGAGTACCAGAAGCCTTAGCCTTTTCCCTGCCGGAAACTTTTCAGTCTCGACCTCATAATCCGTCCGGACCAGTGACGCATACTCATAGAAGGCTCTGATCGTTAAGATCACAGCCAGGATCAGCACTATGGCAACGATCACGACCCACGGTTTCATCCATTAATTTCCTTCATAAATATAAGATTCGGAGCGGGAAAGCTGATATTTATCATCCCCAACCTGAGCCAGGAAGACCTCGTCCTGCGGCAGCGGCTCATACTTGCACCGTACCCGGTGGAAATCCAGAAACTCCGTCCGGTAATATTCTCCGTTCACATTGATCATACTCCAGCCGGTAACGTTTTCACCCCGGACATAAAGATATGTCTCATCCTGGATCACATCGGTATAGACATTTGTAATCTCAATATCCTTAACCCCGAACTTGATGTCTTTTGTTTTATATGGATTCACGCCGCCAAAGGCCGCCTTTCCTCCATAAAGGAGATCGTATTCCAGATTCTGCAGGCCGCGCAGATAGTCTGCCTCTTCATCTTTCATATGGGTCTGATGATAGCTGTTGATAACTCCGGTCCGGATGCCAAGGGACCCCAGAAGATGCGGCATCAGCTGATAAGCTTCGATATCGCCGTAATCCAGGTCCAGTCCCATATTGTTCCAGACCACATAGTTGGTCTGCATCAGTGTCCCATCCGTCATATGCTCCTGCTCCAGATTCAGGCTCGGCAGATGATCGCCGTAAAGGATAAGGATCGTATCCTCTCCCCGCTCAGTGAGCATCTGTACCAGATCACGCAGGAAATTATCCATGTCGTTGATCAGATTTGTATAAAACTGCGCGGAGTATGCCGGCTCACCGGTCTGAGTATCCGTCACGCGGATGGAATTCATATCCGGGACATTATAATTCGGATAGCTGCCGTGTCCTTCCACGGAAACCGTGAAGACGAAATCCTTTCCGTCTTCCGTGTAATCCAGGCAGTTGGCAATATGCTCTGTCAGCACGCGGTCGCGGACCCACCAGCCTTTGGTGTAATCGCCCCTGGTCAACTGCATGTATTCCATAGAGGTAAACGTATCAAATCCCAGATTCGGATAGACCGTGTGTCTCTGATAAAAGGTCGCGTCATTATTATGAATCGCATGTGAAGTGTATCCGCTCGATTCCAGATCGTAAGCGATACTCTCACAGGTCTCTTTCAGCAGTACCCCTTTATATGGGATCTCGCCGGATCCGAAGTCTGCCAGATTCATACCCGTTAAGACTTCAAACTCGGTATTGGCGGTGCCGGCGCCAATGGAAGGCACTTCCAGATATCCGCTGTTGGAAGTTTCCATCAACTCCCTGAAATAAGGGATCGGATCGCGGGAGAAAGAAAAGTTGTCCATTCGCGTGATATCAAAGAAAGATTCCAGCTGAATCATGACGATGTTCGGCATTTTTTCCATTGGCTCATCCAGCTGTATTTCTTTATTCTTAGTATCATCGATCAGGCCGACGATTTCCTGGTCCGAATAATTGCTCGGACGATGGACGCCGTTATCAAAAACAGAATTTAAAAAACAGTACGTAAAGCCGTATGCTTTATAAGCATTCGGCAGATTATTAAATGTACGTGCGATCTGATTGGTATCCAACGCGATACTTAAGACGATCAGCGTCACCGCAACGGTTGCGGCGATCACAACGGCATTCCTGACCCGGCGGATCTCCTCTTTGATCTTTGGCCCTTTCAGAAAAACAAACACAAGAAACGCCACACCAAGAACAGCAACCACACACATCACGACGATGGACGCCGGTGAGATATATTTGTCTGCGATCCGCATGCCGGTCTTTACCATAAAGATGTCCGTTGCGGTAAACGGGGTCACCCGCCGGTTCAGCAGACTCCGGTTGATGCAGCCCATCACGATCCAGAACGCAGAAACGATCAGGTAGACAAAGACACGCCGCTTAAACAACAGGGCGATCAGGACTGTGCACGCAATGATCAGCACATTTACCAAAAAGGCGACCGGGTGCTGGAACAAGAACCGGAATCCTTCCAGGAAAGAAGCGCGCGAGATCATCTCCACTGCCAGCGTCAGCGCGATCGGCAGCAGCACGACGATCAGTCCAGTATACAGATTGCTCTTGGTGCTGAAAAAAATATTAAAGTAAGAATAGCCTTTTTTGATCCCGGTCCAAACCTTTCGGAAAAAGCCCTGCTTCTTCCCTGCTTCGGACTCATCTGCGGCCTCTTCCTGCTTCTCTTTTTCGCTCTCTTCTGCGGCCTCTTCCTGCTTCTCTTTTTCGCTCTCTTCTGCGGCCGCTTCTTCGCGCTCTTCCTCGATTATTTCTTCTGTTTTCTCTTCAAATATATCTTCCGTGTTTTCCAATGCTCTTGCCCTATGTATGATCGTCCTGGCATTTCATATCTTGTGGACCATTCTTTTGAGTTCCTGTAAAAAACTTTCGCAAGTGACCAGGTTTGACCCTGAAATTTCAGAAATATGCAACTTTTTTCCGCAAGTGACCAGGTAATATAGATAAATCCGGGTCACTTGCGAAGCTTTTCTGCTTTTTACTGCCTTTGCAAGACCTGCCGCGGGTCACTTGCGGAGATTATCTGCTTCTTATGCTGCAAGCGCCTTTGGGTATCGTTTAATACACGAAGGTGCCTGACTTGTGCAGCCAGGCACCCGGGTCAATTAATAATTATAACTGAAATTGTGAATTTTTGTTTAACAAACAGGACTTATTCCTTCCGGGAATTATTCCATGCTTGCCAGCTTCTTCAGGTACTCGTAACGATCTTTTGCTTCTGCCTCGGATTTTGCAAATAACTCTTTTGCTCTCTCCGGATTCTGAAGCTCCAGAGCCGTATAACGAACCTCGTTATGCAGGAAGTCTACATAACTGGTAGAAGCTTCTTTGGAATCCAGCATGAACGGATTCTTGCCTTCTTCTTTCAGTCTCGGATCGTAGCGAAGCAGGTTCCAGTATCCGCTGGTAACAGCCTTCTTCTCTTCTGCCTGAGCTGTGCTCATGCCGCCCTTGATACCATGGTTGATACATGGAGCGTACGCGATGATCAGGGATGGGCCTTCGTAGCTTTCTGCCTCTGCAAAAGCTTTCACACACTGATTCATATCAGCACCCATAGCGATCTGTGCGACATAGACATAACCATAGCTCATAGCGATCTGTGCCAGATCTTTCTTCTTCACATCCTTGCCGCCTGCTGCGAACTGAGCCGTTGCGCCGGTCGGAGTAGCTTTGGAGGACTGGCCGCCTGTATTGGAATAAACCTCGGTATCGAATACCAGGATGTTGATATCTTTTCCGCTGGCGATGACATGATCCAGACCGCCAAAACCGATATCATATGCCCATCCGTCTCCGCCGAATACCCACTGGGATTTCTTGGAGAGGTATTCTTTCTGCTGCAGGATAGCCTGAACATTCTTGCTCTTGCAGTTTGTACCTTCAAGAGCAGCGATCAGTTTTTCTGTTGCAGGTCCGTTAGCAGCACCGTTTGTAAAGGTATCGAGCCATTCTTTAGCAGCTGCCACAACATTCTCTGTCTTGCCGTTTTCAGCGATATGCTCCACTTTCTCTTTCAGAGCGCCGCGGATCGCATTGTTAGCCAGAACCATACCATATCCAAACTCAGCTGCATCCTCAAACAGGGAGTTGTTCCATGCAGGACCCTGTCCCTTCTTGTTTACAGTGTAAGGAGTGGACGGTGAGGAGTTGCCCCAGATAGAGGAACATCCGGTTGCGTTTGCAATATAAGCTCTGTCGCCGAACAGCTGTGTCATCAATTTTGCATAAGGGGTCTCGCCGCAGCCTGCACATGCACCGGAGAACTCCAGCAGCGGCTGACGGAACTGGCTTCCCTTAACGGAGAATGGTTTGAACTTCTCAGCCACTTCCGGTTTCTCATCGATTGTCAGACCGTAAGCAAAGACATCCTGCTCGTTCATCTGGCTCTCCAGCGGCTGAAGCTTAAGGGTATCAGCCTTGTTGTTGCCAGGACATATATTGGTACAGGAACCGCAGCCTGTGCAGTCTAAGACGGAGATCGTCATAGCAAATTTCAATCCCGGCAGGCCGGTTGCATCTTTTGCTTTCATGCCTTCCGGTGCAGCTTTCAGTTCTTCCTCTGTCATGATGACCGGACGGATCGCTGCATGCGGGCAGACATATGCGCACTGGTTACACTGGATACAATTGTCTGCATTCCAGCATGGAACATCGACAGCAATGCCTCTCTTCTCATAAGCAGCTGCACCACTTGGTGTATAACCTGCTGCATAATCTTTGAATGCGGAAACAGGGATCGTGTTGCCTTCCTGTGCGGAAACTTTCTTCTGGATGGTGTTGACAAAGTCAAGCACTTCTTTTCTGCCTTCGGTGAATGTTACGCCAAGTTCTTCGTCTTTTGCGTCTTTCCAGTCAGCAGGAACCTCAACCTTAACAACGTTCTTTGCGCCGGCATCGATAGCTGCGTAGTTCATGTTGACGACATCCTCGCCCTTACGGCCGTATGTCTTCTTTGCAGCTTCCTTCATCAGACGGATAGCTTCTTCTTCCGGAATGATATTTGCCAGTTTGAAGAATGCAGACTGAAGGACCGTGTTGATCCTTCCGCCCAGACCGATCTCTTTACCGATCTTAATACCGTCGATGGTATAAAGGTTGATGTTGTGCTCTGCAATATATCTTTTTGCCTGGCCAGGAAGGTTCTCGCCCAGTTCTTTTTCATCCCATGGACAGTTCAGCAAGAATGTTCCGCCGTCCTTCAGATCCTGGACCATGTTGTATTTACGGATATAAGAGGAATTGTGGCATGCCACAAAGTCCGCTTTGTCGATCAGGTAGGTGGATTTGATCTTCGTCTTGCCGAAACGCAGATGGGAGACTGTAACACCACCGGATTTCTTGGAGTCATAATCAAAGTATGCCTGTACGTACTGATCGGTGTTATCGCCGATGATCTTGATGGAGTTCTTGTTAGCACCAACGGTACCGTCTGCTCCCAGTCCCCAGAACTTGCAGTTGATGATGGATTCCGGAACGGTGACCGGATTGTAGGAGCTGTCCAGAGACAGGTTGGTGACATCGTCCGTGATACCAATGGTGAACTCGCTCTTTTCTGTATTCTTGAATACTGCGATGATCTGTGCAGCACTGGTGTTCTTGGAACCTAATCCGTAACGGCCGGAGAAGATCGGGGTGTTGTGGAACTTGGAACCTCTTAAAGCAGCGACGACATCCAGATATAATGGCTCGCCCAGGCTGCCCGGCTCTTTTGTTCTGTCCAGAACGCTGATCTGTTTTACAGTCTCCGGAATGACATCGATCAGATGTTTAGCGGAGAACGGTCTGTACAGACGCACTTTAACGACACCAAACTTGCCGCCCTGTGCGTTCAGGAAGTCGATGGTCTCTTCAATCGTCTCGCAGACAGAACCCATCGCGATGATCACGTGCTCGGCATCCTCCGCTCCGTAGTAGTTGAACAGTTTGTAATCGGTGCCGATCTTTTCATTGATCTTATTCATGTAGTCTTCCACGACTGCCGGAAGTGCATCATAATCTTTATTGCTTGCTTCACGGACCTGGAAGAAGATATCCGGATTCTGTGCGCTGCCCCACTGGCTGCCGCGCTCCGGGTTCATGGATGTAGCCTTGAACTCTTCAATGGCTTTCCAGTCAACCAGATCTGCCAGGTCTTCATAATCCCAGACTTCGATCTTCTGGATCTCATGGGAGGTACGGAATCCGTCAAAGAAATTAACAAATGGAACTCTTCCTTTGATGGCGCTGCAGTGTGCGACCGGGGTCAGGTCCATGACCTCCTGTACGCTGCTTGCGCAAAGAAATGCAAAACCAGTCTGACGGCATGCATAGATATCGGAGTGGTCACCGAAGATGGATAATGCATGTGACGCAATAGCACGTGCGGATACATCGATGACTGCCGGCAGATGTTCTCCGGCGATTTTGTACATGTTCGGGATCATCAAAAGCAATCCCTGGGAAGCGGTAAAGGTAGTTGTCAGCGCGCCTGCTGCTAATGACCCGTGGACAGCACCAGCTGCACCCGCTTCGGACTGCATTTCGGTAACAGCCACTTCTCTTCCGAAGATATTTTTCAGCCCCTCTGTAGCCCACTTGTCAGCAAGCTCTGCCATAACGGAAGACGGAGTGATCGGATAGATAGCAGCGACGTCAGAATACGCGTAGGAAACATGAGCTGCTGCCGTATTTCCATCCATAGTTTTCATTTTTCTGGCCATAGAAAAGTTCCTCCTGTAATGTATAAATAAAAATACAATTCACTTAGTGCATATACGTAAAAAATTATACCATTGTACATTTTCCAATACAAGAAAAAAGCTTTGGTAAAAATATCCCAATATTCTTTTGTAAATCACGAATCCTTATGCTATAATGCCACAGTACGTACCCCGCGTACCCCTTAAGCACCCATAGCTCAATGGATAGAGCGCAGGCCTCCGGAGCCTGAAATAGCGGTTCGACTCCGCTTGGGTGTATTTTTTATGCCAATATATAACCAAGGCCGCATAAAACGGAATTTGGTTACATCTCTCTCCGCCATTTTATGGCCAAGACAGAAAAAACCGTTATTTGGTCATATCCCTCCCGATCATTTTATGACCATACAGGCAAAAAATGGGATTTGGTCATATCTTTTTCCACCATTTTATGACCAAGACAGAAGAAATCGCTACTTGGTCACATTTTTCTCCGCTGTTTTATGACCATATAGACAAAAAAACGATCTTGGTCATAATTTGCGGCCACGTTGTATGACCAGGAAAAGAAAAAGCACCGATTTGGTCATAATGACAGGAAAAGACCTATGACCAAATGAAAAAAAAGTAATCCTTGGTCATAAAAAGACATAAAAAGGCTGCCGCATAAAACGGCAGCCTTCTAAAATGTCCACAAAACCTACTCTATGTTCCAAAACCAGTTCCCTTTTGCCAGTTTCTCTTCTCTACTCACTGATCCCGGCGATCAGCTGCTGCAGATCCTTCTTGTTCCAGGTGACCGGTGTCGGATACAGCGGATTCGCCTCCGCCAGCGCCCATTTGATGATCTGCGGAATATCCTCCTCTTTAATACAGTCGAACCGCTCCGGAATATCCATCTGCCGCTTCATATCCTCGATCCATTTGATAAAATTCAGCGCCTTCTCTTTATCGTCATCTCCGTCCATGCAGCAGACATCAGCCAGATCCGCCAGTCTGGAATAGACCGCCGGCCCAAACTGCCGCATTACGTGCGGTAAGATCACGCTCATCGCCAGACCATGCGCCACGCCGTACAGACCGCCCAGCGTATGGCCGACCGCATGCACGTATCCCACACAGCCGCGGGTGAATGCACGCCCAGCAAAGAATGCCGCAAACTGCATATCCTGGCGGGCGTCAAGATCGGAGCCATCCTGATAAGCCTTCAGCAGGCTCTTATGGATCAGGCGGACCGCATCTTTTGCCAGATGATCCTCCAGCGGCGTATTGTATGTTTTATTGGTATAAGCCTCCACCGCGTGGCAGAGCGCATCCATACCCGTCGTGGATGTCACCTTCGGCGGCAGACCTTTGGTCAGCTCCGGATCCAGGATCGCATAGTGCGGGATCAGGTTCGGGTCATTGATCGATGCCTTATGATGCGTCTCGTCATCCGTGATCACGGCTGCAACCGTTGTCTCGGACCCCGTGCCCGATGTGGTCGGAATGGCAAAGAACAGCGGGAGCCTGTGCATGACCTTCATCAGGCCCTGCATCTGCGTTGCCGTCTTCTTCGGATGGCAGCTCTTAGCGCCAATACCCTTTGCGCAGTCCATCGGTGCACCGCCGCCAAACGCCACGATACACTGACAATTGTTCTTCTTATAGATCAGATATCCCTCTTCCACGTTCTTGGTCGTCGGGTTGACCGCCAGATCGCTGAAGACGGAATACTTCAGGCCGGCATCATCCAGCGCCTTGAGCATATTGTCCAGAAGGCCCAGCTGCATCAGGTTGCTGTCAGTCACGACCAGCGCGTTGTTCGCTCCCTTGGCCTTCATCAGCCCCGGCAGTTTTCTAATGCTGCCCGGCCCGCTGATATACTCCGGCATCCGGTAGCCCAGAAAATAATTCGCCACCTTCATGACGGCCTGGAAGATCCTGCAATAAATCTTGTTAAACATATCAAACAATCCTTTCGTGTTATTGATATACACCGGCTTCTCCCCATCCTCCACCATATAGATGGCGCCGATCGGGCACTCTTTCGCGCAGATGCCGCAGCCAATGCAAGCCTTCGGGTCAGTCAGATATGCGACATTGTGGATGGAACCGTGGTGTGACGGCTCCGTGATCCGAAGGATGTCCTTCGGGCAGTTGACAACGCAGACCGAGCAGCCGGCACAGGATGCCTTGTCAAATTCCGGATGTTTCCGCCCGGATTTTCTGACAGGCTTTGCCGGTGGGGATGACGCAGGCTCAGCCGCTGGCGATGTCTCCAGCTCCGCTGCCTCAACAGATGCAGCCGCCGATGTCACCGCCGCCTCAGTTTCCGATGTCACTGCCGGGGCAGCATCCTCCGCCTCAACTGCAGCAGCTGTCTCAGACTCAACAGCATCTTCAGCCATCTCCCTGACAGGTGGCTCCTCGCCCGGGCCCAGGATGGCATCGCGCGGACAGTTGGACTTGCACAAACCGCAGTCGATGCACAGTGCCTCATCAATATTCGGTTTATCCTTAAAATCGCCGGTGATCGCACTTACCGGACAATTCGTTGCACAGAGACCGCATCCGATGCAGTCATCCGTGATCCTGTGTGCCATATCAGCCTCCGCATACCGGCGACATCAGAAACACGATATCGCCGTCTCTCAGTTTGCTGTTCTTTTTGCTTTGCTTCCCATTGATCACAACGATGCAGCCGTCAATATCTGCCGCCGTGATCATGGTGGTCGGATTGACCTTCTTTGCTTCATCCAAAAGGATCGGATAAAGTTCCTTCACCGAAGATGCCTCCGCTTTTATCTCTTTCAACCCCGTATCCAGCCGGAACAGGCCGAACAATTTCACCGTAACCATTTTCTATCCTCCAGCCTTATCCGGTAATCTTTAATTTCCGCAGTGTTTTTAGAGTCGGCACGCCATTCTCATCCCATCCGCGCGCTTTGTAATACGTCTTTTTCATCTTATCCAGCGGCACTTTCGTCTTTGGATCATTTGGATCCTGCGGGACATCCGTCAGCCGTTTCGGCAGCGTATCGTCCTTCGCAGAAATGCCGAACTTGCAGTCCAGTGCACGTTCCAGGGTATAGCCACGCTCCCCGCAGCGGATATAACTGCCAAACTTCAGCGGCATACCGACCGCCAGCTCCATCGCCTTGGTATGATGGAAAATTGGCAGATGCAGCGCCAGCACCGTCGGGAATTTATTGATCAGCCTAAGCACTCCGCCGATAAACGGAATAGCAGCATTAAAGATGGTCGTCACAACGCCGTTCGGCCGGGTGATCAAAAATCCCGGGAAGAAGGCGTAAGAAGTAAACAGGCACTGCCCCGTTGCGCTGATCGTTTCCATCAGGTCCTGGAACAGCATGGTAAAGTCAGCCTTGGCATGCGGCGTCTGCGGATTGGTAAACAGGCCCAGTCCTTCCAGAATGACCAGATAGCCGCCGTTCAGATGACAGCCGCCACGGTTGGAAACTGCATATCCCAGTCCCTGACCAACAGCCCGCCGCGGTTCATATGCCGCCAGCTCCAGCCCCTTCGACTGGATGGCAAATTCCTTGCCGCCATATATATCCGAGCATTTCCGGCTGCCGTTTGCCAAGTCGTCCCCTATGCCGCGCCGGTATGCAATATCTTCAAAAAGCTGAGAGAGACCATCCGTCTTTCCAAACTCCAGACCATTATCCCAAAGGCCTTTCTCGTTGGCTTCCATCGCATAGGCGATCGTAGATGCGCAGGAGATGGTATCCATGCCCAGCTCATCCAGCTCGTTGTTCCAGTCGCAGATCTTCTGCAGGTCATTGTTCAGGATGCCGCCGCCCAAAAGGCCTAACGTTTCCAGTTCCGGTCCCTTGACCTCTTTCCCTTTCACATTGACCGTCCGTGCACATTTGATCGGGCACGTCAGACATCCCTGGTTGACGATGTTGTAATCCTCAGCCAGCGTCTCGCCATTGACCATGTCAAAGTCATCGTACTGACCGTAGTTGTAGTTTTTGGTGGAAAGCATGCTCCGCATCTGCATGGAAGAAACCAGCCCGGCTGTGCCCATCCGCGGCAGCTGATTGCCGGTCAGCGGATGATTCTTCAGATATTCAAACCACTTGGCATTCCAAATCTTCACCTGTTCCGGGTTCTTGATGTTGAATGCATGATTGCCATAGGCCACGATGCCCTTGATGTTTTTATACCCCAGATTGGCACCCATGCCGGTACGCCCGCCTGCCCTCTCATCAGAGATCACAGCAGAATAAAGGACCAGATTTTCGCCGGCCGGTCCGATGACCAGCTGCCCGTGGCGAATATCCTTTCCGCCTTTGCTTTCCTTCATCAGTTCATGAAGGCGCTCCTGCGCTGCCGATGCCTTAAGCCCCCACAAGCCATCTTCATCTGCATCATGAAAAACAAAAGAGCCGTTATTGATCTCGATCCAGGTATGCTTATCGCATCTGCCCTTAAGGATGACCGCATCAATACCAGCCCGTTTCAGATAATAACCAAATGAACCGCCGCAGTTAGAAGTACCGATATGCCCGGTCTGCGGTGAAATGCCGGAGATATTAAAACGGCCGGAAGAAGGCGCTCCCGTTCCGGTCAAAGGTCCGGTAGAAATGACAACAATATTCTCATCCGAAAAAGCCGTTTCCGTCCCTTTCAGATTATCGTAAAGGATCTTATCTGCCATCGTCTTGCCGCCGATAAACAGTTCCCGTTCCCTGTCATTCCAGGGATATTCGGTGATTTCTTTCGTCGACAGATCGATCTGCACCACGCGGCCCATATAGCCGCCATACATTGTTCCCATCCTGCACTCCTGATTGTACTAAAATCTGTACAATCTGATTGTATGTTATTGCTAAATAAAAAGCAATGACTGCGAACAGTTTTTTCTTTTCTTATCCCAAATCAGAATATAAAGGCAGCAGATTCTCCCGGCACGATCATGGTTCCTTGATTTGATCCGTATTAGAAAGATGGAAATAGTCTTTCGCAAAAGCACAAAATCTTGCAGCCATCGGTGACAGGCGCCTCTCCCGCTTAAAGCAGATCTTCATTTTACGCACATATTTATCATTCGGTGCAGGGAATAAAAGGATGCTGTCGTCCTTATGTAAATCTCTCATTTCTTCAGGAACAAACCCCTGCGCCAACCCGGAGGTGATCATCTGCAGATGTGCTCCGCCGCTATTTACAAAGCAGAAAGAAATATCCGATTCACTGACAGAAGAAAAGAACTGATAAGCAAACTCGGTTCTTCCGTTAATATGCATAAAAACATAATGTTTCGGAGCAACCAGATTTTTCGCTCTTGCCAGCAACAATACCTCGTCTCCAAAATCGTATCCCCGGAATTTTCGGAACCGGTTCTCATCCGGATAGATGGCCACATCATATGCATTGATATCAAGATACTCCTGATACTCCGCCTGTGTATCTACATCAAACGTTGCTTCCGGATATTTTTTCTGAAACGCTACCATGCATTGACACATTTTATAGAGTCCTCCACAAATAGCTATACGGATCTTCTTTTCCGGATTTCCTAAAGACCTCCGCATCTCCTCTTTTGCTTCACTTACATCCTGTAGTGTCTTCCGACAAGTATCCAGAAAACGGCTGCCCTGCTCATTCAGAAACAGCTTTTTCCCATGCCTGTCAAATAAAGGAACACCAAGCTCTTCCTCCAGTCTCAATATATTTTTAGAAAGCGTCGACTGCGTCATATGCAGAGAATCTGCAGCTTTGCTTACATTTTCCATCTGTGCAACAACTGTAAAAAAATGCATTTGATCTAAATTCATATCCCCTTCTCCTTATTACGTTTTGGAATATATATTTTTATGTATACATTATATAAAAACTTGTTTTTCTAGGCAATAGGGAAAAAATATATGCCATCCAGGCATAAAATTGGTCAAAAAAGCTTGATGCTTTTCTTGCAATCCCTATTTTGACTGTTTAGAATCAATCCGACTATCGATTTCAAAATTCCGTAATCGAATATCATAGGAGGAAAAATAATGAAACTTACAAAAGCAATTATTAGTGTACTGCTTGTAGCAGGCATGCTGACCATGCTCTGCGCATGCGGCAGCAAGAAAGAAGAGCCGGCTCCGGCAGGAAGCGCATCTGCAGAAGTAACACCTGCAGATGATGCAGGCATCGGCCTGGAGATCCTGATTGAAGAAGATGACAGCATGATCAACACCTACTCTCTCCTGGCAGTCAATCCACAGGCTCCATGGGTAGATGCAGACGGAAACTCTGTTGATCCGACGACGGTTTACATCAACACAACAGGTGCTGATGCGTTGATCAACTGGATGCTTTCTGAAGAAGGTCTGGATGCAGCTGCTAAATATGGATTCGACGAATACGGCGAGTATCTGTTCTATATTAAAGACGATGCTCCGAAAGCAACTGCTGAGATTCCGCAGGCAACTCCGGAAACCCAGACGATCCGTCTTTCTACCACAACATCCGTCAACGACTCCGGTCTGCTTGGCTACCTGCTTCCGATCTTCGAGCAGAAGTATGGTTATACCGTAGAAGTCGTTTCTGCAGGTACCGGTAAAGCAATCGCAAACGCAAAGATGGGCAATGCAGACCTGCTTCTGGTTCATGCAAAATCCCAGGAGGAAGATTTTGTTTCCGCAGGTTTCGCCCGCATCGTAGACGGACAGGCTGCAGAGCGTCTTTCCTTTATGTACAACTACTTTGTCCTTTGCGGACCGAAATCAGATCCTGCAAACGTAAAAGCAGCAGCTGATGTCAAAGCTGCATTCAAAGCAATCGCCGATGGAAAATTCCTGTTTGTATCCCGTGGTGACAAGAGCGGAACACATACCAAAGAATTATCCCTGTGGCCGGAAGAGCTGGGAATTGATGTCGAAGCAGAAACCTTCGAGGCATATCAGGATTGGTATGTTTCTGCAAATGCCGGCATGGCAGTCTGCCTGTCGATGGCAAACGAGCGTCAGGCTTACATCCTTTCTGATAAGGCAACCTTCCTGACATTCAAAGCAAACGGCGGCATTCTTGAGAAATAATTGATGAGAAATGATCGGCAGTTTCGGAGAAGCTTTTCGATTAATATTCAGCGGTGATTCGACGTTATATCAGATCATCGCAGTGACCTTGCGTATGACCCTGACCAGTTCCTTATTGGCGCTCCTGATCGGAGTGCCGATAGGGACCTGGCTGGGAAGTGCCCGCTTCCGCGGACGCAAGATCCTGGTCGTGATCGACCGCGCACTGATGGGACTTCCTCCTGTCGTCTGCGGTCTTTTTTGCTATCTGCTCTTCTCCGGCGTCGGTCCTTTGCGTGCCCTTCGCCTGCTCTATACATTAGCCGGCATGGTCATCGCTCAGGTCATGCTGCTATGCCCGATGGCGATCGGCATGATGGAAAGTCACGCCAATAACATTGCCCCGCAGATCCGGGAAAACACCAAAGGCCTTGGAATCCGCAGATTCCGCACGCTGCTGCTTACAATGAATGAAAGCCGTTATCACATCGCAACCACTTTTCTGACGCTCTTAGGGCGTGCGTTGGCAGAAGTCGGTGCGGTATCGATCGTCGGCGGCGCGATCATGTTTAAAACAAACGTAATGACCACTGCGATCATGGATTACACCAGCATGGGCAATTTCAAAACTGCCCTCGCGCTTGGCATCATCCTGCTGTTTCTTTCGCTTGCTTTAAACATCATCGTAGCATTAGTCCAGGGGAGGTTTGAGAAATGATCCTTCCTGCATTAAAGAAAACCTATCAGGGACAGCTTGTGCTGGATATTCCATCGATGGAGATTGCGGACGGCAGCATCACTGCCATCTGCGGTCAGAATGGCTCTGGCAAATCAACGCTGGCAAAGATCCTCGCCGGGATAGAAAAGCCTGATGACGGCACCGTTACCTCTGACGCTGCCAGGTCCGTCGGTTACCTTCCGCAGCAGAGCTACGCTTTTCATATGTCTATTACCAGCAACCTGATGCTGAACAAAGACCCGGAAAAGACAAAACAGGAAAACCTCGCCCACGCCCAGCAGCTCCTTAAGGAGATCGGCCTGGAAAGCATGGCAAAGAAAAATGCCAAAAAGCTTTCCGGTGGGGAGACACAAAAAATGGCGCTCGCGCGCCTTCTCATGAAATCATATGACATGATCATTCTGGATGAGCCGACCGCATCGATGGACACGGCCTCCATTCCAACCGCAGAAAAAATGATCTGCGACTATCAGCGCCGCACCGGCTGCACCATCCTGATCATCACCCATTCCCCGGAGCAGGCACAGCGACTGGCAAGCCATACCATCCGTCTGGAAGGCGGCAAACTCTGCGAGTGATAAAAAAGCTGCCGCAATCAGCGGCAGCTTTCATAATCATTTCACAAATAACAAAAATCAATTAAGCTCTGGACAGATACTCGCCTGTACGGGTATCGATCTTGATGATCTCGCCCTGCTCAATAAACAGCGGAACCATGACCTGCGCACCAGTCTCAACGATAGCCGGTTTCTTTGCGCCGGTTGCCGTGTTGCCCTTGAATCCAGGCTCTGTCTCTGTGACAACCAGTTCAACAGATGTCGGAGGCTCAACGGAGAAAACTTTGCCCTTGTAGGAGCAGACCTTGACGGTTTCGTTTTCCTTAACGAATTTCATGGAATCGCCGGCGTCCTCGTGGCTGAGCTGGATCTGCTCATAAGTATTGTTGTCCATATAGTTGTACATATCGCCGTCATCATACAGATACTGCATATCTGCGCGGTCGATGTGCGCATTCTCAAACCGGTCTGTCGGGCTGAACGTTCTTTCTACGACGCTGTCACGAAGAATGTTGCGCAGCTTCGTTCTTACAAATGCAGCACCTTTTCCCGGTTTTACATGCTGAAACTCCAGAACCTGGAAAATTTCGCCTTCAATCTCGACCGTAAGACCGTTTCTGAAATCGCCTGCTGATACCATATAAAAATCCTCCTTAAAGTACTCTTTCTACAATCTCTTTAACTAATGTATTTTAATTTAAAAAACCTAAAGTTTCAACTATTTCCTTGCAGATCTCATCGATATTTTTGTTCTCAGTATCGATGACAACATCCGCAACACTGTTATAAAGTTCTTCTCTGCTCTTCATCAGTTCCTTCACGTAATCCAGATCAAAGTTATCGCCCAGAAGCGGCCTGGTCGGATCGTTCTTTACACGGTCGCGGATAGTTTCTGCCGATGCTGTCAGCAGCACGATAACGCCCTTCTCTTTGATCATCTCAATATTCTCCTGCCGCAGTACAACACCGCCGCCCAGCGAGACGACCTGATAATTTCCTTTGATCACATGACGCAGATGTTTTGTCTCTTTATCACGGAACACACTCTCCGACTGGTTGGCAAAGATGTCCGCGATCGTCGTATGCTCCTTCGCTTCAATATACGCATCCAGATCGATCTTTTTCAGTCCGTAATTGCTGGCCAGTGCATTTGCCACCGCCGTTTTGCCGGTGCCCATAAAACCGATCAGGAAAACCTTCTTAAAGTTCTCATGAATGACGTTCAGCACACTCTCCAGACCATCGATCGGAATCTGCCCCGGCGCACTGCTCTTTGTGATGGAAGCAAATGTGATAGCACTCTCCATAAACTCGCCGATGATCCGCGTGACCGTTCCAAGATGTCCCATGGAGATGGCAATGATCGGGCAGAAATCATAAATGTTTGCCATGTTGACAGAAGCGTTGATCAGATTCAGCACGTCCCGCTTGCTGTTTGGCATATAAGCGACTTTTACAATATCCGCGCCCATATCCTTCATGTCAGAGAAATCCTGAATGATTTCCTCAAACATCGGCGTCTTAACAAAATCATGTTTGGAGATGATGACATACGAGCCGTTGTCCTTGAGCGTTTCCACAAACTCTTTATCGTCCGGAATGGCAGATGCTTCCACATCGATCAGCTCCGCATAATAACAATCAGAAACCATCTTCAGAAGCTTCTTATAAGCATCCAGACCAATTGCCTGCTTGCCGCCTTCCTCTTTCCGGCGGCAGGTAAAAATGATTGGTTTGCGGCAGGCATGACGCACCTTGGCGGCCACATCCTTTGCTTTTTCCGGATCCAGGATATTGGCGTAATAATCCGCGCGGAACTCGATCAGATCGCAGTCGATCTGATTGGCCTGCTCCACCATCGCCAGGATCTCCGAAACCGTCTCTCCCAGTACGATGGCACAGATCTTCGGCTTGCCCTGTCCAATATACAAATTCTTAACCTTGACCACTTTGCCCATACATGCACCTCAGCTGATAAGAACTGCCGCGACACCACTTAAGCCGCAGCGTACTTCACAGTCAAAACAAATGGATACATTTCTGATATGACTATTCTGCCACAACTGATAAAGAAAACACAAGGGCAGTTTTTCCAAACTGCCCTCGCAAGTAAAAAACATTTTTTGCTTAGTCGATCTGTTCGAACTGGCTGTTGTAAAGTTCGGCATAGAATCCGTTCTTTGCCAGCAGCTCTTCGTGGTTGCCCTGCTCTATGATATCGCCGTCTTTCATAACGAGGATCAGATCTGCATTCTTGATCGTCGAAAGTCTGTGGGCGATGATGAACGAAGTACGTCCAGCCATCAGCTTGTCCATAGCATCCTGGATCAACTGCTCAGTTCTGGTATCAACCGATGACGTTGCTTCATCCAAAATCAGGAACGGTGCATCCTCAACCATCGCACGTGCGATCGTGATCAGCTGCTTCTGACCTGCGGAGACATTTGCTTCTTCATCCAAAACCGTATCATAGCCATCCGGCATTGTCATGATAAAGTGATGGATCCCGGCCATCTTGGCAGCCTGTACGATCTGCTCATCCGTTGCCTCTTTGTTATAACGGATATTCTCCTTAAATGTTCCCTCAAAGAGCCATGTATCCTGAAGGACCATGCCGAACAGCTCATGCACTTCCGCCCGCTGCATATCGCGGATATCGTGCCCGTCGATCAGGATCCTTCCGCTGTTAACTTCATAGAAGCGCATCAGCAGGTTGACCATAGTCGTCTTTCCGGCACCGGTTGGTCCGACAATAGCGACCTTCTTTCCAGGAAGAGCTTCTGCACTGAAGTCCTTGATAATGGTCTGATTCTCATAATAACCAAAATGGACATGATCGAATACGATATCGCCCTTGGCATTATTCACTCCGATCAGGATCGGCTTATTGGAATCATCTTCCAGTTCTTCTTCTTCCAGGAAGGAGAAGACACGCTTGGAGGATGCAGCCGCACTCTGCAGCTGGGTAAATACCTGGCCAAGCTGCTGCAGCGGCATTGTGAACTGACGGATGTACATCATGAACGCAACGATGGTTCCGAAAGTGATATACCCTTTCATCGCCAGAAGCGCACCGGTGATACAAACCAGAACATATCCGAAGTTACCAACGAATCCCATCAAAGGAGGCATAATTCCGCCGAAGAACTGAGCTCTCCATGTCGTATTACGGAATCTCATGTTGGTCTCATGGAACCGTGCATGCTCCTGTTCTTCTGCATTGTATGCCTTAACAGTATTGTGACCGGAATAGATTTCCTCCACCTGTCCGTTCAATTCACCAAGAACGGAGTGCATCAGAGAGAAGTATTTCTGGGAACGTTTCATGATGTTGATCATGATGATGAATCCCAGAATTGCCGATCCAACAGCAACCAGTGTCATGATCCAGTTCGTAAAGAACATAATGAGCATAACGCCGATAAACTGTGTACCTGCATGGAACAGGTTGCCGACACTCTGGTTTAATGACATCGCGATCGTGTCGACATCGTTAACGATACGGGAAAGAATATCACCGATCAATGTATTATCAAAATACCGCAGCGGTAAAACATTGATCTTTCTGGAAATATCTTTTCTTAATCCGTAAGAAGTACTTTGTGTAACAACGTTCATCAACCGCATCTGCAGGAAGGAAAAGATCCATGCCAGAATATAGAACCCGGCAAGCATGAGACCGATACGTGCTACAGCATGCAGATCGATATCCCCTGTGAATCCGGCTGTGATAAGGTCAGCAATCTTACTGACATATTTTGGTCCAATGATCGTCAGGACTGTTCCCAGCATGGAGAACAGAATTGCCAGGAACAACCGCACACGGTTTCTTCCCAGATATCTGATCAGAGGCCCTAAGTATTTTAAATCGGCTTTATCGCCTGGACGTCCACCACCTCTACGCATTGGCCAATTCCTCCTCTGATAACTGGGAGAAAGCAATTTCGCGGTATACATCACAGGACTGCATCAATTCGTCATGGGTACCAATGCCGACTGCTTTGCCTTCATCTAAAACTACGATCTTATCTGCATCGCGTACTGTACCAATACGCTGCGCAACGATCAATGTGGTTGCATTCTGCGTTTCCTTCTTCAAAGTAGCACGCAGAGTTTTATCTGTCTTATAGTCCAGTGCAGAGAAAGAATCGTCGAAGATATAGATCTCCGGATCTTTTGCAATTGCTCTTGCAATAGATATTCTCTGCTTCTGTCCACCGGAAAAGTTGGTTCCACCCTGTGCAACTTCTGTATAAAGACCCTTCTCCTCTTTGTCCAGAATATCTTTGCCCTGTGCAATGGTAAGCGCACGGGTGACCCATTCATCCGTCATCTCATGTTCACTATCATGTCCAAATTCAATATTGGACTTGATGGTGCCCTTAAAGAGGACAGCTTTCTGGGCGATATAACCGATCCTGTGATGCAGCTGATGCTGCGTATATTCTTTCACATTTACGCCATCGACCAGAACCTCTCCCTCGGTGACATCATAGAACCGGGGAACAAGGTTGATCAGCGTACTCTTTCCGGAACCAGTCGACCCAATAAAGGCGACCGTCTCCCCGGGCTCTGCCGTAAACGTGATATTTTCCAAAACCTTCTCTTCAGCATCCGGATACTGGAATGAAACGTTGCGGAATTCGATCCTGCCTTCTTTGTAAGGATTATCATTTCCCGCTCCGTCAACGACCTTGGTCTCTGTATCCAGAACTTCATTCAGACGTCCTGCAGCAACCATGGCACGAGGCAGCATGATAAAGATCATGGATACCATCATGAATGCCATAATGATGTTTGCCGCGTACGCCATGAACGTGACAAGCTGGCTGAACAGATCTACCCTGCCTGCCATAGGTGTCCCCTGTATCATATGTGCGCCGACCCAGTATATAGCCAGGGACGTGGCACTCATGACAATGTTTATGGTAGGCGGCATAAACGCCATGATCCGGCCTGTATATAAGTGGTTATCACGAAGGTCCACATTGGCCGTATCATATTTGTTTTCCTGATAACTTTCCGCATTGTATGCCCGAACGACACGGATACCGGAAAGAAGCTCTCTGGCGACTTTGTTCAGGTTATCCGTTAATTTCTGGATCATACGGAATTTAGGAATGACCAGGATCATGTTGGAACCGATCGTAGCAGCCACTATAACAACGGCGATCGCAACAACGATCATCCATTGCCATCCTTTGCCGAGGATCTTGATAAAGGCCCAGATTGCAATGATCGGGGCGCGGAGAAACGCCTGCATGCCCTGGGAGATCAGGATGACGACCTGCGTGATATCATTGGTCGATCTGGTGATCAGGCTGGCGGTGGAGAATCTTCCAATCTCCTCCATCGAGAAGCCAACAACTTTTGTGTAAACTGCATCTCTGACTCTTGTTGAAAAACGACAGGAAACCTGCGAAGCGCAGAAGCTGACCATAATGGAACAGCAGGCATCACCAATGGCACAGGCGATCATGATCGCGCCTGCTTTTAAGATGTCATTCATTGCTCCGCCGGTTTCAACCAACCGGGTTACTTTTGTCATGTAATCTGGAAGTTTGAGGGTCAGAAAAACACTGCAGACAACGAAAAAGAGAACGCCGCTCGCAAACATCCATTCTCTCTTTCTCATGTACCTCAACAATCTAAACATGAACTATATCCTCCCTATTTGCGATCCTTCGCCGCAAATAAATATTTATACATTTATTCAACAAATTAATTGTAAATGTCTTTTATTTATTACTCAATACCAACTTCAAATTTTGGCAATTTATACGAAAAACAGCCATTCGAACAGCTGCTTTTTGGTGATTGTGTATACTATTTTCCGTTTTATCATTCATTCGGTGTATGAGGTGATTCGGTTGAAAAATCAGCCTGTTTTTTATACGGATTTTAAATCCTTTCAGCCCGGAAAAAGACCATGCCAGATTCCAAAAGAAAGGAATGCCTGATGATATAACATGCCCAATCCGTTCATATTCCGCAAACCCTTCTCCTGCGCCATTTTGATAAGATCCGTTGTGAAATCCCCGTATACAGCATCCGCCACAAACAGGTCTTCTTTTGCATCTTCCAGGTCCGGGACAATGCAGCCTGCACCGCCCATTCCAAGCGGAGTTGCATTCACCAGAATGTCTGCCGATGCAACCGCCCTGCGGGTTTCTTCTTCCGATGGCCGATGCAGCATCTGCGCATCAGCGCCTCCGGCAAGCGCGCTTTCGCAGATGGCACGCGCCGCTCCGCCTGCGCCAAAGATGATCATCTTCTTCCCTGCAGTTTCCACCTGCATATCTTTCAGCGCATTCATAAAGCCATCGCCATCCGTATTGTACGCGATCAGTTTTCCGTCCACGATCTTGACCGTGTTGGCGCAGCCGATCTTCCTGACCCGTTCCGTCAGCGCATCACAGTAATCCAGAATCTTTGTTTTCCCCGGCATCGTGATATTAAAGCCCGCAAAACGGCCGTCCTCTTTGATCGCATCCACAGCCTCATTCAGTTCGTCCTCTTTCGCCTCGATCAGAATGTAATCGTAAGTATCCATGGAGAACTGGGCAAATGCCTGCTTATGGATCATCGGAGAAAGACTGTGCGCAATCGGACTGCCAATCAGTCCGGTCAGATGTCTTGCCTCAGATTCTTTTATAGTTGGAAATAATTTGGACATGAGATATTCCTTTCAAAAACATCGCCGCCAGGCTCCGCTTACTGCGATGCCGCCGATTACAGTAATTATGTAAACTTCAGCAATTTTGCAATCACATCAGTGTCGCAGATTAAAGCGATGCCGGATGTTTCCTGCGGTAACGGAAATAGAATGGCATTATGATCCGCTCCCCAAACCGTTTCAGGCGGATCTGGAACTCCGGATCCAGAAAGATTGGCTTCACCAGAATAGATTTCAGGCCTGCCCGGTTTGCTCCGTAAATATCCGTAAACAGCTGATCCCCCATAAACAGAGTGGTCAGCTTTGAGCCCCCGCAGCGTCTCATTGCTTCCAGATACGGCTTTCGGGACGGCTTCCCTGCGTCGAAAATATAGTCGCTCTTCACGACATCCGCAAAGCTTTTGACCCTCGGTTCATGATTGTTGGAGATGATGCAGGTAGAAAAGCCGATCGCACGCAGCTCCTCAAAAAAAGCCACTGCTTCTTTATTTGGCGGAGCACCGTGCTTTACCAGCGTGTTGTCGATATCCAGGACCAGCGCCCGGTACCCTTTTTGATATAGTTTTGAAAAATCAACTGCGTATGCGCTTGACACATACACAGTTGGATAAAAGCGTCGAAACATTTGGATGAAAATGATCCGGAACCTTCCTGCAAAAGATTCCGGATGATCCTTTCGTTACTTGCTGAGTTTTTTGATCTCGTCGATAAATGTGTTAACGTCTTTGAATTCCCGGTAAACAGAAGCGAACCGAACGTAAGCGACCTGATCCACTTCTTTCAGCGAATCCATAACGATCTCGCCGATCTGACTGCTTCTGACTTCTGCACTCCCCAGGGAATAAATCTTGGTCTCGATGTCATCGACCAGCTGTTCCAGCCGGGAAGCGGATACCGGCCGCTTGTAGCACGCTCGCAGAACACCTTTTTCGATCTTGGTCCTGTCATACGCCTCGCGGTTGTTGTCCTTTTTGATGACGATCAGCGGAATGGTTTCTATTTTTTCATACGTCGTAAACCGCCTTTGGCAGCGGTCGCATTCACGGCGGCGTCTGATCGCCGTCCGGTCTTCATTTGGACGGGAATCCAGAACTTTTGTATCAACGCATCCGCAAAACGGGCATTTCATGGAAAAAGCCTCCACTCCTCACATTTGAAGTGATTGTACCACATCTAGTGTGTATTAGCAAACAGAAACCACAAAACAGGGTGAAAAAGTTGCTTATTTCAGTTCAAACAGCTTTTCTTTGATCGCAGAGATCGTCTGTGCATCCACAGGAAGCTCATCCAGCGGTCGGGTCAGAAGGTCTGCCCCGGCGCTCTGGATCTGCTCTGCCAGAGATGCATCTGCCTCTTCCAGAACAGCGACCGATTCATCATATTTCAGGATATCACCGATCACACTGTTCTCATTGAACAAATGCAGATAATCCTTCTGCGGCATATAGTCAAAATCATAGGTGCCGGCTGTCAGGGTCTGCTCTTTTAAAGCCTCATCCTCGCAGTCCGGAAGCACAACTAATGCTTCACAGCCTTCCGGGATCTCAAAGTGGAAATGGATCTGCCCTTCCTCATTCACATCCCAGTTGGATACGATGTTTCCATTAGGTGTTGCGCATGTTCCGGCCGCATCGATCAGCCGGAAATTCGGCATCGGTGCGATCTTAACTTTGGTAAATCCCGGCTCCAGTGCCGTGATGCCATTAACATATCTGGTCAGAAATTCTGCTGTTTTTTCGTTATCAGAGGCAGACAGATCATCCGCGTTATCGCTCATCCAGTCGTTCATCAGATACCGGTAAGCCAGGTCGCTCTGTCCGCATTCAGCCAGCGCAAACGGCAGCTGGGTGCGTCCTGCTTTGCCGCATTTCATCTGATACCGGTCTTTCTTTAACTGCTTCAGAAAGTCCTCTTTCAGTTTATCTTTCTGATCGTAAAGCCCGCTCTTTAAAGCAAGAATATAAGCAGTCTGCGTATCCTCCGCCAATCTGCCGGAACGCGTAAAGAACTCATCCAGGAACGCTTCTTTGATATTGCCGGCCAGATCTGCAAACTGTTTCTCATCCTCTTCTTTTCCAAGGACTTTCGCTGCTTTTTCCGCAGCCTGGGCCATCTCATAGTAAGAAACAGTTGCCACGAAGGACGGGTCGGTGTCATCGTCATCCATCTTAGGTGCCTGCAAAATGAATGCTTTATCCGGATCCTGTTCTGCTGCAGCATCGAGCGCATCCCGGATCAGATCATAGTTCTCTTCCAGGATAGCTTTGTCCCCGTATGTCTCATACAGCGACCAGACAGCTTTAACAGCTTCTGCGCCGTCTGTGATCGTGCCATCTTCCGGCGCCTCCTCCGCATTAACAGCAAGCGATGCCGGGATTGCTTTCCCGTTTGCCAGCTGTGCCTTCCGCAATCTGCCAAAGTACTGCATAGCCGCTTCTTTAATATTGCCGTTCAACGCGGCGGCTGCCAACGATCCGCAGAAATCACCGGTTGCGATCTTCTCAACGTCCGTTCCGGTTTCCGATGCCGCCAGCGCCGCAAACATTGCTTTTTGTTTATCCAGCTCATCCTGCACAGCCTGATTCAGCTGGGCTTCCGATGTCGAAACGAAGCAAACCTCTTCGGCGGCTTCTTCGGCAAGATCTTCCGTAAGCTCATCGCCAAATTCTTCATCCAGGACATCCGCTAATGCTTCATCCAGCGCAGCTTCTTCTGCTGCGTCGATTGGTTCTTCAATCTTCTCTTCGATTGATTTTTCTATTGACTCTTCGATTGGCTCCTCGATCGATTCTTCAACCGCCTCATCAACCGGTTCTTCGCCTGATTCTTCAACCGGTTCTTCGCCTGATTCTTCAACTGGCTCTTCAACTGCGTCCGCTTCTTCAGTCGGAGATTCTTCAGCAGCTTCCGGTTCTTCCGCAATCACACCAATTACTTCTGCTTCCGGTTCTTCCTCTTCTTCAAACAGACGATAACCTGTGAAGCTGGCTGCATCCATTTCACCCCAGCCAGTCACTTTCACATATCTGCCATGGAAGAATGTAAAGTGCGGGCAAACCGTTTCCTGAATGCCGTCCGATACATATATGAACTGCTGATCCTGCGCATCATCCGTCAGCGCATCCATAAAGGTGAGCGTGATCTTTGTTCCTGCCGCAAAGTCAGACTGGAAGGACACAAGGCCTTTGAACAGCTTGCCAAAATCAAGCGTCCACTCACTGCCGCCTTTTTCAGCCGGGATCACCGTCTGTACCTTCAGTTCCTCCAGTACCCTCAGCTGCTCTTCCTCTGCTTCCGTCAGTGGGATATCGCACTCCAGGACGACGGCATCTTTATCCGGGTTATCTTTCCCCTCCCAAAGGAGACGGTTAAAGACCTCACGCCCGTGAATTCTGTTTTCTTCTATATCAGAGCCATAGTAGCCCCACGTTTCATCCGTGCCGATCACAACGATCGGTTCCTCTGCTGCTTCTTCCTGCTTCTGCGCTTCCTCAACAGCCTCTTCTTCCTGCTCCTGCGCTTCTTCGACAGCCTCTTCTGTGACAGTCTCTTCCGCTGTCTCTTCCTCTGCACCAGCCTCTTCCTCTGCACCCGGCAGAATAACTGGTACCGGAATCACACCTTCTGCGACTTCAGCCTCTATTTCAGCTTCAGGTTCAATTTCTGCTGTTTCCTCTTCCGGAACATCTTCTTGGGGCTCAGCTTCCAGCTCCTCTTCAGCAATCGCTTCTTCTGGAGCCTCAGCTTCCGACTCCGCTTCTATGGTTTCTTCCAATGATGCCTCTTCAGGCAAAGCCTCTTCTGACAATAATTCTTCCGGCAATTCATCAGACAATGCTTCTTCCAGGGCGGCATCAAGATCAGCATCTAATACCTCATCAGCATCTACTGCATCATTAGTGCCTACTGCATCATCAGCGAAAAATGTTTCCTCAAGCGACATTGCCTTATCAACGGCCAGACTATCTGCTTCTGCAAAAAGATCTTCAAATGCAGGCAGCTCCACGTCGCCCATCGGGCCGGATGCTGCCGATGCTTTTGATGCTCCCGGCACTGAATCCAGTCCTGCCAGCACAGCCTCCATGTCCGCCAGCTGTGAGGTATCCGTAAACAATTCACCCAGCTCATCCAGTTTGCTGAGATCCATGTCATCATACTCATCGTACTCGTCGACTTCTTCCGGCAGATCAACTGCGTCAGGTTCTTCCGGTTCCGGTTCTTCCTCATCATCTAAAGTGAGCCCGATCTTCTTGGCCAGATCAAACGCCTTGAAATGCTTCTTAAAGAATCCCTGCTTCTTGACTGGTTCCTCGACCGCCTCTTCCACAGGAGCCTCAACGGCCTCTTCAACTGCTTCTTCTAATACTATTTCTTCAGCCGGCTCTTCAAAAACTTCCTCTATTACTTCTTCCGCAGCTTCTGGAACTTCTTCAACTGCCTTATTAACCGGCTCTTCTGTCTCAACAACAATTTCTTCTATCTCAAAAGGAATCTCATCCTCGGCATCCTCGATGACCTCTTCCGCTGCGTCCACTGCCGCCTCAACAGGTATCTCATCGGATGCCTCTTCAAAGATCTCATCCGAAATCTCATCAAAGATATCTTCGGTCAATTCTTCTTCCGGGAATTCCTCCAGGATTGATTCATCAAACAATTCTTCGGTAAAATCAGAATCCTCGACGCCAACTGTCTCTTCAGCCGCCTTCACAGCTTCTACTGTCACCGGTACCGTTTCTACTGGTACATCTTCTACCGGCGCAGCTTCTACTGGCATAGCTTCTACTGGCGCTGCTTCCGCTGGCGGAGCTTCTACTGGCGCTGCTTCTTCCTGTACAACTGCTTCAGGCACAGCTTCTTCCTGTACAGCCTCTGCTGGTATTGCCTCTTCAACAGCTTCTTCAGCCTCGCTTTCCTGCATAGCCTCCGCTGCAGCTTTCGCCGCCTTTTCCTCATCCATGATTGCCTGGATCTTTCCGATGAAATCGAAGGAGACCTGGCCTTCCACATCGTCGTTCCAGGATGCTTCTTCCGGTGTCAATTCAGACGATGCTTCCGCCGTCTCAGACAGTTCTTCTATCGCTTCTACTGGTTCCTGCACTGTCACGGCCGGTTCCTCGCCAAACTCCGCTGCCAGTTCATCGACCAGTGAATCCACTTCTTCTGGAGCTGCTTCGTCAAACATCAGATCCCCAGCATCCCCAAGAGCCTCTTCCAAATCATCCTCCGCAAAAAGATCCGGCACTACAATTTTCTCCGGAATGGATTCGGAATACGTCGGAATGGCTGCAGAAAGTTCCTTTTCCTGCTCTGCCAGGATGGATTGGATTTCATCCTCTGTCATATCCATCTCCGGCATCGAATCAGAAAAGCCTCTTTCTTCTTTTTCAACCTGCGCTTCTTCCTGCGGAACAAATTCCAATAAATCTTCTTTTGGAACAAATGCAGATGGTGCTTCCTGCGACATACCTTCCAATTCTTCCAGCACATCAAGTGGCATCTCATCCAGATCTTCCGGGATTTCATCCATGAAAACGCTGTCATCCATCAGCCCCTGAAGATCATCCTCGCTGAACAGATCATCCTCCGAAATAACTTCATCCGGCTTTGTTTCTTTTGGAACAACTGGAACATCTTCTGGTTCTGAAATGATTTCAAAATCCGGCTCGATATCAGCAAGCAGTTCTTTTGCAGCTTCCTGCTCAGGATCCTGCACAAGCTCCAGATTCCATCTGCGCATACGTCTTGTACGTGAACGATACTCTCTGCCTGCAAGTGTATCCGGCATGTCCATAGTCTCCGGCAGTCCCGGTAATTCCGGTGCGTCGTCAAATGATAGTGCATCATCAAATGCAGGCGCGTCATATAATGCAGGCGCATCATCAAATACAGGCGCATCATCGCCGATCAATTCATTTAATAGATCGTCGGAGGCTTCAAACGGATCATCCTCTTTAATGAAAGATTCGATCTCATGCTCATCAAACAACTCGTAGTCATCTTCATCAGCATAATCTCCTGGCTCAGCCTCAAGTTCATCAAATTCCATTGCCAGAGCTTCTTCTGCAGGTTCTCCGCTGCGTTCCAGAACAACTTCCGCGCGCAGTGCGATCCGCTTGTCATCATCATTCCACCCTTGTCCAAGGAAGACATCAATGGAGTTCGATGGCGATTCCTGCCCGGCATACAAGAGATCCGTAATGTCATATGCATAATAAGGAACGCCGTCTTTGTCGCCTGTCTGATAAGGCGTCAGATAAGCATCGCCGACTCTTTGTCCATTGATATATGCTTCGAAGACCCCCAAAGCAGTGATATTAAACATCGCCCGGCTGATTGGGAAGTCTACGGTAAAATCTTTGAAAAATACTGGATTGAACGTATCGCCATCTTGCCTGCCGATCCATTTTGCAGTCCATTCTCTACTCATTACAAAATCTCCTGTGTTTCATTTGAAATATTGCATGCACAAAAGCAGAGGCCCCGCCTCTGTAACTAAAAATTTTACAACATTTTTCCGAATTTGCCTAATATTTTTTAGAAAAGACTAAAAACCTGATGAGATAACGAGTTGTGTTCGTTTTATAAAGGGATAATCGGATGAGATAGCGAGTTGTGTTCGTTTTTTTCAAACAAGTTATTTGGCTTTGCATATCAGAAAGTAAAAAAAGCCCTTTTAGCCATATACTATGTTTATTATTATCTTTTTTTCACCGAAAAATAGCGCTTGAAACGAACACAACTCGCTATCTCAAATGTATTTGCAGAACATTATGAACACAACTCGCAATCGCATTCCGGGTTCGTTTTGTTTCCCGCACAATCCTCGACTTTGCGTTCCGGGTTCGTTCTGTTGCACCTCTATTTCGTAAAAATGAACCCAGAACGTGATTTCGGGCGAAACCTTTAACCCAAAACGAACCCGGAACGCAATCTCGGGCAGAACTGTCTATCCGAAACGAACCCAGAACGCAATCTCGGGCGAAACCTTTAACCCAAAACGAACCCAGAACGCAATCTCGGGCAGAACCGTCTTCCCAAAACGAACCCGGAACGCAATCTCGGGCAAAAAAACAGGTGCCGGCATCTCTGCCGGCACCTGCCTGTATATCAAATAGATTCATTCGCGTTAATTGCGGGAGCGGATTACATCATGCCTCCCATGCCGCCCATTCCGCCGCCGCCTGCCGGCATCGGAGCTGGAGGTTCAGGGATGTTAGCAACAACAGCTTCCGTTGTCAGATAAGTAGAAGCAACACTGATTGCGTTCTGCAGTGCGGACCGGGTAACCTTAACAGGATCCAGGATTCCGGCTTTGACCATCTCAACATACTCTTCGTTCAGAGCATCAAAACCTACGCCGTCTTTCGCTTCTTTAACCTTATTGACGATGACGCTGCCTTCCAGACCAGCATTCTCAGCGATAACAAAGAGCGGAGACTCCAGAGCCTTCAGTACGATGTTTGCGCCGATCTTCTCGTCACCAGTCAGATCAGCAACAGCCTTAGCAACCTTCGGGATAGCGTGGATGTAAGCACTTCCGCCGCCAGCGATGATGCCTTCCTCAACAGCAGCCTTAGTAGCAGCCAGAGCATCTTCCATACGAAGTTTCTTCTCTCTCATCTCAGTCTCAGTAGCAGCACCAACTCTGATAACTGCAACACCGCCGGAGAGTTTAGCCAGTCTTTCCTGCATCTTCTCTCTGTCATAATCAGAGGAAGTCGTCTCGATCTGGGATTTGATCAGGGCGATACGGCCAGCAATATCTTTCTTGCTGCCAGCACCGTCAACGATGATCGTATTCTCTTTATCAACACGGACTGTCTTAGCACGTCCCAGCATCTCCAGAGTAGTGTCTTTCAGTTCCAGACCCAGTTCTTCGGAAATCAGCTGACCGCCAGTCAGAACAGCGATATCTTTCAGCATTTCTTTTCTTCTGTCGCCATAGCCAGGAGCCTTAACAGCAACAACGTTGAAAGTACCACGCAGTTTGTTGACGATCAATGTGGTCAGAGCCTCGCCTTCAATATCCTCAGCAATGATGAGCAGTTTAGCGCCAGTCTTGACAACCTGCTCCAGCAGCGGAAGGATGTCCTGGATCACGGAGATCTTTCTGTCAGTCAGAAGGATGTACGGATCATCCAGGTTAGCTTCCATCTTCTCAAGGTCTGTGCAAAGATACGGAGAAATGTATCCTCTGTCAAACTGCATACCTTCGACCAGCTCAAGCTCTGTCTGCATGGTCTTGGATTCCTCGATGGTGATGACGCCGTCGTTAGTAACTTTTTCCATAGCGTCTGCAACCATCTCGCCGATGGAATCATCGCCTGCGGAAATAGCAGCAACACGAGCGATCTGCTCTTTGCCTTTGACCTTGCTGCTCATTTTAACCAGTGCTTCAACAGCTGCGTCACAAGCTTTTGCCATACCCTTTCTCAGGATGATCGGGTTAGCACCTGCAGCCAGGTTCTTGCCGCCCTCGTCGATCATGGTCTGAGCCAGGACAGTAGCGGTTGTGGTACCATCGCCGGCCACATCGTTGGTCTTGGAAGCGACCTCACGAACCAGCTGAGCACCCATGTTCTCGAAAGAATCTTCGAATTCAATTTCTTTTGCAATGGTAACACCGTCGTTTGTGATCAACGGATTGCCATATGGTTTGTAAAGGACAACGTTTCTGCCCTTAGGTCCTAATGTAACTTTTACGGTATCAGCCAGAAGATCAGCACCTCTACCCAGCGCTTCTCTGGCATCAGCTCCGAATTTGATTTGTCTTGCCATTTCAATTGCCTCCTATCACATTGCGATATCGATCGCCTTATTTTACGATTGCGAGAATATCATCCTGACGAACAATAACAAATTCTTCGTCATCCAGTTTCACGTCTGTTCCTGCATATTTAGAGTAGATGACTGCGTCTCCTACTTTTACCTGCATTTTTACATCGTCCGTGCCAGGGCCGACAGCGATGACTTTAGCCTGCTGTGGTTTCTCCTGTGCCTGTCCCGGTAATACGATGCCGGATGCAGTGGTCTCTTCTGCTTCAAATTGTTTAAGAACAACTCTGTCTCCTAATGGAACTAATTTCATTTTCCTGTCCTCCTTCGAATTATTAGCACTCGTTTCATATGAGTGCTAAACTATTGTAATAATACCCTATCAACCTCTGATTTGCAACCCTTTTTTCGAAAAAAATACGCATTTCTTTTCGACTTTTTCTGGATGAAGGTATCTGTTTTTTATGACTTCGACATGCGCCGTCTTTTTCTCAAGGCGGTCGATATATTTTTCAAGGCACAAGCTTCAGACCACCAGTCCGCAAAGCTCGTAGGAGTAGTGAGGAAATAATCCATCAGGGATTATTTCCGAATGCTCCGGCCGCAGAAAAATATGAGACCGCCACTAGAAAAAAGGCGCATGGAGCGGAATAAAAAATAGATACCTGCTCCGGACAATATGGCGAAAAGAAAGGCCGGTGTGAAACCGGCCTTTTGTTTGTATCAATACTCAGCTTATCTTCTCTTCAAGAAATCCGGAATAGTAATATCCTGTCCCTGCACCGTCTGTCTCGGCTGACGCGGAACCTGGAAATTCAGGACCGGTTTCGCCTGCTGTGATCTCTCAGTCTCCTGCTCGCCCTTCACGACGAATGGACGCTCGGTCTCCGGCTGCGGCTGCTGTGCTGCCGGCTGAGGAGCCGGTGCGGTTGCCTGCTGCTGCGACTGCTGGTAAGCCTGCTGAGCTGCCTGCTGCTGCGGTCTGTTCCGGTTGATCTGGATGTTCGGGGAAGCCATGCGGATGGTGCTGTCGTTGATGCCCGTAGCGATCACAGTGATCGTGCAGGTATCAGCCGGCTCAGCCTCATAACGCGCACCAAAGATGATGTTTGCGCCATCGCCCGCCAGATCCTGAACATAAGAAGCTGCATCGTTTGCCTCGATAAGGGAGATATCGCCGGAGATGTTGATGATAACGTGGGAAGCACCACGGATATTGGTCTCCAGCAGCGGGGAAGTAACTGCACCCTTGACAGCTTCTTCAGCCTTGTCATCGCCAGTGCCGGTACCGATACCGATATGAGCGATGCCCTTATTCAGCATAACCGTACGAACATCTGCGAAATCCAGGTTGATCAGAGCCGGGATATTGATCAGGTCGGTGATACCTCTGACGGACTGCTGCAGCACTTCGTCTGCCTTCTTGAAAGCGTCCGTAATAGAGGTCCGTCTGTCAACGATCTCCAGCAGCTTATCATTCGGGATAACGATCAGCGTATCCACGACTTCTTTCAGACGCTCGATACCCATGATCGCGTTGTTCATACGAGTCTTATTTTCAAATTTAAAAGGTTTGGTAACGATACCGATCGTCAGGATATCCATATCCTTAGCGATCTTAGCGATAACAGGAGCTGCACCTGTACCGGTTCCGCCGCCCATACCACAGGTCAGGAAGACCATATCAGCTCCGGCAAGAGCTTTCTGGATCATCTCCATGCTCTCCTCAGCTGCCTTCTGGCCAATCTCAGGCTGTGCTCCGGCACCCAGTCCTTTCGTAATTTTTTCGCCAATCTGTATCGTAACAGGAGCCTTGCAGAGTGATAAAACCTGCCGGTCCGTATTGACACCGACAAACTCTACCAGCGACATCCCGTCATCAACCATTCTGTTTACTGCATTATTACCGGCTCCGCCAACGCCCACCACAACTATTCTGGCGCCGCGCAGTGATTCGCCATAATCAAAATCTGTCATCAGTATGCATCCTCTCTGAATAATTTTATTCTTCTGAACAATTTTTTACTAATACATAATACTGAAATCCGCTGGAAATTTCAACTAATTTGTTTTAAAAGAATAACCCAGGTTATTCTTACTGAGCTCCTGCATATCCAGCACGCCGGAAAGCCCTTTCACATCATCATAGAAATCCCGCAGGTCGTGCAGTTTCTCCTCCGTGGACACATCCTGCCCCATCAGGATCTTAATATTCCCCACATACATCGTGGCGTTCAGATCCAGGGAAACATAGACTTCCGCAATATCCAGGGCGTTCTTATGAATGCAGTCCACCAGCTTCATCGCGTATTTAGCCGCATCCTTGTTAGTCACTTCCAGCGGACTCCCCACGATGATCTTCTCAAAGCTGAGACCTGTGACCTTTGGAAGCCCCGCCGGCACCTCCTGCTCGCTGCCCGTCACCTTCATATTCCGGTCGATCAGCATGTAGGAGTTCATATACTCCAGATATGCCACCGGCTGCGATGGCGCCTCTTCCTGCTGTTTCTTAGGAAAACGAATAACGCCCGTCAATACCAGCACACAGGCAGCAATGACGAGCACCGCGATCGCAGCTATGATGATCACTAACTTCTTTTTCATTGATAATAACTGGCCTCTCTCTCCCGATCCTGTTCATAATAGGACATTCTCTTCTCTTCCACGGTCGGCGCATGTACCCGGCTGACAGATAACACCAGCCCGATCTCGATCAGAAGGAAGATGACGGCCGTGCCTCCGTAACTGATGAACGGAAGCGGCACACCCGTATTCGGGAGCAGATTAGTTACAACTGCAATATTTAAAAACGTCTGGATCGCGATATGGGCAGCCACACCCGCTACCACGACCTTGCCGTACAGATCTGCGGCACTGTCAAAGATCTTCTTCATTCTCCAGAGCAGAAGAGCCACCAGCGCGATCAGGATGATGCCGCCGATGATGCCCAGCTCCTCACAGATAATGGAAAAGATCATATCGTTCTCAGACTCCGGTACGAAGCCCAGTTTCTGTGTACTTTTTCCAAGCCCCTTGCCCAGCAGTCCGCCCGAGCCGATCGCATATAATGCCTGTGTGATCTGGTAGCCGATGTCATCCGCATATTTTTCCAGATTCAGCCATGCCTGCACACGAACCCGTTTGGTCGACCGCAGCAGCACATAACTCACGCCGCCGGCAAGAAATACCACCAGAGTAATGATCAGGTAACGGATCTTCTTGCTTGCCACAAAAATCATAATAAAGCCCATCGCAAACATGATGATGCCGGTGCCCAGGTCGTCCGTGATAAACACCGTCAGAGCCACCGCCACCACGCAGAGTCCCATCACAATGAGGTACATCTTGATATCGCCAAGATAGTTCACGTAGCGGGACAGCAGCATTGCCAGGACCAGAACCAGCGCAACCTTCATGATCTCCGAAGGTTGCACGGTGATAAACTTCAGATCGATCCACCGGTAAGCACCGTTCGCCTCAAGTCCTAACGGCGTCTTGACCAGGATCATCGCAGCCACAGCCACCAGATAGACTAGGATTGCGATCTTTTCAAAAAATTTATGCGGAATCAGTGCCACAACCGCCATCACCACCAGGCCGATGACCGTGGAGATCAGCTGTTTGACCACGTAATAAGACGGGTTTTGGAACTTGATCGAAGCCTCGTAAGAACTGGCACTGTACAGCATGACAAGACCAAACACCAGAAGCGCGAGCACGATCATGACCAGCACCCAGTCGATGCTGCCCTTCACCGGCTTTGCAGCCGCCCGCTTTCGGTTCTCTTCCTGTTTGATCTTTTTCTCGAGGCTTTTTTTCATTTACCGGTTACTTGGGCCTCCAAAAGGCCCGTCCTTACAAATATCTTACAGCTCTTTTGCCAGTTTCTTAAACAGATCGCCGCGCTGCTCATAACTCTTAAACTGCCCCCAGCTTGCGCAGGCAGGTGACAGCAGCACGCAGTCCCCATCCACAGCCAGCTCAGAAGCCTTCTTCACAGCCTCCGTCAGGTCCTCGCACATATGAATGTTTGTAAACCCGCAGGAAATAGCCGTTTCTTTGATCTTCTCCGCCGTCTGGCCGATCAGGATCATATCCTTGACCTTGCCGTTAAAGCCCATGATCCAGTCTGTAAAGTCCACACCTTTATCATAACCACCGGCGATCAGCACCGTCGGGCTGGTCATGGAGCCGATGGCTTTAGCCGCTGCGTCTGTGTTGGTTCCTTTGGAATCGTTGTAATATTTCACGCCGTTCTTGGTGCAGACATATTCGATCCGATGCTCAACTGCCTTAAAATTGCGGACCGTCTCGCGGATCACATCCAGATCCACACCCATCGCCAGGGCGATGCCGCAGGCAGCCATCACATTCTCCACGTTATGATCACCCAGAAGGTTCATATCATAACGGTTGATGATCGGAGTCACTTCCCCGCCCTTCTTATAAGTGATCACATCGCCATTCAGCACGATGCCTTCCGCCAGATCCTCCTTCAATGAGAAATAGCAGATATGCGGGGTGATATTGCGTGAGATCTCGCGCAGATATTCATCGTCATAATTGATCACACAGGTTTCATCCGCCGTCTGACGGTCTGTGATGGAAAGCTTGGTCATAGCGTAGTTTTCAAATGTACCATGGCGGTCCAGATGATCCGGCGTCAGGTTCAAAATTGCGGAGACTTCCGGATGGAACTCCTCCATAGATTCCAGCTGAAAACTGGAGATCTCCGCCACGATCACACAGTCATCCGTGGTCTCTGCCGCCACAGAAGCAAAGCTCGTGCCGATGTTGCCGACCACAAACACTTTCTCAAACGCTGCCTTCATGATCTCGCCGGTCAGCGCGGTTGTCGTTGTTTTACCATTGGTTCCGGTGATCGCAGCCAGCCGTCCTTTGGAGATCTCATAAGCGATCTCCACTTCGCCCAGCACCTTCACACCGCAGTCCTGTGCCATCTTGACATAAGGGGCGTTAATAGAAATACCAGGACTGAGAGCTAAGATATCAATGCCTTCAAAAGACTTCTCATTCAGCTCGCCAGTCACCACTTCCGCTCTGCCCTTCAGATTCAGCTCGTTTAAAAGAGCCTCCTTGTCCAGATCCGTGTTTCCGTCGTAAAGGACCATAGAAACATCCAGATGCGAAAGCAGCTTAGCGACACCTTTGCCGCTGACACCCATACCAAAAATCAGAATTTTTTTGCCATTCAGTTCCATTGTTTTTCTTCCTATCTGATTCCAAAATACGCAATTGCGCATAAGATAACCGTAATAATAGTAAACGCGCAGACAACCTTCACTTCGGACCAGCCGCCCAGCTCAAAATGATGATGGATCGGCGCCATACGGAAGATCCGTTTGCCATGTGTTAATTTAAAATAGCCAACCTGCAGCATGACGGAGATGATCTCGATCAGGTAAATAAAAGCTACCAGGATCAGGAAAATAGGCATCTTCAGCAGAAACGCTTCCGCTGCAACATAGCCGCCCAATGCAAGAGAACCGGTATCTCCCATAAAGATCTTAGCCGGATAATGATTGTAGATCAGGAACGCACAGAGCGCACCGATCATTGCCAGCGATGCCGGATCCAGCATATGATTGATCTTTGCGACCGCCAGTGTAAAGAACAATGCGATCACAATGGTCACGCTGGATGCCAGGCCGTCCAGACCGTCTGTAAAGTTAGCTCCGTTCACCGTGCCAAGAATAGCAAGGATCGCAATCGGATAAAACCATCCCTTCAGATCCACCATGCCGTAGAAAGGTATCATGGTCGATGTCCCATTCGGGGTCCCAAGCGCCACATACAGCATCAAAGCGACCATAAAAATGATCTGCAGCGCCATTTTCTGCCATGCTTTCAGGCCCTCTGACTGATGCTTTTTGATCTTCAGAAAATCATCCAGAAAGCCGATCAGTGCGTAAAGAAAGGTTGTGATGGCAACCGGCAGTACAAATGCCGGATCTGCGCCAACAAAAACAAGGGAGCCGATCAGCATCGCAATGATGATGCAGATGCCGCCCATCGTCGGGATGCCCGATTTTTTCAGATGTGCCTGCGGCCCGTCTTCACGGACCTGCTGGCCGAATTTCAGTTTTTTCAGGATAGGAATAAAAACCGGGATCAGAATGATCCCCACAACAAAGCCGATTCCTAATGCGATCAATGTAATCCAATTCATCCTCAAAACCTCACTCACAACCGCTCTATCATACATCATCCGGAGCAATATTCATATAAGATAATACTTCTACCATAATATTGTGAAATAATTCTGAAGCAAACCGACTGGCATCACCGGTGGCAGGTTCATCGATAGCCACGTAGCAGACGACCTGCGGATCATCATATGGAGCAAAGCCGATAAAGCTGATCACGTAGACATCCTCTGTTTTATCGTATTTCTGTGCCGTACCGGTCTTGCCTGCGATCTTGTATCCTTCAACAGCGGCAGCCTGTCCGATACCTTCGGTAACGACCGAACGCAGACAATCTTTCACATAATCGCTGGTTCCCTGAGAAATGGTCTGGGCAACCAGGACCCGGTCAAAGGATCTGATCAGTTCGTTGTTTCCATTGTAAATATCTTTGACCACGAACGGACGGTATAAATAGCCGCCGTTGATGATGGAGCTGAATCCGGTTGCCAGCTGGATCATCGTGGTGTTGAAGTTCTGTCCAAAAGAGTTGGTCGCAAGGTCCAGCACCGTCATATTGTCCACGGTATATAACAGCGGTTCACAGCTCATTTCGTTCGGAAGGTCGATCTCTGTATACTGACCAAATCCGAACTTCCTCTGATATTTGCAGAAGATATCGACGCCGATCCGCTGGGACATCTGCGCCAGGGAGATGTTGCAGGAACGTGTCAGCGCGCCTTTCACATCCATGGTGCCGTCGCCGCCACGGTTGTAGCACCAGATCGTTCTCTGCCACGGTGTGTCTACAAAGAAATCCTCATGACCGATGCAGTCAAATGTATCGGTCGGATAGATCTTGCTCTCTTCAATTCCCATAGCGACCGTAAACGGTTTAAACGTGGATCCCGGCTCGTAACTCTGGGTAATGCAGAAGTTTCTCCAGACATCACTTAAAGCGTCCGTTGTCTCTGCATCGCTCATCGCCGCGATCTGCTCCGGGGTATAGCGATGGGAAAGATCCCTTGGATTATTCGGGTCAAAGCTGCCGCTGTCAGCCATCGCATAAACCTCGCCGGTCTGCGGATTCATCAGCACAGCACCAACCGTCTTGGCGTTGGTCTCTGCCTGGGTCGCAGCAATCCATTTTTCTACGATAGCCTGAATATTATAGTCCAGCGTCAGACGGATGGTATCGCCGTCTTCCGGCTCTTTCCGTACCGTCTCCAGAATGTTGTCACTGTTGACGTAGGTATATTCCATACCGTCGTTTCCGAGCAGCTCATTATTGTAGCGGCTCTCCAGGCCGTAGATGCCGTTTCCATCCTGGGTGAATCCCAGCACGGAACAAGCCAGCGTGCCGTAGGTATAATTTCTGCGGTAGCTCTCTTCCAGCCAGATACCGTTGACATTCCGGTCTGCCTTTTTATCTTCAATAAACTGCTCCACCTCAGCAAAAGTCAGGCCCTTTTTCAGGACCACATAACTGCTGTTTGGGTTCTCTGCGATCTTCGCACGCAACTCTTCTGTTGGAATCTGGAAATGCTGCTGGATCAGAGCAACGGTCGGCTCTAAGTATTTATCTTCTTTGTAGAGGATGACTTTCGGATCCAGAATCAGATTGTAGACTTTTGTACTGGTAGCCAGCTGCACGTTATTGCGGTCGATGATGTCGCCGCGCTTTGCAGTCAGCGTAGTAGTAGCTGTTTCCGATTGAGCCAGAGCGGCTTTGGCGTATTTATCGCCGTCAAAAGCGAGGATCCAGGCAAGACGCACAACCAGTGCGGCAAGACAGACACCAAAAATAACCGCGATGATCCTGAACCGCTTCTGCATCAATCTTCCGTATTTCTGGTTCTTATCCTCTTTCCGGTTTGTCCGCTGCCGAGGTTCTGCCTTTCTTTCCCGTTTCATACAAATCTATTATACACGAAATACCAACTAGTTAGTTGGTATTTCTGCTACTTGCTGAACATATTCAGATTCGGACGAATCATAGGTTCGGATCTGTCCCGAGGTGCTTCGGACCATGCCAAGCTCCGTTGTCGCAACCTGTACGACGTAGTTCAGATCCACGGCACTGTTCAGGTCGTACTGTCTGGAATCATTCTGGGCTTTCAGCTCAGAGACTTGAGCCTCCAGTACGTTGATTTCCCGCTTCAGTCCGTTGTTTTCTCCTGCGATGCCAAGCATCGCCACGCACAAAGCTACGAGTAAGACAGCTGCGGCACAGATCAGGAAAAAGTTGATCATCTTTTTCTGTCTGGACACTTTCCGTGTCACCTGCTTTTGTCTTTCTGTTCTCTCCTTCGGAAGACGAATGCGCACAACCTCAGGTTCCACCCCTCTGCGGACCGTGTTACCTTCGGCAAAAATCCGCTCTACGCTATTCATTTGTGGTCTGCTGTTGATTGTTCTCGCTCTCATTTCCTCGTTCAAACACTCGCAGCTTTGCGCTGCTCGCTCTTTTATTTTTTTGACATTCCTCATCAGAAGGAATGACAGGCCTCTTAGTTACGACGCATCCCTTGCTTTTTCTTCCGCAGGTACAGACCGGGAAGTTTGGCGGACAGATACATGGATCTTCAGCTGTCCGGAATGCGTTTTTGACGATGCGGTCCTCCAGGGAATGGAAGGTGATGATTGCAAGTCTTCCTCCCGGATTCAGAGAATCGATCATCTCATCTATCGAATCCTTTAAAACATCCAGTTCCGCGTTCACTTCAATACGGAGCGCCTGAAATGTTTTCTTCGCGAAGCCTTTCTTACCTTTTCTGACCGATGCAGGGATTGCTGCCTCGACGATATCGGAAAGCTGCTTCGTCGTTGTGATCTCGTTCTTCTCTCTTTCGCTTACAATGTGCTTGGCGATGTTATTGGCGAATTTTTCTTCACCGTATTCTCGGATGATCCTTGCCAGGTCTTCTTTGGAATACGTATTTACAATGTCTTTCGCGCTCACCGCGCCGTCGCGGTCCATCCGCATGTCCAGAGGAGCATCTTCTTTATAAGAAAAGCCGCGTTCCGGATTGTCGATCTGATAGGAGGAAACTCCGATATCAAGCAGAATGCCGTCGACCTTTTCGATGTTTAATTCATCAAGGATCTTTCGGATATTGACGAAATTGTTTTTCACCAGGGTGATCTTATCTTCAAAACCGGCCAGCCGCTTGGCTGCTGCCTTAAGGGCTTCTGCGTCCTGATCGATCCCGATCAGGCGTCCGGTTGTCAGCCGCTTCACAATTTCCAGGGAGTGTCCGCCGCCACCAAGCGTTCCATCTACATAGATGCCGTCGGAGTGGATGTTTAAACCTTCCAGACATTCATTCAGAAGAACGGACGTGTGTTTAAATTCCAAATCCCCACTCTCCCATATGTTCAGCGATATCATCCATATTGTCGTAGGTGGAGCCCTTCTCCCAGGCTTTCTTATCCCAGATCTCGATTCTGGCTCCGGTGCCGACCATGGTGATGTCTTTCTCCAGTTCCGCGAAATCTCTTAAGTTCTGCGGAAGAAGGATCCGTCCCTGTTTGTCCAGTTCTGCGTCCATGGCACCAGCCATGAAATGCCGCACGAATTTTCTGGCGTCTTTATTGGCAACAGGCAGGCTGCGGAGTTTTTCGGAAAAGCTTTCCCACTCTTCGGACGGAAAAACCCACAAGCAGCCGTCCAGACCCTTCGTTACCACGAACCGTTCACCAAGCAGTTCCCGGAATTTCGAAGGGACTATGATCCTGCCCTTAGCATCTATGGAATGGTTGTATTCACCCATAAATTGTGTAGGCACCTGTTACCTCCCAGCGACATTCGTCAAATTTATACTTAAGCGCAAAGCGCGTCGTATATGAATTGGTTAATTGTTGTGTGTTAAGTCGTTTGTTTGCTGTGTCGTTTTTTGCTGTCTTGTTTGTTTGCTGTCTTGTTTGTTTGCTGTCTTGTTTGTTTGCTGTCTTGTTTGTTTGCCGCGTTGTTTACGTGCATCAGCATGCAGCATCGGCGCGAAGCGTCGTATATCTTACAGCGAGGTCTCCACTCGCGAATCTTTAACTTAAGGAGCGCCGTGCCATTTACCCATAGACAACCATTTGCAAAAATAACCGGTGTTGATGCTGTGAGTCTTTCCCACTTTGCTCCACTAAGTCCCACTTTTCACCACTTTTACCGAAATTTTACTACCACATTACTGAAAAAGCAACACCTTTTTGCGAAGTTTTTCATTATTTTTTCATTTTTTTCTTGAATTTCCGGCAGAAAAGCTAGACTGATCATTTTTGCCATTTTCAGCGTAATGAGAATACGTTCCGGGTTCGTTTTTTTCCCTCGCCAAACCCGAGATTGCGTTCTGGGTTCGCTTTTTCTTCCTCGCCAAACCCGAGATTGCGTTTTGGGTTCGTTTTCTCTTTCCCGGTGAACCCGAAATTGTGTTTCGGGTTTGTTTTTTTCGATCGTTTATGAATAAAAACGAACCCGGAATGCATTCTTAGGCAAATCCATACCACAGAAACGAACCCGGAACGCACTCTTGAGCAAACCCATGCTACTGAAACGAACCCAGAACGCACTCTTGAGCGAACCCATGCTACTGAAACGAACCCGGAACGCATTTTTATCAACAAAAAAAAGACCGGTGCATCAGCACCGGTCCTTGCTTCCCCCGACGTTCCGTCGGGGGAGCCCCGCGGCTTTGAGCGGTTCAGGGAAACTCGCCAGAGTTTCTTCATATCGCCCCATTTGGGAACCCTCTCCCAAGTTCACGTTATTTCTATTTATATGTTTAAATCAAAACCCTCATGATCCGACTTTCACTTCCGACAGGATCTTCAATGCGCCCGTCGGGCAGGCCTCTGCACACTTCAGGCAGTCTTTGCAGCCGGCAATCTTTTCCGGATCATTAAATTCCGGACGAATCACAGTGGTAAATCCACGGCCAACCAGACCTAAGATGCCCTTCCCTGCCACTTCATCGCAGGTACGCACGCACAGATTGCACATGATGCACTTCCGCTGATTCCGCTCGATGGAAACCAGTTTAGTCTCCACAAATCCTGGATGGAACTTGCCGGCCAGACGGCCCGGATCGATCGGGGTGCAGTTCGCACATTTGATCAGCGAGCATTCTGCGTAATCATGGCAGCCGCATTCCAGACATCTCTTTGCCTCGTTCATCACTTCTTCTTCACTCAAGTTGATCACGATATCAGCAAAGTCCCTCTTTCGTTCCTCAGCCGGGCGCAGCGGAACCTTGATCCTCGGCTTGCGCTCTTTTGCTGCCAGTTCTGCCTTCACCTGCTCCAGATCTCTTCGGATGGAAACAAACGGTGCTTTATATGGTTTGAGTTCTCCTTTCAGATAGCTGTCCACCACCTCGGCACAGCGGTTGCCGTCGCCGATAGCCTGAATAGCAATACCCGTCTTGTTGTGTGCTGCGTCACCGATGGCAAAAACACCGTCCACGTTGGTGCAGAAGGAATCCTCATCGATCTCAATAACGCCGCGCTGGTTCAGCTTCACGTTCATACCGTCTGCATTGATCCGCTGACCAATGGCAGCAATAACAGTATCCACTTTCAGTGTTTCAAAAGCGCCTTCCACAGGAACCGGGCTTCTTCTGCCGCTCGCATCCGGAGCACCCAGCTCCATAACCTGCAGCTTGATCTCGGATACCCGTCCATCTTTGGAAATGATCTCGGACGGATTGGTCAGGAATTTATAGATAACGCCTTCTTCGATGGACTCTTCAATCTCTTCATCTGCTGCCGGCATCTCATCTCTGGTACGTCTGTAAATAACATAGACGTTCTTAGCCCCAAGACGGACAGCGCTACGGCAGGCATCCATAGCTGCGTTGCCGCCGCCTACTACAGCTACATTTTCGCCGATGTCATACGGAATGCCCTGTACATCACGGCGGAGGAATTCGATCGCGCCGATCACGCCTTCTGTATCTTCACCCGTGCATCCGATCTTAGCAGATTTCCATGCGCCAATGGCAACGATCGTCGCATCCGCACTTCTGCGGATCTCTTCAAAGGTAACATCCTTTCCGACATGGATGCCGTTCTTCATATGGATGCCCAGATCTTCGATCAGTTTTACTTCTTTTTCTAAAATATCTTTCGGCAGTCTGTATTCCGGAATACCGTAATACAGCATACCGCCCATTTTATGCATTGCTTCGTAGATCGTGACATCGTGGCCTTTCCGTCTCAGAAGGAAAGCAGCCGTCAGTCCGGAAGGACCGCCGCCAATGATCGCGACCTTCTTGCCGGTCGATGGCGCGATCTCCGGAACATAAGGATTCTCTTCCAGGTCCTTCAATCCGGCAAATCTCTTCAAGTATGCGATGGAGACCGGAGACTCCACATACTGTCTTCTGCAGTCCTGCTCACAAGGATGAGGGCAGACAGACCCGATACTAGCCGGCAGCGGAAATCTTTCTTTCACAATACGTACCGCATCATGATAGTCACCTCTGCTGATAGCCTTCACATAAGCCATACAGTCTGTTCCTGCCGGACAGCGAAGGGAGCACGGTCCTTTGCAGTCGCCGTCATGATCGCTCATCAAAAGCTCCAGAGCGATCTTCCTTGCCATTGTCACACGTTCGGAATCAGTATATAAGATCCAGCCGTCTGTCGCTACCGTAGAGCAGCTTCTCATCAGTTTTGGAAGGCCTTCGCCCTCTACCAGACATACGCCGCAGGCGCCGTAGTGCGCGACTCTCTCATCATTACAAAGCGTCGGAATATAAACGCCGTTCTTTTCAGCAATCTGGAGGATGGTGTCACCCTGATTTCCGATACATTCTTTTCCATCTATAATAATCTTAATCTCACTCATAACGGCCTCCTACTCTACGCTGATCGCATCAAATTTACAAAGCGTCATGCAGTGTCCGCACTTGATGCACTTGGACTCATCGATCACATGCGGCTTCTTGGTCTCGCCGCTGATGGCTTTGACCGGGCAGTTCCGTGCACACATCGTACATCCCTTACATTTCTCAGGATCGATGCGGTAATGCAGCAGATCCATACATTCGCCAGCCGGACATTTCTTGTCGTTGATATGAGCTTCATACTCATCGCGGAAATACCGGATAGTTGTGAGCACCGGGTTCGGAGCTGTCTGCCCCAGACCGCAGAGTGCGCCGTCTTTGATCGCGTTGCAGAGTTCTTCCAGAAGTTCGATGTCGCCGTCTTTTCCATTCCCCTCAACAATACGAGTCAGGATCTCCAGCATTCTTCTGGTGCCGATGCGGCAGTGCACACATTTTCCGCAAGATTCCTTGGATGTGAAATCCAGGAAGAATTTGGCCATGCCGACCATACAGGTGCTCTCATCCATTACGACCATACCGCCCGATCCCATGATCGCGCCGGTTGCGGAAAGAGCTTTATAATCGATCACCGTATCCAGGAGCCTCTCCGGAATACATCCGCCGGACGGGCCGCCCATCTGTACAGCTTTGATTTTCTTATCTTCACGGATGCCTCCGCCGATATCAAAAATGACATGACGCAGCGTTGCACCCATTGGGATCTCCACCAGACCGCCGCGTTTAACCTTGCCGGTCAGTGCAAAGACCTTGGTTCCTTTGCTGCCTTCTGTACCCATAGCTGCAAACGCTTCGCCGCCGTTGTTGATGATCCATGCCACGTTAGCAAACGTTTCCACGTTATTAATATTGGATGGTTTCATCTTATAGCCAGCTGCTGCCGGGAACGGAGGTTTCAGACGCGGCATACCGCGCTTGCCTTCCAGAGATTCGATCAGGGCCGTTTCCTCGCCGCATACAAATGCGCCGGCACCTGCCATATAACGGAACTTGCAGGAAAAACCGCTGCCCATGATGTCATCGCCGATAATGCCTTCTGCCTTTGCCTGTGCAATGGCATTTTCCAGACGGATGATTGCCAGCGGATACTCTGCTCTGACGTAAACGATCGCTTCGCTGGCGCCGATGGCGTAAGCCGCGATCAGCATACCTTCGATCAGATTATGCGGATCGCTTTCGATGACGGCACGGTCCATAAAGGCACCCGGGTCGCCTTCGTCCGCGTTACAGATCAGATACTTTTCATCGCCCTCGCTGCCGCGGGCTGCGTTCCATTTGAACCAGGTCGGGAATCCGGCACCGCCGCGTCCGGCCAGTCCGGAAACCTTGATCTCTTCGATGACCTCTTCCGGGGTCATGGTCTTAAGCACTTTCTCCAGTGCCATATATCCATCTTTTGCTTTATAGCTGTTGATATCGGTCGGATCGATGATGCCGCAGTTGCGGAGTGCGATCCTTGTCTGCTGGGAAAGGAACGATGCATCATCATCGCTGATCATCATTGGCTTCAGCTCATCCAGATTGTTCTGCAGAACTGCGTTAACGATTTTTTCTGCGTCGCCTTCTGCCACATGGACCAGTCTTGCCTTTAAATCCTCACCTTCGTAAAGATCGACGATCGGCTCCAGGAAGCACATGCCAATGCATCCGGTGGTTTCCAGCGAAAAATCAGAAGGATTTGCCCGTAGAGATGCCAGTGCGTTATACACTTTTCCTGCGCCGGCTGCAATACCGCAGCTGCCCTGTCCTACTACGACTCTCATGCGATCTCCTCCTTCCTTTTTTTGAATTCATTCAGGATCTCAACCGCCTTATCCGGCGTCAGAGAGCCAAAAGTTTCTTCATTGATCATCATGACCGGAGAAAGGGAGCAGCATCCCAGGCATGCCACGTTTTTCAGCGTGAAGAGACCATCCTTTGTGGTCTCACCATTCTGGATCCCCAATTCATTGGTGATTGCCGCTTCAATACGATCTGATCCGTTGACATGGCAGGCCGTACCCTTGCACAGCATGATCAGATACTTTCCGACAGGCTCCAGACGGAACTGCGTATAGAAGGTTGCAACACCCATCACCTTCGCCGGAGTCGTGCCTGTCTGGGCCGCTACATAATAGATCACATCAGATGGCAGATAACCGTAAATATCCTGCGTTTTCTGCAGGATGCCGATAAGGCTTCCGGCGTCTCTGCCGTATTCATCCAGCACTGCATCCAGTGCTTTTCCTTTTTCGTCCTTGCAATCACACATAGGGTCTTTCCTTTCTTTCTTGTTTCTTTCTTGTTTATAAAAATATTACATTAATAATACAGGCAATACATTTAATGTAAAAAATGTATTACATGTTGTAAAAATCCAGTTTCAATTATATTAAAACAGGCAACAAAAATATATAATTTGTTGCCTATTTATTGTATTATTTTTAAAACAATATGCGGTATTCAGTTACACAGATTTCGTTATAAATCAGCTATTCCAGATCAGCGGAATACTCCTCGCCTTCTTCAAAGACCGGATCCAGAAAAGCAACAACCTTTTCCTTGACCGCATTCATCTCCGGCGGGATCTCATCTCCCGTATACCACCTGCTGAACTGTCTTCCATCCGCTGTCTCCAGCGTGAATCCGTAATAATCAGCATCACCAGGATGGAATGTCGGCGGCATAATGGACCAGTTGGTCAGTTCATAGAGATTGCACTCTTCCACCAGTTCCTTGACCTTTGCAAAATAGCCATCCGGGACAATGATCGTCAGGTCTTCTTCCTCAGACTCATCCAAAGACCAGACATACTTGTGCAGGCAGGTAATATAATCCGTATCCCTTCCCGGCATCAGGATATTGCCATAGCTGTAGAACGTTTCCCCTTCATTATAAGCAAAATCGAAACGGGTAAACACATAGGATTCCTCCGGCGGAAGCACCTGTGGGTGCCCGTTCACAGCAAACACTTCCCGGAAGAATTTCAGGAGCGCACCGCTCCACTCTGCCTCCGGATCCCCGTCCAGATAGAAATAAAGCCTCTCTCCGGATGCATACTCTGCTGAAAAATAGTATGGGGAATACTCTTCCGGCAGACCGGAGGTATATCTGTTTTTTCCATTCCACTGGACCAGATCATATTGTTCAATGATCTCTTCCACTTTATCCAGCACCGCTTCTTCCACTTCGCAGCCGATCTGGTAGCGTTTATCTTCGGTCAGTGTCAGTTTCCCATCGATTGGTTTTAGGGAAAAACTGTACCGATAGCCTCCTTCTGCCGGATCTGTTTCATAACGGTAGAAGCCAGTTTCCATAGAAACCAGTTCTTTTGATTTGATCTCTTTTGGGGCACTCGGGTCAGAGTGATCGATAACGCCTCCGGAAACCGGATCCTCACTTGGATTCTTCTCGCATCCGGACATCATGAAAACACCTCCTATAAGAATGCAGCCTAAAAGGAGACTCAAACCTCGTACCAAGGTTTTTCTGTAGTTCTTTTTTTTTCTCATGTCAGCTTTCTATCGGTCAGTCTTAAAAGTCAGTCTACAAATTCGATCGTGACATCATGTTTCAGTGCCAACTGCGCTTCTGCTTCCACACATTTGGTGATACCGGTGATGACCGGACAGACCACGTGTACCGGAAAATGTTCTGCTGCATAGTCAAACAGCGGTCCGCGTCCCGGTTTCTGCAGACACACTTCATACGCATCCAGCGTATCGCCCAGCTCTTTCATCATATTCTGTACTGCTTCACATCCGCAGGCTACTTTGACCTTGATTTCAGTTGGCTCGTCTTCATCTGCCTCTGCGGTCACAATCGTCTTAAAGCCGCATGGACCCGGCTCTACTTTCACTTTTGTCATATCTTTAATCTCCTGTTATCTGTTTCTTAACAATTATCTGGACAATTGTTAAAGTGTTTTTACTTTTTAAACAAGCTGTCAATGGCGTTTCCGATAAATGATTCCACAACGTCACTGATTTCCGTACCTTTCAGCGCTGCCATAGCTTTCTTCTTGCTGTCTGCATCCGCTTTCCTGTAAAGCTGCACAAGCTTTTTCTCCGTTGCCGTTACCTGTATGGAACTCTTGGATGCCGTAGAACTGCTCTGTTTCGGCTTCGTGCTGGATGATTGTTTTGGCTTTGTAGTGCTGGTTTTTCCCTGCTTGCTGTAGGTGCTGCTGGCCGCCGCATCCGTCAGGGACTTCTGCGTCACGCCTGTCACCTTAGCAATCTTCTTCAAAACCTCATTGGTAAGTCTTATTTCTCCGCGCTCTGCCTTGCTGATATCAGAAGCAGAAACACCCTTTACCTTTCTGGCCAGCTCTTCCTGTGTCAGCCCGGCATCGGTCCGTGCTTTCTTGATCAGCTTTCCAACTTTATTTGCCATAACCCCTCTCCTTTTTAAAACCACAGTTAATACATTTTTCATAATTATAGACTATATTACATGCACCGTAAAATTTATTTTTCAAATTTTTTTCATATCGATGTAGTATTTCCGTCTCGATTCGTAGTATATAATTGAGGCGGAAAGGAAAAGCATGGAAGACAATAAAATCATTGATTTATTTTTCAAACGATCAGAACAGGCCATCTCGGAGTTATCCGCAAAGTACGGAAAACTCTGTGAGAAGATTGCCCGTAATATTCTGAACAATGCGTCCGATGCCGAGGAATGCGTCAATGACACATACCTGGGCGTCTGGAACAGTATCCCCCCAAACCATCCCGACTCTTTGTCGGCGTATGTCTGCCGGATCGCCCGCAATCTTTCACTCAAGCGCTACCAATATAACACAGCCTCAAAGCGCAACAGTATATACGATACTGCACTGGAAGAGCTGGAAGAATGCATCGCTTCTGCAAAAGATGTAGAAGGCGAAGTAGAATCTGCAGAACTTACAAAGACGATTGAGCAGTTCCTCGACACCTTAAGTGAGAGGGACCGGGTCATTTTCATGCGGCGGTACTATTTTTCTGATGCCTATGCAGACATCGCTCTGCAGACAGGCCTTTCTGAGAAAAATGTCTCCGTCCGTCTTACCCGCCTTCGCAGCAAACTGAGGAATTATCTGAAAGAGAGGGATTATATCGTATGAATACCAAACAGTTTTCGGAAGCGTTAAGCAACGTAAACGACAAATACATAAATGAAGCACTGGCTCCTGATGAGCTGCTGCAGCCGCAGGAAGAAATCTCCACGAACGATGTTCTTACTGCGCAGGCCGCTCCTGCCAAAGCAGCACAAACGCCTAAAAAACTGCGTACGCATCTGAAGGTGTGGCGCGCCATCGCCATCGCCGCCTGCGCAATCCTGGTGATCGGCGGTGGACTGGCTGCATGGGCCGCCCTGGACGGAGCTTCTTATAAAAGAGCCGATTCCTACCGCGATTATGAAACAAGCGGCATGCCTTCCTACAGTGGTACAACGCCTTCCTATAACGGCGCCTATGACAGCAAAGACGGGATGGCCTATGAAGCAGAGGCTGCCGGCGAATATGAATATGCAATGGATGAAGAAGTCAGTTTCATTCCAAATGAACAGCCGGCCGGCGGAAAAGACAGCGGCATGACCGGAAATGTCATAACGGATGATGGCGCTGTCCTGAATCCGGCAGAAAACGGACTCAAGATCATCTACACTGCATATATCAACATGGAAACCACGCAGTTTGATGAGTCGGTCAGACAGATCGAGGAGCTGGCTAAAAAGAACAATGCCTACTTTGAAATGGCAGGTGTCAGCAGCGCTTCCACTTATTACCGCTCTGCAAGCTACGTCGTCCGCGTCCCGGCCGATCAGCTGGATTCCTTTCTGGAAGGAGCGCAGGGCATCTGCACCGTCACCAGCCTCCAGAAATATGCAGAGGATGTCTCGGAAAGATACTTTGACGTTGAAACACGCTTAGAGACAGCTAAAGCCAAGCTGGCAAGACTGCGCGAACTCTTAGCTGCAGCATCCGATATGCAGGACATCATCACCCTGGAAAACGAGATCAGCAGCACGCAGTATCAGATCGACAGCCTGACCGGCACGCTCAATCACTATGACTCCCAGATCTCCTACTCCACCGTGTCCATCGACCTTAGGGAAGTCTACAGAGTCAATGAAGAAAATGCCCCGCTGACCTTTGGCCAGCACATCACCAAAGCATTTAAGGAAGGTCTGGCCGGATTCGGCAATTTCCTGGAAGGCCTGCTCATCTTCCTGGCAGGCAACTGGATCTGGCTTCTGATCTTAGCCGCTGTGATCGTCGTTGTCATCCTTCTGATCGTCAGAGGCAGACGGAAACACAGAAGACAAAAATAAAAATAGGTAATGATTAAAACACCAGGGCTGACACTTTTTCAAGTGGCAGCCCTTTTCTTTTCGGGACAAAACAAGAGTTGTGTATATGTCATTTTTCCCATTTTTTACAAAAAAGGGGGTTGTGTATAAGTTAGGCAGTTTTTTTTCGATATCAGGCAACTTAAGAAACAATATGTATTTTCAAAAAAGCCTTAAAATAAAGGATTTTTTAAAAATATGTGTTTTTACCAGAATTGGCAGTTATGTTGATACCTATACATAACCTTGATTTTGTGCAGAGAATGTCTGATAAGATGGCACATTCTTCTAGCGACAGGCTCTTTTCACTGTTTTAAAACTTATGGCCTCCGCCACCGCCGGAGAAACCACCGCCTCCGCCACCGGAGAAACCGCCTCCTCCGCCTCCGGAGAAGCCGCCGCCACTGCTGCTGCCGCCGCCAGAGAAGAACCCTCCTCCGCCGCTGCTGGAAGAAACACGCGTCTTAGTTGTTGTCGTCTTTTTCGTAACGGCTTTCACATTGAACAGATTCACCGCTGCCATCTTGACCAGATCGATCGGAGGTGCCTTTTTCACGCCCATCGTTGCACCGATAATGATCGCGCAGATCAGCATGCCCAGAAGGATCGCTAAAATCGCGTTGCTGATATGCTTCATCGGCTCAGCGATCCGCCCGCCGCCCAGAACCGCAATGATCTGCGCAAACGTATTCCGTGCGCCTTCGTAATACTCCGCATTGGATAGACTCTTATAGTTGTTATCCGTGATGACATTGGCCTTTGCCGTAGTCAGCACATCATAGTTTTTCCCGTCCGAGAAAATATAGAAATCCCGGTCGTAAAAATCGATGATGACCATGGTGCCGCTCACATGATTAGCAAAATAGGAATGATAAATGCTCGCCGCATAATAATTGATGCCCGAGGAATGCGCCTCATCTGCGGTGACAAACATGATATTTCCAAACTCCAGCGCCGGCTTCATGTCCTCTGCCAGCATCCGGATCTCCGCATCCGTCAATACACCGGCTCCATCATCAATAATAATGCGGTTGCCCGTATCCGGATCCGTATAGTCATAAGCCATCACTGTCCCTGCAAACAAAAGGGAAAGAAGCATTGCAAAAACAACGGCAAAAAGCCCAATGATCACCTTAAGGCTTTTGCGTCCGTGCATTTTAATACTCATGCTCGTCACCTCCCCTCTTTCCAAACTGCGGAAGCTTCCGCATGGTCAGAAGGTTATGGCTGCGAACGATATCCAGCACCGTCCAGCCGGTCAGCAGGATGGCGATGATATCGGCAATATAGAAGTAGATGTCGTTGACCGGGAAAATGATCGCCACGACGCCGACGATCACAAAGGCGGCCAGACACTTCCAGAGTGTTCCGATCTTTTCTTTCATCGGTGCGGCTACTATGATCTTTCGGCTCGGCCTTGGCCTGCGGCGCTGGATCAGATTCCAGACGATCCGCGCGAGCAGGATCACAAGGAATCCCAAAATGGCAATGCCTGCTGAACCCGTCACAAAAAAGATCACACCAAGGATAAAGATCGCCATAAAAAAGGTGGATCCGATCACGGAGCCCATGCTTGGAACATCCTTGACCCTGGTACTCTCCTTCCGTCGTTTCGCCATCTCTGCCATAACCTTTTTCTCCGCAGCCGGATTCTTAGATGACAATCCCAGATCATCAAACATCCCTTTGCGCGTATAGACCTCGTTCAGTTTCAGGTTGGCAAAGATCACGGCAATAATAGAGAGCGCCATGACCACAAAGCCTAAGGTCCGCGGCGTCATCGTCAGGAACAATGTCAGCAGAACAAAGATCGGCACCGCAATGATCAGCGATGCGATCAGATATTTGGTAAAGTCCACAGGCAGATCCACTGCCGCTTTTCCTGTCTGTCCGTTAATCGTTGCGTAGCTGACACGGTTTCCTTTTTTATTTTTGTTTGCCAGAAACCAGACCGGATAATAACCCAGCTTGCGCTCCATGCCGTCTGAGATGAACTCCTTCGAAATTTTCTGTTTATCCAGTCCGTACTTTTTCATATCCGGATGATACACATTCTCCGCATAGGCATCTGCTGCCACGTTGAAGGCCTCATCCTTGTATAAATAAGACTCCACATCTCCTTCGTCCGCGTAGAACGAAGAGAAATAACCTGGGGCAAAGTCTTTGGCTTCCCGGAAATCGTACGGCGCGATGCCTCCGGAAAGTTCATCCGAGAAAGCAGATGCTGCATCATAAGCAATGCCGTCAATAGTTCCTTCTGCCGTAATGGTCGTAGCATAATGATCCTTCACGATGTAATTGACAGTGCGGTGCTCCACAGAGGAAGATACCTTTATTTTCTCAGGCGCCTTCACATTGTAGACCCAGTAAGGCATGTAGATGCCGCGCAGTTTTTCCACTTCCGAGTCTTTTTTCATTTCCGATGGCACAAACAGGGAGTGTTTGACTTTGCGGAAATACTCCTGCATGCCCTGCTCCGCCGTCAGCTTGAACGGGATCACTACATCCGGTTTCCGAATGCGCGACAGGCGGCTTTGCAGCGTGACCTGCGAGCCGCAGTAAGAACAGAACGTCACCGCGCTCTGATCTAAGCTGTAGATCTCGCCGCCGCATTGCGGGCAGGTGAAGATGGTCGCCTCGATCGTCTTTTCACCTCGTTCATTCTTTGACTCGTCAGCTTGCTTCTCCTGATATTCGGCAGCGGTAACCTCTTTTTCCTCTATCAGTTCCGATGCAGAAAACTCGCTGCCGCAGTATTCACATTTTATGATTTCAGTACCTGGCAGGTAATCCAGTTCCCCGCCGCAGTGTGGACATTTATACATGTACGCTCCTTGATCCGGCAGATACATCTGCCGTTTTTTGCAATAATAAAGGCCGCCGTATTGGCAGCCTTTATCTTATCCTTTTAGATATGTTTTATCAAGTTGTCAGTCCAGATCGACACGGAAGTTATCCTTAAATTCCGCATATACTTCAGGCAGGATTTCAGCCAGATGCCGATACTCCTTGACGTTGTGCAGCAAGAGTCCTTCTGCCAGTTCCCAGATGACCGGGCGGTTCTGGTCATAGGTATACTTTTCACCGTCAAAACTCCATCCCATATAGAAACGTGTCCGAAGCTCGCATCCGCCTTCTGGTTTCTGACGCAGGAAGTGGATCATGGTTCCATTTGTGGAGATGATAGTGCCGGTGAACTTCTCCCATTTTGCCTTATCAAAGCCGACCTCCCATGGCGGGACAAAATGGATCGGGAATCTTCTGGCTTCCGCACCTGGCACAATGACTTCCTCCACCATATGTGTGGTGTTCCAGTAGCGCTCCTTCATAGAAAGATTCTCATTCAGGCTGATCTCCGGATCCTGGGTCTGGCAGTAGAAATGATCATCTTTATCCCAGATCATATAACGGAAAGAATCCAGACCATGCCATGCAAACCAGAAATCAAGCATTTCCGGCGTTACGTTTGGCATATCGGTCAGGTTCGAAACTTCCATGCCTCCTTCCGGATGCAGGAAGATGCCAAATTCATCTTTCTGATAGCCGTCATCAAACATGCAGTTGATGTCCCAGATCGGCACACATTCTGCATCGCCGAAATCTCTGTTTTTCACACGCTCTACGATGTCTGCCGGAGCCGGTGCAATATCACGGACATAATATTTATACAAAGGACTGTTTTTTTGTTTTTCTGTTAATTCACCCATCTTGTTTATTACCTCCTGATGAATTATTTATTACAGAAAAATTGTATCATAAAAAAACAAAAGGGATTCGAAAAACCCCTTTTGTAATAATCTTAATTTTAAATAACCTGATTTAATATTTAGATAAAAGAATCGTAATGATCAATCGTTTTATTGCAGTCAGATCATGGCTGCCACGTCATCCTCACAGCTCCGCATTGCAAGGATGGTCTTCTCCATCAGTTCTTCCAGCGGCCAGCCAAGCTGCTCTGCACCGCGCGCGATGATATCTCTGGAACACCCGGCTGCAAACTTTTTATCCTTATATTTCTTCTTCAAGCTGGATACTTCCATATCTTTACAGCTCTTTGATGGCCGCATTAAAGCTGCTGCACCGATCAAGCCGGTCAGTTCATCTGCTGCAAAAAGGACTTTTTCCATCTCATCCACAGGCTCTACATCCGAGCAGATGCCATACCCATGACTGCAGACGGCATGAACCAGGTCATCGGAGGCATTGATCTCCGCCAGCAGTTCCGGCGCTTTCTGGCAGTGCTCTTCCGGCCAGTTTTCAAAATCCACATCATGAAGGAGTCCTGCCATTGCCCAGAAATCTGCATCCTCTGCGTATCCCAGTTCATTGGCATACCAGCGCATGACGGCTTCCACCGTATAAGCATGCTGCAGATGAAAGGTCTCCTTGTTATATTTCTTTAATAAATCCAGTGCTTCTTCGCGTGTCACATTCAGATTCTTTCCCATTTTTTCCTCCCAATTCTGCTGCCAGAAAACGCAGCTGGTCAGTTTTTCAAACTATGGATCGGAGCCGGGATCCGTCCGCCCCTGTGAATAAAGTCAGCGCTGCTCTCCGGATGCACCGGCATGATCGGTGCCGTTCCCAGAAGGCCGCCCAGTTCAATATGATCGCCAACCTTCTTTCCCGGAGCCGGGATCACGCGGACTGCCGTCGTCTTGGTATTGATCATACCAATGGCTGCCTCATCCGCAATAATCGCAGAGATCGTTTCCGCGGATGTGTCACCCGGAACCGCGATCATATCCAGTCCCACGGAGCAGACACAGGTCATAGCTTCCAGTTTATCAATCGTCAGTGTGCCGCAGTTGGCTGCTGCGATCATGCCCTCATCTTCTGATACCGGAATGAAAGCGCCGGATAATCCGCCTACCGACGAGGATGCCATAATACCGCCCTTCTTAACTGCATCATTAAGCAGTGCAAGTGCTGCCGTGGTTCCATGCGTGCCGCAGGTCTCCAGACCCATCTCCTCCAGGATCCGTGCGACAGAATCGCCTACTGCTGGTGTTGGCGCCAGAGAAAGATCCACAATACCAAACGGTGTGTCTAGTCTGCGTGATGCTTCCTGTGCAACCAGCTGTCCCACGCGAGTCACGCGGAACGCAGTCTTCTTAATAGTTTCGGCCACTTCATCAAACGGCCGGCCCTTCATATCCTTTAATACATGATGGACGACTCCCGGTCCGGATACGCCCACATTGATCACTTTTTCCGGCTCGCCCACACCATGGAACGCTCCGGCCATAAACGGATTGTCTTCCACTGCATTGCAGAACACCACCAGCTTAGCACAGCCTATACCCTCGCGGTCTGCGGTTGCTTCTGCCGTCTGTTTTATGATCTGCCCCATCAGCTCCACTGCATCCATGTTGATGCCGGTCTTGGAAGATCCCACGTTGATGGAGGAACATACCAGATCAGTCTCCGACAGTGCCTTCGGGATAGATGTGATCAGCCGTCTGTCAGCATCGGACATACCCTTTTGCACCAGCGCAGAATAGCCGCCGATAAAATCGACACCACAGGTCTTAGCCGCCTTATCCAGTGCATGCGCAAAGCGGGAATAATCCGCATCACCGCAGGCAGCGGCTACCAGAGCGATCGGTGTCACAGAGATCCGCTTATTGACAATAGGAATACCAAACTCCACCTCGATCTCCTGGGCTTTTGCCACCAGAACCTGTGCAGAACGGCAAATCTTGTCGTAGACCTTCTGACAGGCTTTATCAATATCTTCGTCGCAGCAGCTAAGCAGCGAGATGCCCATCGTAACCGTACGGATATCCAGATGCTGCTGCTCGATCATCTCAATCGTAGAAAGAATATCTTTCTGATTTAACATGTCAATTTCTCCTTAAATCGTAAGAATCAGATCGTATGCATTGCGTCAAAAATCTCTTCCCGCTGCATATGAATGGAAAGCTCCATTCCTTCTCCCAGGACACGCAGTGCTTCTGCGATCTCTGCGAACGGCTTATTTGCCTTAGCAAGATCCACAGCCATGATCATGGTGAAATTGTTATGCAGGATCGTCTGGGAAAGGTCCAGGACATTGACATTATACTCGGCCAGCTTGACGCAGATTGCCGCGATGATTCCTACACGGTCATTTCCGACAACAGTAATTAAGGCGTTCATAATAATCTCCTATTTCTAACATTTTTATTTCAGTATTATACATGAACCCCGCTATTTTTGAACAGGAATATAATGAATTGTTACAATTCTTATGATAGAATCATTACGTATTTATTTAGAAGCGGAAGGCCGTATGGCAGCCGCCTGTCCTTCCCTATCAAAAATCCTGTTACAAACAGGTCAAAGGAGTAATATTTATGAAATATATCTGTAAGATCTGCGGATACATCTATGATGAGGCCAAAGAAGGAACCCCGTTCAGCGCACTGCCGGACGATTGGAAATGTCCGGTCTGTACGGCACCAAAAGCTGATTTCAAAGCAGAAGAAGCTCCTGCCCAAACCACGGATGTTTCCCCTGCAGGAGACGCTTCAGCAGAAGACGTTTCACTAGAGCCGCAATTGGATGAAGCTATTACCAGCACGATCCTTGGAGCCGCTGCGATCAGTGATAATCCGGCTGCGGATATTATTGCAACCGTTGCCGCTATGACAAAGAAAGAACAAGCAGAAGAACCGGAAGAAGAGGATGAAGCAGCCCTGGATACTTCCTATGACGATGCCATCCTCAACTCCGTAGCAATGAGTGATGAACCGGTTTTGAATATCATCCAGACCATTGCCTCTCTCAAGAAAGAGATCCATGAGCATGAAGCGGATCCTGACTTGAAGAAATTATCGGTCGGACAGCTTGCCGCACTCTGCTCCAATCTGGCACGCGGATGCGAGAAACAATATAAAGAGGAAGAGGCAGCTCTGTTCCGCGAGCTGGCTGCTTACTTTACAGCAAACACCCCTGCAGTTGCAGATGCAGCGGTCGATGACCTGGCAAAAGCAATGCAGGCTGATATTGATCATTATGCAGAGGTCCGAAAAGCTGCCGATGCAGCCGGCGATCGTGGTGCCGCAAGAATCTGTGTCTGGGGCGAGAAGGTGACGCTGATGCTCTCTTCTCTCGTTGCCCGCTATCTCCAAAATGGAGAGGCACTCCTTGCCGACACTGAAATCTGGGTCTGCACCGCCTGCGGGTTTGTATTTATCGGTGATAACCCGCCGCAGCAATGCCCGGTCTGTAAAGTTCCGGACTGGAAATTTGAAAAGATCGAAAGGAGGGCCGCAAAATGAAATTCTATGCAGTAAGAAATCTCAGATTATGTACAAAAGACTGCCTGTGCCTGTATGTGTGCCCGACCGGCGCGACCGATACAGAGAACAGCATTATTGATACAACAAAATGCATCGGATGTGAAAACTGCGCAAAGGGATGTCCAAGCGGTGCTATTACAATGGTTCCGCGCGAGTATCCGCCGCAGCAGCCAAAGAAGCCGGAAATGATCACCATTTTAAACCAGCTTTCACAGAGTAAGACACAGCAGGAAAAGATTGCCGAGCAGATTGCCGGTCCATCCGGAAGTGACGGTTTATACCGCCTGATGAAAGCCATCGCAAAATCTGAGCGGATCATGGCAGAAGATGTCATCCGCGAATCCGGTTTTATGCTCCCGCAGAGCCATAACGCACACCTGATATTGACGGAGCTTATTGAAAATCCGCCTGCAGAAGACTTCCCGGTCGATATCGCCAAAAAACTCCTTGCGATGATCCCGGATAACGAGGCTTGAGAAAAAACTCATTTCAAAAAGCTGTTCGATCAAAACAACATATCTCTATATAGCATATAAAGAGCCTGCAGGACAATCCTGCAGGCTCTTCGCAAAGATAAACAGTTATGGTATGAAAGATAAACCGTTATGGGTTATCTGAATCAACGTCTGATTCTTACAGGGCTGCTTTCACAGCTGCTTTCACTTCGTTCATATCGACAGTTGGCTCAAAACGGGCAATCACATTTCCTTCGCGGTCGATCAGGAACTTGGTAAAGTTCCATCCGATATATGTCTTATCACCGAAAGCTTTGTTGTTTGCTTTTGCAAATTTGTTCAGTGCTGCATTCTTCAGCCCTTTGCCAAATCCATCGAAAGGCTTCACACTTGCAAGATATGCGAACAGCGGATCAGCGTTATCGCCATTGACATCGATCTTTGCAAACTGCGGGAATTCGGTGCCAAACTTCACGGTGCAGAATTCATGGATCTCATCGTCAGAGCCCGGTGCCTGATTTGCAAACTGATTGCAAGGGAAGTCCAGGATCTCAAATCCCTGCTCACGCATTTCCTTATACATAGCCTCCAGAGGCTCATAGTGCGGGGTAAATCCACATCCGGTAGCCGTATTGACGATCAGCAGTACTTTTCCTTTGTAGGTATCCAGGCAAACATCATTTCCCTGGCGGTCTTTTACAGTAAAATCATAAACAGAACTCATTGGTAACTCCTTTCGTGGCTCTTTCAGCCGGTAATAATATCTTTTCCTAACAGCTCATAGAGTAACGAATATAATGTCTGAGCCTTTTGCGGATCCAGGGATACGCAGCTGACCACATGCAGCGGGATGTCCTTCATCTTTTTCTGAAGATCCTTCCCTTCTTTTGTCAGTGTGATCGTTACAACGCGGTCATCTGCTTTGCTCCGGGTCTTTTCAATATATCCGGCCTGCTGCATTTTCTTAAGCAATGGTGAAATCGTCCCGTTGTCAAGCATCAGCTTTTCACAGATCTCCCCTACCGGGATCCCGTCTTTCTCCCAGAGAACCAGGAAAACAAGATACTGCGTATAGGTCAGTCCAAAAGGCTTCAGGTGCGGCGTGTAAAGACTGATCACGTTGCGCGCCGCTGCATAAAGAGGAAAGCAAAGCTGGTGTTCAAGTTTCATCGCTTCTTTGTAGTTATATTCCATCTGTTTTTCCTCCTTTATATTTTATCAAATATAATTTTATCAAATATTTCTACGTTGTCAAGCAGTTTTTTCATAAAAATGAGTTTTTCGCTGAAAACCTGTTATAATAATCCTGCATAAAGTATCAAACTGTTCATTATCAGCAATAGAATCAACCCCTTTATATAATCGGAGGTCTCCTATGAACACGACGCAGATCAAATGCTTTCTGACACTGGCTGAAACATTAAATTTCACCAAAGCTGCTTCACAGCTGTTCATCTCCCAACCCGGCCTGTCCCGGCAGATCGTTTCTTTAGAACGCGAACTGAATACTCTGCTCTTCATCCGAGACCGGCACAACGTCAGACTGACGCCTGCGGCAGCCGTTCTGGTCAAAGAACTCTCCAACTTTGAAAACCAGCTGGAAGAAGCTGTCCGCAAAGTGCAGAAGATCGGACAGGGCTATTCCGGTACTTTAACACTGGGGCTCCTGGGCGGCCAATTTGTCAGCGAAAAACTGACGACCCTCGTTATGGAATTCATGAAGGCTAACCCGCACATCGATCTGATCTTCCGTCAGGGATCCTTCCATGACCTCCGCAGCTGGCTCAACGCAGGGGAAATCGATATTGCAGTTACACTGGACTTCGATGTCGCCGCAATGGATGGCGTCATTATTTCCCAGTTTTATGAAGACTCTACTGTTTTTGCTATTTCCAAACATACCAAGACCGGACGCAAGAAAGTCATCAAGATGGAAGATCTGGCTGACGAAACACTGATCATCATTTCACCGGATGACTGCCGCGCCGGTTATGAACTGGTCCATGCGTTCTTAAAACGCAGTCCCCTCAAATATTCCGACATCCGTTATGCACCAAACCTGGCCACCGTTATGATGTGGATCGAGGCCGGCCTGGGATTCGGCCTGGTCAATCATACGTCCAATATTGTGGCAAGCTCCTCTATCCGTCTGCTGGAAAACATTCCGCTTTCTCCGGGAGGCAATAATGCCAATACCTGCTTTGTCTGGAAATCAGACAACTATAACCCGGCGATCCCGATGTTCACTAATATGGAATGAACTCTGCCGAGTTCCTTTGATTCGCTCAAAGCCGCTTGGCTCCCTCGACCTTCGGTCGGGGGCTGAATGCAGTGATAACAATTTGTTATCAACAGACAACGTTTTGGTATCACCACTCCTCTCCCCTTCCTTTATTATTAGATAAAGGTAATCTTTTGATGTTTACGCAGGTCGGCACTTGACCCGCAGCATCACTCAGGCAGTCCCACAGGTTCATGTAAGATAGGGGGAAGAATCATGGAAGGACGTCCACAGATCAAACCAAAAGAAAACATCATGCTGGCTTACCAGCACAAGCAGCCTTATTACATCCCGTCCATGTTTACGGACATCGCGGGCTTTCAGGCAAACCCTACGATGGAGCGTTACTGCGGTCTGGAGTCCGGTCTTGATGGCTTTGGCGTCGAATGGAAATTCGAACGAATCGCTAACGCGCCTATGACCACGCAGAATCATCTGATTGACTGTATTACAGACTGGCAGAAGGTCAAGTTTCCGGATCTGGATGCCATTGACTGGGTAAAGCAGGCAGAGATAGACGGCCGCACCGATATCAGCGGTCTGGTCGCCGGCCGCGGTCTGAAACCATTTGAGGATGGCCACAGCATCTGGGATGACGAAAGCAAGTTTTACATGTGCATGGTCATCAACGGACCATTCGAGCGCATGCATGCACTGGAAGGTTTTTCCAACGCACTCTGCGATCTGATCGAAGAGCCGGAAGCCTGTGCCGATTACTTCTCGGCCATCGCTGACTGGAAATGCAAATACTTCCATAAGATCGCAACGTATTATAAAGTCGACGGCATCAACGGGCACGATGACTATGGCAGCGCACACAGTCTCTTCATGCCGATGGATACCTGGCGCAAGCTCATCAAACCGAATCTGGCAAAGATGGTGGAACAGGTGCATAAAGACGGGCTGATCTATCAGCACCATAGCTGCGGATACATTGAGCCGCTGTTCGATGATCTGATCGAGATTGGTGTCGATGCGATTGACACCCTGCAGGGCGGCAGCAATCCGAACCTCGGAGAATTGAAAAAACGCTACGGCGATAAGATCACATTCTGCGGCGGCTTTGACAATCAGTATGTTTTAGAGCAGCCGGATGTAACACCGGAACAGATCAAGGCAGAATACCGCCGCGTGATCGATCTGCTTGCCCCTGGCGGCAGCTACGTGGTCTACCCAATCTCATTGGGCGGCGCCTGGATGCAGCATTTCGTGCAGGAACATTTCGAGTATGGTATGCCATTCTATGCAGCACACGCAAATCAATAATTCTTTAGACCTCTTCAAAAAAGTCCGGAGCGATCCTCCGGACTTTTTTTCTTCTAAAGTTCATTTAAGGATTTATTGATACTTTATAAAAAATGAAACCCCGACCGAATAGGTCAAAAGAAACCAGGAAGAGACTCTCCCTGTGAATCAAATGGAAAAGGACATAACTTATGAAAGCTAAAATAATATCAATCTGTTTTTGGGCGCTTCTCCTTGCCTTCACTATCTATGTAGCACTGGATACCTTTGTGATCCCAAAAACCTATGCAGCAAATGTTTCGCAGAACAGCACAGTCATGTTTGATAACACATCCACATCTGTTTCTTCAGGCAGCAACAGTGACGGCATCATCATAGCTGCGCACAATTCAGGTGAAACATCCGATGAGGCAGCTGATGACAATACAAATGAAGCCAGCGAACCTTACAGCATCACGTTGGACGAATACTACGAATACGATACCTCGATCTACGTTGCAGATATCACCCTCTCTTCCGTACAGTATCTCAAGACTGCGTTTGCAGATGATACCTATGGCAGGAACATTACAGAAAAAACATCTACAATTGCAGCCGCTAACAATGCCGTCCTTGCCATCAATGGCGATTACTATGGCTCGCAGGAAAACGGCTATGTCATCCGGAATGGCGTGATCTACCGGGACAGCGGCAACAGCAAAGATATCCTCTGCATCTATAAAGATGGAAGTGTCTCCATCGAATATGCGAGTGAAAAGACAGCGCAGGAGCTGCTTGATGAAGGAGTCTGGCAGGCATTCTGTTTCGGCCCTGCCCTGATCGAAGATTCGCAGATTGCTGTTACAGAAGATGAAGAAGTCGGCAAGGCAAAGGCAAGCAATCCACGGACAGCCATTGGAATCATTGACAGCAACCATTTTGTGTTTGTTGTATCGGACGGCAGAACGTCAGAAAGCGAAGGCCTTTCCCTGTATGAGCTGGCCGAATTCATGCAAAGTCTTGGTGTCACAACAGCCTACAATCTGGACGGAGGCGGATCCTCCACTATGTACTATAACGGACAAGTCATCAACAACCCGACCACAAATGGAAATCAGATTTCAGAAAGGAGCGTGAGCGATATTGTATACATCGGTTAACCAACGTAAAAAATATATTCTCTGGCACTTTATCGCAGCAGTTTTTTTCGCAGTCTTCGGTATGGTCTATGAACTTTTCAGCCATGGTGTCTTCTCTCCTTACATGGCATTTGCGTTCACCATCCCGCTTGTTGCCGGAGGCATCCTGCAGAGTATCCTGCTGAAAACAAAGGTGCGGATCCCTGACCTGGCTCTCACGCTATGGAACTACGCCATTGTGCTTTTAACAGTGGGCAGTATCTGGAAAGGTGTTCTGGATATTTACGGCACGACCAACCGGCTGATCGTTTATTATCCGATCTTCGGCGGCATTCTTCTCCTGTTAGCCGTCGTGCAGTTTATCCTGAAAAAGAAGAGAGCCGTCTCCCGTTAACCCTATTTATTAAACAGAATCCGCCTTTTTGTTGATTGTCCGCACTATAAGCAGATGCTATAATTTTTCCATAAAAATAAAATCGCAAAAACCCAAAACACAAGAAAAGGAGAAATATATGAAGGTTTTAGGTATCAGTGCCGGACGGCACAACGGTAACAGTGATATTGCAGTCAAAGAAGCTCTGCTGGCTGCACAGGCAAAAGGCGCAGAATGTATCTTTATCAACCTGTTTGACTACAACATTCTTCCTTGCACCGGATGCGAATCCTGCACCATGATGATGGGCGACGTTGCAATGGGCAAACGTGATGATTATCCGGGCTGTGTCCTGAAAGCAAAAGATGATATGGAAAAGATCATGGACGTCTTCCAGTCCTGCAACGGTCTGATCGTCGGCTGCCCGACATACGACCTGGCACCAAGCTCCATGTATCTGCGTTTCGCACAGAGATTCCTGGCATACGAGCTGGCATTCCGCTTAAAGATCGGTGCTGTCAAAGTCAATCCGCATATGGTCGCCGGACTGATCGCAGTCGGCGGTTCCTGCCATGACTGGCAAGGTCTTTCCCTGGAAGTCCTCAGCGCATCCATGTTCACCACATCTGTTCATGTCATTGATCAGTACATGGTCACCAGAGTTGGACAGCCTGGCAACATTGTCACACATCCGGAACATCTGGAGCGCGTGCACAAACTGGGTGAAAACGTTGTGGAAGCAATCCAGACCCCGGTTGAAGAACGTAAATGGCTGGGCGATCCGGACATGGGTCTTTGCCCGAACTGCCATGGCGGCCTGGTCTTCAAGGGCGAGCCTCACTGGGATGGCATTGAGTTCCCATACGAGTGTGCAGTCTGTGGTGCCGGCCTCAAGCTGACAGCAGATGGCAAATTCGAGATCGTCGAGAACGGACTCTGCAGAGACCGTAACGTCGATGAAGCACGTGGCTATCATCTGGATGAGATCGTCGCAACCAGAATGGATTACTACCGCATGCGCGACACCGACCCGTCGGTCAAAGAAAAACTGGCATACTACAGAGAAGTCAAGTTCCCTGCAATCTAATGTCTTTTTAAAGGGTTTTCTTCGAAAGAAGAAAGCCCTTTTTTGTTTTAATTCAGTAAGGAGGTATTTATGGATTTTAGTTCAATTCTCAATACGATCATGGGGTCCGACAGCGTATCATCGCTGAGTAACCTTACAGGCACATCGGAAAAAGATGTCTCTGGCGTCCTCTCCTCTGTTCTTCCGCTGTTTATGAACGGCGCACAGGGACAGGCAACCAACGCAGAAACAGCACAGTCCTTTGCCAATGCTCTTGCTTCCCACGGCAAAGATGATTTCTCTGACCTGTCATCCTTCCTCGGAAATGTCGATATGGATGACGGTGCAAAGATCGTAGAACACTTGTTAGGAAAAGATGGCGCAGCCACTGCAGCCAATAACATTTCCGCGCAAAGTGGTGTTTCTGCCGGAAGCATCTCCAGCATCCTGTCTGCAACCGCTCCGCTGCTGATGAGCATGATGGGCAAACAGGCTACACAGGAAGCAAACGATGCGCCGGATAACATCGACCTTGGCGGCATCGTCGGTTCCTTATTTAGCGGCGGCAAAGAAGCTGGCGGCCTGGGCGATCTGCTCTCCGGATTATTCAAATAGACCCGAAAACTCTTATAGACAGGAAATGTCAAAATGTGATATAAAAAGTGAAGTGCTTTTGAAAGGAGACTATATCAAATGACTTTTCCAAATGCTTATAAAGGTGTAAAAAAACTACATACTGCGCAGGTGCTGGGCCTGATTTCAGCGATCCTGGGCGTGGTTATCGCGATCTTCGTGGTTTTAAGTGTTGCAGCAATATCCACCCAGAATGAGCCAGCCGCTGTCGTGTTTGGTCTGCTCATTCTTGTTGTTGGCATCGCTGCTGGTGTTCTGGCGATCATTGCTTATATCCTTCAGATCGTAGGCCTGAAAAAAGCCAGTCATGATGACAATAGCTTTTATACCGCTTTTGTTTTTGCTATCATCGGCCTGGTCCTGACCGTTCTTGCAACTATTTTCTCTTCTTTAAATGTCGCAAACGGATTTGGTGATGATATCGCATCCCTCTTTACCAAGTTCTCAACCATCATTATCACTGCATTCGTGATCATTGGTGTTTCGAATCTGGCAGGGAAACTCGAACAGAGCGCTATGGCAAAAAGAGCAAAAAGCGTAGGTACACTGCAGATCGTCATCCTGGCACTTTCCATCGTAGCAAGTATCATTGCTCTCTTTACCGGAAATGCCGCAACGATCATCAGCGGTGTCCTGGGACTGATTGCTTCATTACTGACTGTTGTTTTCGCAATCGTCTATCTGGTATTCCTGGGTAAAGCAAAGAAGATGCTGAAAGAAAACTGATTTTAAACATTCGTTCAAAAAAAATGCGCATCCTTTTTGGGTGCGCATTCTTTTTATAGACTCGTTTCAAACGATCAATCTGCTTCAAAATCTAAATAGACTGCTGCAGTGCCATCTGCCTGCTCGATCAGATCGATACCTACAAGCATGCCTGCTTCTTCATTCACGATAGCAATCTGCTTTAACGTTCCGACGACTGACGGGTTCGCTCTGTCAAATCCGGCCGCATTCAGCGATGCTTCCAACTGGTTCAGGAATGCTTCTGCTTCTGTGGTGTCTGCAAATACCTGATTTGCTGTCACAAATGCTTTCACATCTTTTCCATACATCGCCTTCTCAAACTTTTTCAGATCACGGCTGGAGAAAGTATCATCATTCTTAAAGGTAACTGCCGGGAATCCTGCTGCCACAATCAGCTGTGCTGCTTCTTCCGCAGAAATGTAATGCTGTGCTTTAAACAGGAGCGTGACTTTTCCATCATCAAAATGATACCGGAAGTTTGCCAGTCCATTTGCAGACTCCATGATCTCATCTGCTTCCAGTCCCAGCTGTCCCTTCAGATTGACCGGTTTATCCGCCAGCTGCATCAGATTGACAACTTCTTCCTCTCCTTCATCCTCTGTTGTGGAATGGAAGTTCGCGTTCAGCAGTACTTCGTTATAGTCATTCAGATAGGAACGAATTTCATTTTCATATTCAAACGGAATATCTACATAAAGCACTGTATCATAATCGAAGAAATACAGCCACGATTCAATTGCTTCGCTTGCTCTGTCTGTTGCGCGGACTGCACTGATCTTATCCGATGCCGGCAGTTCCGGGAATCCATTGGCTTTGATCACTTCATTCGCAGAGCTGAGATCTTCATAAATCGGAAAATCATAGTATTTCTTTGCCAGAAGATTCATCCCGTCGTCATAATCGACCTTGACGGAAGTATAGCATTGATACTCCTCACGAAGCAGGCGGCGGTACCACGTTTCTTCGGTCCCATCCTCCGCTGTTTCTTTTGTCTCCTTGAAACCGTCTGCAAGCAAAGCTGCGACATAATCTTTCACATTCGCCTCGCTTGCATGCGAATCGCGGATCTTCACTTCCTCCGTCAAGTAAAAGTCCTTGCCGTCATTGGTCATTGCATAGCTGGCAAAAGTCGGGAATGGAATCACCTCTTCATCGGCGCCTGACAAAAATACCGAATTAAAGATAAAGTAGTCCTCTTCCGTCCAGCCTGTTCTGGCTGCCGGATAGGTTGGATCTTTCATCCACGCCTCTGAGACTTCATTATCCTGTGCCTCTCCAAAAGTGATCACGATATCAATATCATCATAGCTCATGCGGGCAACGACATCATCGTCAACTTCTGCCTGGATATGGACAACCGAAGGGTCTTCCTTGTCCAGGACCAGATAGACCTCATGCATCAATCTGAGTGATGTTTCCGGATTACCGACCAGTGCACGGACATTGTCTTTCAGCATGTCATCGTAAGAGACAAACTTTAACGGCTCCTCCTGTGAATTGTAGAAGAAGTTATAAATATTGCCCTGTGAAAGGTCGACCCAGGCACTGACTAGCTTTTCTTTTGCTGCATCAATTGCCTGTCCTTCCATGACAAACCGGACATTTTCCAGTCCGTCATCCCGCAAAACTGCCTGGAATGTTTCATTGTTGACACTCATGACGGTAAGGTCATTGTAATGCTCCTCAGCATAATCAAAATAGACCAGGTCGCGAGAATATGCCGTGGTTTTCAGATAGCCTTCCACGTTCATCGTGTAATTTCCTTCGTCAAGCTTGCGCAGGAAATTTTCCATTGCCTGTTCGGACGTATCTGCGGCATCGGAAGGTGTCTTTCCCTTGCAGGCCGTGAGGATCAGGCAAAGTACAATAACCGGAATCAAAAGATACTTGATCGATTTCATTTTTTATCCCCCCAATCTTTTTTTAACTATATAGAAATATTAAACGTTTTCCTTTTTGGTTTCCACCTTTATTCCAAAAAGGCGTTTGATGAATGTGATCTTAGACGCAAGGATGGTAAGTGCGATGATAATAATGAGTTTGGCCGCAATAATGACCAGCGTAGAAAGGAACGATGGAGCCGAAAAACGATCTGTAAGCAGCATCCTCACGCGGTCCCATGGAAACAGATCCAGCTCAATAATGTGGATGCAAAGCATGAACAGGCTGTACTTGCCCAGATAAGCAAGCCCTCTGCCTATCAGCGGGATTTTCCAGATATACCGTGAGATCTGGATCACTGCATAGGAAGCGCAAAGGGAACCGAAAATATCTACCACTCCTCTTCCGATGTCGCAGTGAACCAGCCAGAATGTCTGGAATTGAATGATAAAAAATACCCAGACGACAACACTAAACAGCAGGACAATGTATTTGCACTCCCGTGGCAGTTTTTCCCGTATCTCTTTAAAACGCTTGAACAAGTATCCGATATAGACCCAAAGTGTGGCACAGCATCCGGCCTGAATGCTTAACGGAAACCAGAACCAGTTCCGTGTGAAGTATCCAAGCAGAAAGAGGGCGATGACAAAGACCAGTCGAAGGACGGGCTTCATCTTCAAAGAGATCTTCAGGAAAATGCTTCCCCAGAATAGTGCCCAGAGAAACCAGATAGCGCCAATAGACGCAATAAAGAACGGCTCCTGATAGGAATCGCCCGCTCCATAAATGGAGGCATAGAGCCAGTATTTAGCCTCGTGCAGGGCGCCGCCCATTCCACTGACCAGCAGCCCCTTCAGAACACCCAGCACAACGATGACGCCGCAGGTCAGAAAATACGGCACGATGAGTGTTCTCAGTTTTTTAACGATAAACGAAGAAAGCTTTTCCCTCTCAGAAATAAAATACCCGCTGATCAGGAAAAAGACAGGGACATGAAACGTAAAGACAAAGCGGTTGATCCCGCTGATCCCCAAATGTCCTAAAACGATGCAGATCATGGCAATGCCTTTTGCGACATCCACAAACTCCATCCGCCCGGAGGATGCCTTCTTAGTTTCTATTTTGTTATCTCTGTCTATCGCATGGTCCAAAGTGCTTTGCTCCAGGTTTCTACCCTTCAGCGGAACAGTTCTGCCCACTTCTGTTTCAAGCTATCCAGCTCTTTCAGATAGGCGTCTGCTTCTTCTCTTGAAAAACAATTCTTTTCGACCGCTCTTTCCGCCATCTGAAAGCTGACTTGCAGCATGTTAAGGATGGTGACATCGTCCAGTTGCTTTGCCCGGAGTGGATAAAAAAGACACCGCTCCCAGCTGTCATTCGTTCTGTCACTTTTTAAAAGCTCTGCATTGATTATGATAAAATCTGTTATACCGAACAAGTCTACAGACTGAAATATATCTTGATTTTAGTTTTGATATCGTATCTGCTGTTCTTTGATCATCGGATACCGAATCAATGCT
>JAFWCK010000030.1 GCA_017536965.1 Lachnospiraceae bacterium | reverse complement strand
TTCTGCTTTCCATCCCAGCTCTTTTGCAGCAAGCGCCGGGTCTGCATAAACGGTGTCTACATCGCCATCCCGTCTGCCGGTTATCACATAAGGGATCTCTTTGCCGCATGCTTCTCCAAATGCCCTGATAATATCCAGGACACTGTAGCCGGTACCCGTGCCCAGATTATAGGTCTTACATCCGACCTGTCCTTCTTTCTCGATTTTCTCGATTGCTTTGATATGTCCTTTTGCAAGGTCAACTACATGGATGTAATCCCGCACACCGGTTCCATCCGGTGTATCATAATCGTTTCCGAAAACGCTGACCTTTTCCAGCTTTCCGACAGCCACTTTTGCAACATACGGCAAAAGATTATTAGGAATACCTGAAGGATCTTCTCCGATCAGTCCGCTCTCGTGTGCACCGATCGGATTGAAATACCGAAGCAGGATCACATTCCAGGAAGGATCCGAGCGATAGAGGTCTTTTAAGATATCTTCGATCATCAGCTTTGTCCGGCCGTATGGGTTGGTGGCCCCAGTCGGAAAATCTTCCCGGATCGGTACACTCTCCGGTTTTCCGTAAACCGTCGCAGAAGATGAAAAGACCATGTTTTTGCATCCGGTTTTTTTCATTACATGAAGGAGTGTTAATGTCCCTCCGATATTGTTGTCAAAATATTTCAGTGGAATCTCTACGGATTCTCCAACTGCCTTCAAGCCTGCAAAATGGATGACCGCATCTGGTTTTTCCTTTAAAAAGATCTCTTCCAGTTTGATATCATCGCGAATATCAGCTTCGTAAAAGGCAACTTTCTTTCCAGTAATCTGTTCCACTCTCTCCAGAGAACGGGAAGAAGCATTGGACAGATTATCAACCACTGCGACTTCATGTCCTGCTTCCAGCAATTCCACTACGGTATGGCTTCCGATATAGCCGGCTCCTCCGGTCACTAAAATTTTCATGTCGAATCCTTTCTAGATGGTTGGATCAGTTTCTTCCTCGCCGTTTGTTACTCCGTTTTCTTTTTCCTTAGTGATCGATGCTGTAATCGTAACACTTCCGGTATCCTTATATAGGGTCACTCCCTCCGGCAGATAAGCTGACAGATCGATCGTGATCTTCACATCCTCTTTCGCGCCTTCTATATTCAACAGCTCTCCCGGGATCTGCAGGGCATCTATTCCTTCCAGTACTTCTGCATCTCCCTTCAGGGTCACGCCGCTCTTTGAATAACTGATGCCGCTCAGAGTATATTTTGCTTCCGGAGTTCCGACAGGTGTAATGGCAAGTGGAACCAGCTTGGTCGCCTTTGTCATAATGTTCACTGTCACCACCGGATAATCCAGGTATACATCGTCATTTTGTGCAATGACTCTTCCATCAAAACCATAGATGACCGGTTCGCACTCCAGCTGCATATCTCCCTGCACCTGTGTTGCATCCACCTCAACCGAGATATGGGAAACGCGTGCAATCACAGATTCCGGTGCAGTCAGGGTCACCATCGCCGGTGAAGTATCTGCGTCTTCAATGATCAGACCTTCTTTCGGCTCGCCTCTCAAAGATACTTGCACATCAAATGTCTGCTCCACCACATCTTCCAGGTTGATGACCATGCTCATGGTTTTCTGGTTGATCGTCACAGAATTTGCATACCTGGCTTTTTCACCTGTCAGTTCAATATGAATCGGAACCGCATTCGTCAAGGACAGTTCCGCAAAGTTTACTGTCGCGGAGAAATCTGAAGGCGTCAGAGTATTGATCACGCTTCTCTTTCCGGAAACGACGACCGTTGCCGTCTCTCCCATCTCCACGGTATATACATGTGTGCCGTCCAGGATCACCGATTCATTTTCAATCGTGACCGGGATATTGGAAATGGTACGTGTCATATCCTGATCCGTTGTGTTTAAGATTACCAGCCAAAGGACAAAAGCAAAGACAATGGCCAAAATCTTATAACCAATATTATTGACGATCCACTTCTTCAGGAACGCTTTGACTTTGGTCATGGTCTTTCTCTCCTTTCTTAATTTTTGATATCAGGCTTTCTTCAATCGTTCCTGCCTGCGCATCCAGGAGCCTCTTCTTAAGCTCTCCTGTATCCAGATCTTCGTACAGATGTCCGCCAAGTGCCAGGGAAATGGCGCCGGTCTCTTCTGATACCACGATCGTAAAAGCATCCGTCACTTCGCTTAAGCCTAATGCCGCACGATGACGGGTTCCATATTTTTTATTTAAAGTTCTGCTTGCAGACATCGGGAGATAACAGGTCGCTGCTACGATCCGCTCATCCCGTATGATGACTGCTCCATCATGCAGAGGTGTTTTATCTTCAAAAATATTTTCCAGCAGCTGACTGGAAACCACGCTGTCCAGTACGATGCCGGTGTGCTCATATTCTCCAAGTCCGACATTCATCTCCAGGCAGATCAGTGCTCCGGTTTTATCTCGGGAAAGATCAGTAACAGCTTTCAGGATCTCCTCTACCATTTTGTCGGAAAACCGCAGCTTCTTTGCCCCGGAAGAGAAGAAAATGCCTCGGAAAATACTCCGCCGTCCCAGCTGTTCCAATGCTCTTCTTAGTTCAGGCTGGAAAATAATGATCAGAGCGATAATGCCCACGCTCAATGTCTTGGATGCGATCCAGAGGATCGTATTGAAATTAAAGATCGCTGCTAACAGTACAACAACCAGGATCACAACAATACCTTTAAACAAAGTCCATGCCCTGGTCCTTCTAAACCAGATAAGCAGATAGTAAAAAAGGATTGCAATGATAATGATCTCGATCACATCGATAACAGTGATCGAAGTCAATGAAAAGTATTTATGAAAATATGAAATGATATTTTGTAAAAAGCTCAAAGGATCTTCCTCTTGTTAATACGTTTGACCTGTACGCGCTCCTTTTCAAAAGTCGCTTTCGGTACTGCTTTTACATAATAGTTATATTCATCATCTTCAAATTCCACGGATTCCGTACGGGAGTAATCCAGAGGACGATAGATGCTGTTGATCAAAATTGCCAGTGCGCCGGAGACAAGGCCCCCGATCACGAAAGTTAATAACCGCTGTGTCGTTAATGTATGTAAGGCCAGCTCTGCTGCCAGCGACAATACAATATATGCACCCGTTCCAACCGCGATGGCAATCTCCACAGAATAGTTATAGTTGATGCGTTTCAAAAAATGCACGATCATAAAGACCGCAAATAAAACTGCAAGGATCAAAATATATTCTTTATTCCGGAAAACACCCTCAACCAGGATCTCCACTTTTGTAAATTCCAGTGTTCCGGTAGAGCTGGCAAATGTAGCTGCATTCATATCCAGGAAAAAGATCAGATAATAGAAGATCGTTCCGAATATGACGACGATCACGGAAACCGCTGGCCCCATGACGGCCAGGAGGATCGGGATCAGCACCGGAATGCGGAGCAGAAACATAATGGGAAGCAGCATCAGCGCCGGTCCGTAAGTCGGTGCGTACCGGAAAAACAGCAGGTACATGATTGCCAGGATGATCAGAAAAACGATTCCCAGTGCTGTGGATAAGGTAAACACCTGTGCCACCGTGTATGCCAGCACGATCACCATCAGAAACCGCAGCGGCACAAATCCACAGATGACCGATAAAAGGATCACTGCCCACAGGCTGGATAAAATACTGTTAAAATCCACACTGCTGCGCAGGATCATTAAGCAGGCAAAGGTGATAAGCATTCTTCCGACAAAACCCAGCACACGGCTGTGCTTCAGGTAAATGCTCTCTATTCTATTTCGAAAACTTATCAGTTTGTTCATTCTGTTCTTCGGAATAGATCGTTTCCAGTCTTTTAAGATCTAATCCATATCTTCTCAGGTTTCCGCGGTGTCTGTCATATTTCAGCTTAAACATGTAAGCCGAGAAAAAGCAGTACAGCACAACAAAAACCACAAATGCCCCGACATAAATAATTACCGCTAAAGTTCCCCCTATGCTGCTGTATAATTTCAGCGGCCAATCCGTATCCAGGCAAAATGCCAGGGCTGTGATCAATAAAGCCGTTAATATACCAAGCGGCAGGGAACTCAATAACTTTACGGATGTATAATCGTCTTTGAGGTATTTGTTCAGTTTTAATGTCTCTTTGCCTTCTCCATGTTCATAGAGGGCAATCTTAGACATGATCTGAACTTTTTTATTATTTAGCATAGATCATTCCAACCAGTTTATTCGAAAGACCGATCGGCAAAAGCTTCATGATCAGACAAAACAGCTTGTTCTTGAAACCAACGGCATAATATGGTTTCACATTCTTTTTAAATGCAATTTTTGCAATGTAGTCACCAGTAATGCGCGGGTCTGTCCCGTTCATTTCATCATGCTCCATCACTTTCACGCTGCGAGAGATCCTGCCCCCGTAAACATCGTCGCCTTCTACGGATTTTTTTCTGGCTTTCGTAAAGCCAGTGGAAGTATCTCCCGGAAGGATCGCACATACTGAGATACCAAAAGGAGCCACTTCATTAGCTAACGCACAGGTATAAGAACTGATGGCAGCTTTGCTTGCCGAATAATAGGTCTGGAACGGAATCGGGATCGGTGCTGCTACGCTGCTGATGTTAATGATCCGGCCGCCCTCGTGCTCGCGCATGATCGGAAGAACAGCTTTGTTCATATGCACCATGCCAAAAAAGTTGACTTCCATTTGCCGCTTAGCATCTTCTGTTTCCGTAAACTCCGTAGCCCCGCTGATGCCAAAACCTGCACAGTTGACCACCAGATCAATGCGGCCTTCTTTTTCCATCACCTGTGCAATAGCACTGGCAACTTGTGCCTCATCTGTAACATCGGCTGTAATATGCAGGAATTCTCCTGTCCCGTCGTGACGGCTCAGTTCATATACCGTACAGCCTTTTTCTTTCAGGCTCCTTGCGGTACATAATCCGATGCCGGAAGATCCGCCGGTAACAACTGCTACTTTTCCCATTTTAATCTGATCCTTTTATCGTTCAAATTTCAGCTGTGCAAGGATCTCTGAATCATCATGATGCATCACCTTTGCGATGATATCCGATGCTTCATCAATCAGTTCATCTGTATGACTTGCCATCAGGCTTGTCCGAAGGAGGCACTCTCCAGGCGCACATGCCGGAGGCAGAACGGAATTAACATAGACTCCTTCTTCATACATATTTTTCTGTTTCAACAAAGTATTCTCTGCTGAGTAGGTATAAATCGGAACAATCGGCGTAGGCGCTTCAATAATCGCCACATCTCTGTCAATCAGATTTTTACGGAAGCGGGCAGCATTATTCTGCAGTTTTTCCGGCAATTCCGGATGTGCTTCCAGATAACGCAGAGAAGCCAATGCAACTGCCGTCTGTGCCGGCGGAATAGATGCAGCAAACATATATGGACGGGCCGAATGACGTACATAGTCAACGACCTTTGCATCTGCTGCCATATAGCCGCCCAGGCTGGCCAGGGATTTGGAGAATGTTCCCATATAAATATCCACATCATCTTCCAGACCAAAGTAATTAGCAGTTCCTCTGCCGCCTTCACCTAAGATGCCCAGTCCGTGTGCGTCATCAACCATTACGCGTGCACCGTATTTCTTTGCCAGCGCTACGATCTCTGGAAGTTTTGCAATATCACCGCCCATGCTGAACACACCGTCTGTAACGATCAGCGCACCGCTTTCATCTGGAACTGTCTGAAGGACGCGCTCCAGATCTTCCATATCTGCGTGTTTATAACGCACCATCTTGCCATAGCTCAGCCGGCATGCATCGTAGATGGATGCATGATCTTCTCTGTCGACGATAACATAGTCATGACGTCCAACTACTGACGCAATAATTCCAAGATTGCTCATGAATCCTGTTGGAAATGTGATGCAGTCCTCCTTGCGGAGAAATGTCTTCAACTCGTTTTCCAATTCATAATGCATCTGCAGTGTTCCATTTAAAAACCTGGATCCGGAACAGCCGGTACCGTATTTTTCAATTGTTTTCATACCGACTTCTATAATTTCCGGTTGCACGGTCAGTCCAAGATAATTATTGGACCCCAGCATGATCCGGCGTTTGCCTTCCATAATAACTTCCACATCCTGACGACTTTCCAATGCACGAAAATATGGATAGATACCCGCTTCTCTCAGCAGATCCTGCATTTGCGGTTCATAGCATTTCTCAAAAATATCTCTCATTTCAGTTCTCCCTTTTCTAGTTATCCGACAGCGCCCGGACATGCAAAAAAGCTGTTGCAAGGTTACAACAATCAAACGTCAGGGCATAATGACGCAGTTTTGATTCAATTTATTATACAGGGAAACACATTTTACGTCAACAAAGCAGAGCGTTAAATTGGCCGATAAATAAAGAAAAAAGACCGTATAGAGCGGTCTTTTTTCAGTCATTGCAATGGTTTTGATTTTATTCTAGATACTCCCCGTATTTTGTCTTTGCCAATTCAAACGCAGCTGCATCAACAAGTGTTAAATAAAAGTCCAGTTTTTCATTTTCTGCAGCTGCTTTTTTGAGTTCCTCCACAGCGATATCCAGCGCTTCCTCTTTCGGATAACCATAAACTCCTGCAGAAATCAGCGGGAAGGCCGCACTGCGGCATCCATGTGTCACCGCCAGTTCCACGGATTTAGCATAAGCACTGCGGAGCAGTTTTTCTTCATCATGATTTCCATCACGATAGATCGGTCCTACTGCATGGATCACATAGATGGCATCCAGATTATAGCCCCAGGTAATCACAGCATCTCCGGTCTCACATCCGCCAATCTCTGCACAGGCTTTAGCCAGATCCGGGCCTGCCGCCCGATGGATCGCGCCGTCCACGCCACCGCCGCCGGCCAGCTGCGCATTTGCTGCGGTTACGACTACATCGACTTCCATCTCTGTGATATCTTCATTCACAATGTAAAATGCCATACTGTTCTCCTTCCGTATGTCTCCATTCACACAATTATTCATTTTCATTATAATCATTCGGCAAGTTTTTTTATGAAAAAATCTTCCGTTTTTATATAAAAAAACGAGGACTGATAATCAACCCTCATTTATAAAAGAAATTTCGTTAATAAGCAAATCTAACGAGACAGGTAAAGCTTCAAGGCTTGATAGATGTCCTCGGTTGAAGGAGGGCAGCCCGGAACACTGAAATCAAAATCCTTTGTACAGTTTCCGACGCCCATTTTTCCTTTCTTTCCGCGCCAGCCCTGACCAATACAGATCTTTTCCTGCAATTTGGAAAGCAGGCCCTCCTGTTCCAGACGGTCCAACGCACTCATCAGCATACCGTAGCACGCACTGCAGGACTCAACCTCATCCACATTATAAGAAATATCCAGGATACGGCGGCTCTTTGGCATATCTTCATCATTTACGCCTTCCACAGTAATGATGTGTGCAGTCGAAAGATCTCCGCTGCCGACACCCAGTTCTTCCGCCAGCGCCACATACGGAACATCGTCCGTGCGATACCCCAGCAGTTTACATACATACGCATCCGTCAACACAGGATCCATTGCAGCCATCACGCAGTTTTTCACCAGCGGATGCCCTCCATCTTCAAAATCCGGATCTCCGCAAATATGATCGATCACAATAAAATCCTGCTTCAGTGCTGTATTCAGATGAGCGATCGGTCTGTGCAGTCCCTGCGTATGAAACGCTCTCTTTTCCGAATTTGGGATCAGCCCCTTCATATTCTTTAATGCACAGGTGATCTTCGTCTGGCAATGTCCTTTTAATACCGGAACATTGATCAGATAATCTACAGAAAAAGCACAGTCACAGATACGGATCGAAAGACCCTTGCAGTCTGTTTTTGTAGAAGAATCCTGTTGAGAGTCAATTAACTGTACTCCTGTCCTTACAGAAATATCGCGGTATCCACAAAACTCAAATGCCTGCGATGTTTTATCCCCAACCCAGGAGCCTTCCATGATTAAGATTTGTGTGTATCCATTTTCCTGCAGGTATTCAATGACACCTTCCACGACCTCCGGATGTGTAGTAGCTCCAAACTGTGCCGGGGTCGGACTGACCAGGTTAGGTTTGATTCCAATCCGGACATCTTTTCGGTCTCCGCATTTCTTTTGAATCTGTTCCTGCAGATCTGCACGGACAAGGAGACGTTTTGTCATCTCTTTATAATCCGTACCATATGCTTTTAAAATCTCATTTTTATTCATGCCTTTTTCCTAAAAAGATTGAAACTCTAACATGTTTCTTTGAACCGCTCTAAGCCGCGGGACTCCCTCGGCCTACGGCCGGGGGCAGAAAGAAGGCAGCTGATTCAGCTGCCCAGGATCGTTACAATGTTTCCGCTGCGGCGATACTCATTCATATCGATCAGCCGCTGATTTTCACTGCCCCGGAATTTTAACGCCAGGTTTTTCTGTTCCTCAATGAACGGGCCATCCACCAGAATATCCACGTAAGAAAGCAGTTCATAGGTATACTCTGTATACTTCTTCCCGCCCGGAAGAAGATCTTCAAACATGTATCCTGTAAACGCCCAGACGTTTTTGCTGGCATGCTTTTGTCCTTTGGAATCTTCCACGTCCGGAAATCTCTTTTTGAACTCCCGCATGAACGGGATCAGATCCCTCTGATTCTCCTCTTCAAACGGATCTCCGCCTAAAAGTGTTAATCCCTGAATATAATCCGGGACCAGACTGTCCAGTACTTCCTCCCAGACTTTTTCATCAAAGACCGGTCCATTTTCAAAGTCCCATGTCTCCGGCTGAAAACATCCTTTGCAGTGATTCCTGCATCCGGATACAAATAACGTAGTCCGAACGCCAAGGCCGTCTGCAATATCACAAGTTTTTATTTCTGAATAATGCATGTTCTTACCTCTCATGCAAAAATGTAATGTAAAAAATGGGACACTCCCTTTTTCAAGAGAGTGTCCTCAAATTTTACTAAATATCCTCTATTATTTCAAGTTTTTTACAGATGCAGTACTCTGTCTTTGATTTCCTGTGTTCTGCCCTGGTTCCAGAACTGTGTACCAATATACCCACAGGTCCGGCGCGCTACGTTCATCTTGTCCTGATCGCGGTTTCCGCAGTTTGGACATTCCCAAACCAGCTTACCGCTGTCATCTGTTACGATCTGAATTTCTCCATCGTAACCACATACCTGACAATAGTCACTCTTTGTGTTCAGTTCTGCATACATGATGTTATCGTAGATATACTGCATAACTGCAACAACTGCATCCAGATTATCTTTCATATCCGGGACTTCCACGTAGCTGATAGCGCCGCCTGGGGAAAGGGTTTGGAAATCGGATTCGAATTTCAGTTTTTCAAAAGCATTGATCTTTTCCGTTACATGAACGTGATAGCTATTTGTAATATAGTTCTTATCGGTCACTCCCGGGATCACGCCAAAGCGTTTCTGCAGACATTTTGCAAATTTGTAGGTTGTGGACTCCAGCGGAGTTCCGTACAGGGAGAAGTCCATATTGTTTGCTTCTTTCCATTCTTTGCAGGCATCGTTCAATTTCTGCATCAACTTCAGAGCAAACTCTTTTCCGCCTTCCTGTGTATGGGAACATCCCTTCATGTAGTAAGTACATTCATACAGACCTGCATAGCCTAAAGAGATAGTGGAGTATCCGCCGAATAACAGTTTATCGATCGTTTCTCCTTTTTCAAGACGAGCCAGTGCACCATACTGCCAAAGGATTGGAGCCGCATCACTCTTGGTTCCCATCAGACGGTCATGTCTGCACATCAGAGCACGATAGCAAAGCTGCAGTCTTTCATCCAGGATCTCCCAGAATTTCTGTTCGTCTTTTCCGGAAGAGCAGGCAACATCCACAAGGTTCAGCGTCACGACGCCCTGATTGAAACGGCCGTAATATTTTGGTTTTCCGTTCTCATCAATATATGGAGTCAGGAAGGACCGGCAGCCCATGCACGGATAGCAGTGGCCCTCTCCGTTTGCGTCCACCTTCAGTTTCAGCATCATTTTCTCGGAGATATAATCCGGAACCATTCTCTTTGCGGTACATTCCGCAGCCAGTCTGGTCAGGTAGAAATAGCGGGTTCCTTCACGGACATTGTCTTCTTCCAGAACGTATATCAGCTTCGGGAATGCCGGGGTGATATACACACCTTTTTCATTCTTGACGCCCTTGATCCTCTGACGCAGTGTTTCTTCAATGATCAGCGCCAGGTCGTCACGGGTCCGTCCTTCTTCTACTTCATTCAGATACATGAAGACGGTAACAAACGGTGCCTGGCCGTTCGTTGTCATCAGCGTAGTCACCTGATACTGGATGGTCTGGATGCCCTGCTTGATCTCGTCACGGACTCTCTGCTCAACGATCTCGTTCAGCATTTCTTCTGTATATTCCATACCAACCTGGTCGAACTGTTCTTTGGTCTTCTTATAAATCTTTTCACGGCTCACCTGTACAAACGGTGCCAGATGGGAAAGTGAAATGCTCTGTCCGCCATACTGGTTGGATGCAATTTGCGCAACAGCCTGTGTTGCAATATTGCAGGCGGTGGAGAAGCTCTTCGGCTTCTCAATCATTGTTTCGGAAATAACGGTGCCATTCTGCAGCATATCCTCCAGATTGACCAGACAGCAGTTATGCATATGCTGTGCATAGTAATCCGTATCATGGAAATGAATGATGCCTTTTTCATGAGCTTCCACAATATCCGTCGGAAGAAGGAACCGTTTTGTGATGTCCTTGCTGACCTCGCCAGCCATATAGTCACGCTGTACAGAGTTCACGACCGGATTCTTGTTGGAGTTTTCCTGTTTTGCTTCCTCATTGCTGCAATCCAGCAGAGAAAGGATCTGCTTATCTGTGGAGTTTGCCTTACGGGCAACAGCACGTCTGTAACGATAGGTAATATAATTGCGCGCCACATTAAAAGCGTTTTGTTCCATAATATGATTCTCAACCATATCCTGGATCTCTTCCACGCTTGGTGCACGATCCATCAGAGAACATTCTTCCGTAACCGCATTCACGATCAGGTGGATCGTTAACGGTCTCATTCTCTCTGTTTCTGCAACGGAATTATTAGCTTTGATAATGGCGGCTTCTATTTTAGATGCGTCAAAAGTGACTTCTTCTCCGCTTCTTTTAATGATCTTCATGTCTTCCCAACCCTTCCTTTTTTGCGCAAACTACCCAGAAACATCGCATTCATCCTCAATTTGCAATGCTGCATTTTGCATTTTATTCTCGATAAAACAGGGGTAAAAACTCTTGTTTGCAGAAGTTATTATACTATATCTTGTGGTTAAGTCAATAGCCTATGTCCATATTTTGTGTTTTTTTTCGAAAGATTTTTTTCTCTTGTGGTCCGTTTTTTTCGACATCTATTTTCAAAATGTCTATTAACTGGTTTTTCCGCCATTTTCTCCCGATATCTGCTACAATAAGTCATAACACAAGTCTATTTTATCAAAATGAAAAGAGGAAATCATGGACCGGTCTTATTTTATGCAGAAGTTTCAGGAGACATTCGGCCGGGTGGCTGCAGACTTTGCATCTGCTCCCGGAAGAGTGGAACTCCTTGGCAACCATACAGACCATCAGAACGGAAAAGTGCTGGCGGCGTCTGTTAATCTAAAGATCTATGCAGCATTCGCCCCGCGGGAAGATAAAAAAATCGAATTGTTTTCCGAAGGTGTGGGACGGATCTCCATCCAGGCAGATGAGTTAGTCCCTGTGGTCAGTGAGCAGAACACATCCAAAGCTTTGCTGCGTGGGATCGCAAAAGGCTTTTTAGACAAAACCGGTGCAAAAGAACTCCCATATGGTTTTGAAGCATATATCAAGACAGAAGTTCTGATGGGCAGCGGCCTGTCTTCTTCTGCCGCTTTTGAAGTGCTGATCGGAAGGATCCTGAACCAGTTATATGTTCCGAAAGTGGCAAAAGAACCATTATCTGATATCGATATCGCAATTGTCGGACAGTATGCGGAGAATAAATATTTTGGCAAGCCATGCGGTTTGATGGATCAGATGGCCTGCTCTGTCGGAAAGATCGTCTATATTGATTTTCAGGATCCGGCAAATCCGAAAGTGGAACAGATCGCTTTTGATTTTGAGAAAGCCGGTTACGCGCTCTGCGCGATTGACAGCGGCGCTTCTCATGATGATCTGACCGAAGAATATGCCGCAATTCCGGCAGATATGAAAAAGGTGGCAAATTACTTTGGCAAGAACACGCTTCGCGAAGTTGACAGAGGACTTCTGACTCCGGACCAGGCACTTTTTGTCGGAAATCGTCCGCTGCAGCGGGCAAAGCACTTCTACGCAGAGATGGCACGTGTGGAGGAAGCGGCAAAAGCATTAAAAGAAAACAATATCCCTGCTTTTCTCAAAAACGTTAATGCATCCGGTATTTCTTCGCGGGATGTATTGCAGAATGTCGTTCCCGCTTCGGACCCTGCAAATACAAAATATCTGGACGCAATGGAACTGGTTCGCTCTCTTTTGGGAGAAGAAGGTGCCGTCCGCATTAACGGAGGCGGCTTTGCCGGAACGATCCTGGCATTTGTCCCTCTCTCCGGTCTGGATTCCTTCAAGGAAAAAACCGAATCTGTTCTCGGAAAAGATTCCTGCCATATCCTGCAGATTGAAAGCTGAAAAGTCAGGACAAAGAAAAAAAGCCAGCGTTTGCTGACTTTCTTAGGAGAAGGTATTTATTTTATGGGGTGTAAAACTTTGTATTGGGGGGTTGTTTTACAGTCAGTATAATAACACGAGTCTATCTGTAAGTGTTACCAAAGTTTACAAAAATAAAAGGCAGTTTTTGTGTGTTTTGTACAAAAAACTGCCTTTTTCTTTGATTTAAAGCTTTTTTCGGGTTTTTCTGTTATTTACACAGAGATCGGTGCAATAGAATCCGGACCAAATGCCGGTCCATCATACCCGGATGGGTTAAACGGATCCTCTGGTCCCGGTCCCTGCTCTGGTTCCGAATCTGGTTCCGGTTCCGGATCAGCTGGCTGGAATAATGCTTCAAACTCTTCGCGAGTAATCTTTTCTTTCTCAAGCAACAGCTGAGCACACTTTTCCAGAACATCCCTATGGGCAATGATCAGATCTCTTGCTTTCTGATAGCATTCATCGATAATCGTCCGAACTTCCTTATCTATCATGGAAGAAGTAGCATCAGAGAACGATTTAACGGTGCCCCAATCACGTCCAATAAAGACTTCATCGCCTTCCGAAGTGGAATAATCGATCGGGCCAAGTGCTTCACTCATACCATATTTTGTAACCATAGCTCTGGCAATATCGGATGCCTGCTTAATATCCTGGGATGCACCTGTAGTAATATCATTAAAGATCAATTCCTCTGCGATCCGTCCGCCAAAGGAGACCATGATATTCTCCAGCATCTTCTGTTTGGAGTTGAACATTTCGTCCTTCTCCGGCAGCGGCATGGTATAACCGCCTGCCATACCGGTCGGAATAATGGAAACCATGTGGACTGGTCCAACTTCTGGAAGCAGATGGAACAGGATCGCATGTCCGGATTCGTGGTATGCTGTGATCTTTCTTTCTTTTTCCGAAATCACACGGCTCTTCTTTTCTTCACCGATACCAACTTTAATAAATGCTTTTTCAATATCTTCCTGTTTAATATAGGCTCTGTTCTGGCCAGCCGCATTGATAGCGGCTTCATTCATCAGGTTTTCCAGATCAGCACCGGAGAACCCTGCCGTTGTCTTTGCTACTGTTTCCAGATTCACATCTTCCGCCAGCGGCTTATTACGGGAATGTACACGGAGGATCTCTTCTCTTCCCTGTACATCCGGCTTACCAACAAAGACCTTCCGGTCAAAACGTCCCGGACGAAGGATAGCAGGATCCAGGATATCTACACGGTTGGTTGCCGCCATTACGATAATTCCTTCATTGACACCAAAGCCGTCCATCTCGACGAGGATCTGGTTCAGTGTCTGCTCTCTTTCATCATGTCCGCCGCCAAGGCCTGATCCTCTGCGTCTTGCCACGGCATCGATCTCATCGATAAAGATGATACATGGCGCATTCTTTTTTGCTTCTCCAAAAAGATCACGCACACGGGATGCGCCGACACCGACGAACATCTCTACGAAATCAGAACCGGAAATATGGAAAAACGGAACTCCCGCTTCCCCGGATACCGCTCTTGCAAGCAATGTTTTACCAGTTCCCGGAGGGCCTACAAGCAGAACACCTTTCGGGATTCTTGCTCCAACCCTGGTATATTTCTGCGGAGCTTTCAAAAAGTCTACAACTTCTTCCAACTCGCCACGTTCTTCTTTTAATCCGGCAACATCACGGAATGTGGTTTTGTTATCCGGCTGTGCCATCATCTTCGCTTTACTCTTACCGAAATTCATCACGTTTCCGCCGGCTCCTGCCGAACGCCCGGAAACCACCAGGAAGAAAACGATCATGATGACAAACATAATGACCATTGGCAGGATCGTCGACACAAAGTAACTCGACCTTGTCACGTCATACAGTGTATACGTAATATTCTTTTCGTTCAGCAGTTCAGTAATCGTACCGACGTTTTCCACGTACAACAGTTTTTTTGTTGTATCGCGGAATGTCACCGTTACCACACCAGTCGGAATCTCGCTGTTCTGTCGGATTGCAATTTCGCTGACAGCGTTGTCTTTCAGATCCTGCTGGAATTCACTGAACGTATAATTATCATTTGTCTGACGCGGTGTGCTCATAATATAAATGAGGGCAAACACTGCGGCAATGATCACGCCGTAAATGATAATTCCTCTAAATGGTTTACTCATTCTGTTTCCTCTTTATTATTCTTTTATTACCCCAATATAAGGCAGGTCTCTGTATTTCTGATCATAGTCCAGCCCCCATCCGACAACGAATGCATCCGGGATATCAAATCCTACATAATCTGCATCCAGACAAACTTTTCTTCTGGATGGTTTATTTAAAAGCACTGCCAGTTCCAAGCTGGCCGGGTTGCGTTCTATCAGCATTTCTGTCAGCAGATGCAGCGTCTGCCCGGTATCAACAATATCCTCAACAATGATGACATGATCTCCTTCAATAGATCGCGCCAGATCTTTTGTGATCAGCACTCTGCCGGACGATTCCGTGCCGCTGCCATAGCTGGATGCTGCCATAAAATCAATCTCTACCGGAATGGTCATCTTCTGTGCCAGCTCCGCTAAAAAGAAGACCGAACCAGTCAGGATCCCTACCAGGAGTACTTCCTCTCCTTTATATTTTTCACTCAGCTCTGCAGCCATCTCGCTGATTCGTTTCCGGATATCTTCCTCCGGAATCAGCACGTCAATTTTCGTATTCATCGATGCCTCCGCTTATCCTGACAAGAAGTGCCAGCTTCGTGTCTTTTGTAATTTTATGGTCCTCTGCCATACGGTAACCGATGATCCAGAGGACATTTCTCTCATCTTTCAGGACTGGTATTTCCTTCCGCAGATCCTGCGGGATCTTTTCATCTGTAAAGAATTTCTTGAGTGTTTTCCGTCCTTCTTTCAGACTGATCACATCTCCGGAAACTTTCCTTCCCAAAACAAGATTTCCGCTTATTGTATCATAATCAAACGCTTTCGTATACTCATTTTTCTCGAGGAAAACATCTCGGTTTTCATCATTAACCTGTGTAACAAGAAGAGAAATCGTCATATCATCAGAAACCGGAATTACTTTGGTCTGTTGGAAAAGTTCTTCCATATCTAATGGAATTTCCGCAATGACTTCCTGCACCTCTTCGGCTTCAACATCCGGCCGAATGGAGATATCATAATAATTTTTCACTGCGACCAGCTCTCCCGGAAGATCGATCTGCTTTCCTGTCTGCTTTCTGCAAAGCCCAAGCAGTTCGTCTACATGCACGCGCGAGATATCTTTTACCGTACCCTGTGCTCTGCCGATTGCCAGATATAAAACACGGCGTTGGATCAGCGGGTCGAGCTGAAGGAGCTTATAGGTGTTCACAATGACTTCGCTTTCTTTTTCCGACACAACACTGGTGTAGGCTTCCTCGGTCAATGTGCCCAGGAATTCCTCCACCTGTGCCAGTTCTTCAGCCACATCTGCGATATGCTCCGCTGCTTTTACATTGATCAGATTCAGTTCCGGCATGACATTATGGCGGATCCGGTTGCGGGCATAAGTGACATCCTGATTCGTCTCATCATCCATATAACGAAGCTGGTTTGCATCCAGAAATTCCATGATCTGAGCATGCGTTCCCTTGATCAGTGGACGAATAACGCGGCAGCCTTCCAGCTCCCCGTACTCATGCATCCCCGTCAGACCTTTTAAATTTGATCCGCGGATCAGATTCATTAGAACCGTTTCTGCATTATCATCCTGATGATGCGCAACAGCGATTACTCCACCTACGGACTGCGCAGCTTTCGCAAACGCTTTGTACCGCATGATCCGTCCGGTCTCTTCCACACTCAGGCCGGTTTTTTTTGCAAGTGCCGGAATATCCGCTCTGGCAATAATGCATTTGATCCGCAGATAATCACATACTTCTTTCACAAAAGCCTCGTCTTCATCTGACGCAGCTCCGCGGATCTTGTGATTAAAATGAACGGCAATGACATTAAAGCCAACCCTTTTGCTGTACTGGTACAGTAAAAATAGCAGGCAGAGAGAATCCGGGCCGCCGGAAACACCAATTACAACATTGTCACCCCTGCCGATTTCACGCTGTTCATTTGCCCATCGATCAAAGACTTCCTCTATTCTCGTCTCCACTAGTTTTCCTTTCTGAATATGATCTCATCCGGGTAGACATATCCGATTGATTTTGCTTTTTCTTCTATATATTTCTTAGTCTGTATATAGACCTTCTCTTCTTCCAAAGCTTCCGAACGAAGAGTTTCTTCAGACAACAGCTCTGTCAGTCTTTCTTTGCGCGCTTTCAATTCTGTGTTCTGTTTTTTCAGGTTGTATATCTGCAGTCCCAAAAAAGCGCAGCCAAAAACCACGATAATCAACACAAGGATCATAAGCACGGTCCGCCTGCTTTTTGAACGTCTTTTTTTCATATTAATTCATACATCTCTTTCGCGTCTTCTTTTTTTGTACTGTCCGCGACAGAGATGACTTTCGCCTTTACCGTTTTTGTTCCAAAGGTAATCTCAATAACGTCTCCGATTTTTACATCGTAAGACGCTTTCACGACTTTACCATTTACGCTGATCCTACCCGCATCACAGGCTTCGTTTGCAACAGTTCTTCTTTTAATAAGTCTGGATACTTTTAAAAATTTATCTATTCTCACCCGTATATTCTACTTTGTTTTTTGGGGGAAATCAAATAGTTCACTGTATTTTCATAGTTTTACACATAAAAAAAACGCTGTCGCATTTCTGCGGCAGCGCTTTTTGATCATCACAATTTTGCTTTAATTAGTTTACAGCATCCTTGAAAGCTTTGCCTGGTTTAAACTTAGGTGTCTTGGAAGCTTTGATCTTCATAGCTTCGCCAGTCTGTGGGTTGCGGCCCTTGCGAGCTGCTCTCTTAGAAAGTTCAAATGTACCAAAACCAACTAACTGAACCTTACGTCCCTTTTTAACTTCAAATTCGACTGTTTCGATGAATGCCTTTAAAGCTCCCTCAGCGTCTTTTTTGGAAAGACCTGTTTTCTTAGCCATAGCTTCAACTAATTCAACCTTATTCATTGTGTATCCTCCTCTAAAAATATTACTCTCTTTCTTCATTCATATTCCGAAAGTCAATAATACTTATACCCCAAAAATGCTTATTTGTCAAGGAAAATTGGCATTCTGAGCCCTCCTGTCGATTGACTTTTCGGGCTCATTGAAATATACTTTTTGTGTTGTTTTTATGTAGGGAGACATACATGCATTTTAGTAAAAAAGACATTTTCGCGATACCCAATATTCTGACTTATGTAAGGATCCTGCTCGTACCGGTTTTTGTCGTGGTATACATGAATGCCCAGTCCCTTTCCGGTCATATCTGGTCTATTGTGATCGTTGCGATTTCTGCTCTGACAGATATTGTTGATGGCATCATCGCCCGAAAATGCAATATGATCACGGATTGGGGAAAGATCATTGACCCGATCGCGGATAAAGCGATGCAGTTTGCAATGCTGTTCTGTGTAGTTTATAAGTACCACTGGATCCTGCTACTGATCGTGATCTATGCAGTGAAAGAAGTTGTTTCTTTAATCTTCAGCGGTTTTCTTTTCAGCAAAGGGAAACACATAGCAGGTGCTATGTGGTGCGGCAAGATCTGTACCGTTATTTTATACGGCGTCATGCTGGCGCTGATCGCTTTTCCAAAGATCGACCCGCACGTGGTTACGATCCTCATCGGCTTTTCCGCAGCATTTATGCTTCTTGCCTTTTTCGTTTACATGACCGCATATCTGCAATTATATAAAGAATATAAAAAAGAACAGAGAGAAGACAAAAAAGAAGAGTGAGCATTTCGCTCACTCTTTTCTTTTACAGAAACTGTTTGATCTTTTCGTAAATTCCGTCAGCATCCAGTTTATACAATTTCAAAAGTTCTTTTGCCGGACCGGATTGTCCAAATTCATCCTCTATTCCGATCGGCAGGATCTTTGTCGGACAACGTTTTGCAGCCACTTCGCTGACTGCGCTGAACAATCCTCCGATAACGGAATGTTCTTCCACAGTCACCCCTTTTCCGGTCTTAGCCAGAGATGTGCAAATAGTTTCCTCATCAATCGGCTTAAGTGTATGTACATTGATCACTTCTGCATCGATGCCTTCTTCTGCCAGCTTTTCTGCAGCCATCAGGGATTCATATACTTCCAGTCCTGTTGCAAATATCGTCAGGTCTTTCCCTTCTCTCAGCACAATTGCTTTTTCCATTTCGAACTCGTATGAATCAGCATCCAGGATTACCGGAATAGCCAGACGTCCGAATCGGAGATAGACCGGTCCTTTATAAGCAGCCGCCCAAGCCACAGCCGCTCTTGCTTCTACATCGTCACACGGATTGATCACGATCATGTTCGGAATAGAACGCATCAGCGAAAGGTCTTCACAGCATTGATGGGTCGCGCCATCCTCGCCGACGGAAATACCGGCATGCGTTGCTGCCACTTTCACGTTCAGTTCCGTATGTGCGATTGTATTCCGGACCTGTTCGAATGCTCTGCCTGTAGCAAACATTGCAAAAGAAGATGCAAATGGGATCTTTCCGCAGGAAGCGAGTCCTGCTGCGATACCCATCATGTTTGCTTCCGCAATACCGCAATCAATATGTCTGTCCGGAAATGCCTTTTGAAAGATCTCTGTTTTGGTTGCTCCGGCAAGATCGGCATCTAATACAACCAGCTCCGGATATTTATTTCCCAATTCCACCAAAGCTTTTCCATAGCTTTCTCTGGTTGCAATCTTACTCTCTCCGGATAAATTCACTTTTACTGACATAATTTTGCTCCTATTTCTTCCAGGTCTTTCATTGCGATCTCATACTCTTCGTCATTTGGAGCTTTGCCATGCCAGCCGGCATTATTCTCCATAAAGGAAACGCCCTTGCCCTTTATGCTCTTCGCAATAATTGCCGTCGGCATACCTTTTGTCTCTTTCGCCTCTGTGAATGCATCTTTCAGAGACTGAAAATCATGTGCATCCGCATGGACTACATTAAAATTGAAGGACATGAATTTTTCATCAAGCGGATACGGAGAACAGACTTTTGCAATATCTCCGTCGATCTGCAGGCCATTGTTGTCCACGATCACTGTCAGGTTGTCCAGTTTTCTATGACCGGCAAACATACATGCCTCCCAGATCTGTCCTTCCTGAATCTCTCCATCTCCCACAAGTGCGTACACGCGATAGTTCTTCTGATCCATTTTTCCTGCCAGCGCCATTCCAACAGCTGTGGAAAGACCCTGTCCTAAAGATCCGGTGGACATATCCACCCCCGGAAGAAGATTCATATCCGGATGTCCCTGCAGGCGGGATCCCACTTTGCGGAGAGTCAGCAGTTCTTCTTTTGGGAAGAAACCTTTTTCCGCAAGGGTTGCATACAGTACCGGAGCCGCATGTCCTTTAGACAGTACAAAGCGGTCTCTGTCCGGATTCGATGGATCATCAGGATCGATTCCGTTCATTTCCACAAAATATAAATAGGTAAGAATATCCGCAGATGAAAGAGATCCGCCTGGGTGCCCGGCTTTTGCCGCATGTACACCTTGTATGATACCTTTTCTGATTTCATTTGCATGAAATGCTAATTCTAAGTCGTTCATTGCTTGTCCTTTACATGAAATCTGCTTCTTCTAATTGTTTCGCATTGCCTTTCCGTTTCTTACTGCCAAAACGGAATTTTCCACCTCCACGTTTGGAAGCATTCGCAATAGCATTATCAATGATGCCTCTGATATTATCGTATCCCAGACGCTCCGTCGGCACATTCAGTTCATCGATCTTTGCATGCAGTGCCAGAAGTGCCATATCGCTAACGGTATAGCCTTGCTCCTCAGCATACTGACATGCCAGATCTGCCCATTGTGCCAAACTGAGTTCGGATACATTCAGTCTTGTCTGGAACAGTTCGTTCAATTCCGGATGCTTGCTGATCATATTATCGATTGCCAGCTGATTTCCTTCCAATGCAACCATGGAAGACAAACTCCGGCTGCTCAAAATATCGATCAGGCTCTCAACTGTTTCATCGTTCAGATAACCTACGTTTTCGATCAACAGATCACTGCCGGCGATTTTCTCAAAGACCTTCATCATATTTTTGCCATTCAGAGCCTGTGCTTTTACTTTGGCCACGCGGCTGTTTCCGCCGATTTCCTGTCCAACTGCCTTGATTACGGCAATCGTCAGATAGGTCTTTCCGCTCTTGGTGTCGCCGGTTACGATCAGGTTTCCTCCGGTCGGATCGCCATGTCTCTTTTTCTCGATCAGGCTTCCGATCGTACCATTGATCCGCTCTTCCATGCCATCGATCAGCAGGAACTCTGCCAGTTCTTCTTTCAGCTCTGCAGGCATCTCATAGCCGCCATCTTCATATTCATAATCATCATACTCATTGTCATATTCATCCGAGTACTCGTCATCCTCGTACTCGTCTGTATACTCGTCCTCGTATTCTTCCGGCGTTTCTTCATAAGACTCTTCTTCGTATGCTTCTGCAGGTTCTTCTGCAGTCTCGTCCTCTTCGAAGGAATCATCGTATTCTGCAGCAGGCTCTTCCAAAGGAGGAGCTTCTTCGTAATCGTCTTCTACATAATCGTCCTCGTATGCTTCTTCCTCATACTCTTCCACGTAGTCGTCTTCTACATATTCTCCGTCCTCAAAAGGTTCTTTTTCGAATTCGCCTTCTTCATAATCGTCTAACTCCTGCTCAAAACCGTCTTCGGATTCTTCTTCATAATCATCTTCATAATCCTCAACAGGTCCCTCGTCCCAGTCGTCATCATATTCTTCTTCGAATGCAGGTTCTTCGGTCTCACCAAATCCGACTTCATAATCATCGTCTAATCGTTTGTTTTCAGATTTATGCTCAACGTCTTCGTACTCATCATCTTCGTACTCATCGTCTTCGTACTCATCATCTTCGTACTCGTCGTCTTCGTACTCATCATCCTCGTACTCGTCGTCTTCCGGTTCATCGTAGAGCTGCTCTTCATATTCTTCTAATTCTTCCTCTTCGGATTCTTCGAGAGAATCTTCCGCGAATTCCTCATCAGATGCTTTGGTAAAGAGAGATTTGAAATCAAATCCTTCTTTTCCCTCTGCGCGGGCAGTATCATACGCGAGCATTGCCTTTTCAAAGTCACTCATGCCTTCTGCTTGTGGCTCTGCTGTCATCTCCGGTTCCTGATAAGCAGGGGTTTCATACTCAGGTTCAGCTTTTCTGCCAAAATCTCCGCCCAGTTCTGTGATCAGTGGAGGCTCATTTTCCTCTTCAGCAATGGCACTTTCATTGACCGGGAACTCGTCCTCTAACTTCACCTCGACAGGAGCCTGCTCAAAGGATGGAGTCTCCTGCGGCATTTCCGGAATGACCGGCTCCTGCACTTCTGCCCGTTTAGAATAGGTCGCAAACATGGAATCGAGTGTGATCTGTCCGTCAATATTATCTGTTTCATCTTCTGCGAATAAAGAGGAAACGCTGGAATACTTACTGCTTCTTGTAGGGCGGATCACTTCCGTAGGCACTGCCTCTGCAGCTGCTGGTTTCACTTGTGGTGCCGGTTCCGGTTCGATAGCAGTCTGGAGTCTGGAACTATAGGTAGGTTTCTGCACAGGCTCTCTGCGTTCCGGGGCAACCCTGTCGGCAACCTTGGAGGAATTCACCTCTGCCTGAACAGCTTCCGGCAGAACCAGTTCATCCGGCGCATTTTCATCTTCCTGCGGAGAGATCGCAAAAAGAATGGTTGCTGAGCCGCCGTCTTCCTTTGTTCTTACCTCTGTATCGTCTTTTTCTTCAGCCGCAAATAAAACTTCTCGTTCTCTTTCCGGGAACATTTCCTGCTGATTAAGTGCAGATGGGAAAGCATCATCAAATCCTTCTCTTGCACGTTCTACATCTGCCAACGGCTCTGCCACCGGTTCGATAACAGCTGCAATGATCGGATTGTCGGACACCTGAAGTCCAGCTTCCTGCGGTTCGGTAAAGACCTCTTCTTCTATCTTTTCTTCTGCAGGTGCCGGAGATGGGGTTTCATAAACCACTTCTGCAGGCTCAGGTTCTGCAAAGGATGC
>JAFWCK010000029.1 GCA_017536965.1 Lachnospiraceae bacterium | reverse complement strand
TATATTTATTTAAGCGTACAGACTCAGTTTCATTATCGGATCTGACCAGGTCTTTTGATAATTTTTCCATATTGTTATTTTAACATAAAACGATGTTGAATCCTACTGATAAAAGAAAATGGCGCTCATGCGAGCGCCATGTTTTTCACATAGTTGATTGCCTTTTTTACCGGCGGAATACTGATCAAAATGATCGTAATGATCGCTTCTGCAAAAATATAGGCTCCATTATAGCAAAGGGAATATGGAAGGGCTGCCCAGCCATCCCAGGCGTACTCACCAAAAAAGACCCACCCGGATATCACTGAAAAGACCCATCGTCCTACGACGCCGATGATGTAGCCCTTTAAAAGGCCATTCCTGCTCTTCCAAAATAATCCTGCAAATCCAAGAGCGCCAAATGCTAATGGATAATCCACAATCACCTGGATCGGTGTATAAATGTATGGTCCCAGGATAAACTGCAGAACACCATAAGCGACAGCAGTCAAAATACCGGTTCCAGGTCCATAAAAGTAACCGATCAGACAGATAAACAACATACTAAAAAGGGTTACTGATCCGCCAAATGGAAAACGGAATATCTTGATCATAGATGTGACCATCGCTAAAGCCAAAGCAACAGCACAAAACGCCAGTTGTTTTGCACTCATCTTTTTCCGCTCTCCACGTTTGGAAAGCAAAAGCCCTGCGATCAAGACCAGGACTGCTAAAATGACAGCAGCTACAATATAGCCGCCTGTTTGGAGAACCAGATCTCCATCTACTTCTTTGATAAAAAATGACATAAAAAAACCTCCTTTCGCAGGGGGATTACTTGAAAAAGGTAAGCTTCCTTACGTCGGTATTAACCGAATCAAGTAATAAGGGTTCTTCTGGTGAAATCTCAGCCTTACGGCTCCCCTAGCTCGCTGATTATGGTAGCACAAAAGGAGACCATCTGCAACTTCCAATATCACTTTGTATTAATAAAATACGAACTCTTTTTCAAATTTAGATTCAGTAAAATGATAGATGCCAGAATCAGGATAATGCCGAGGATTTTCTGAATATTATGCGGCTCATGGAATAATGTCATGCCAATCACGCAGCCCACTAATGGTTCCACGGCAACCAGGATTGCTGCTTTGGATGTTTCCATTCTTCCCAGGCCCCAGGTATAAAGGAAATATGGAAGAACAGTAGATAAGATCCCAATTCCAAAGGCATACAGGATCAGGACCGGTTCGCTAATCAGCGCACGAATCGTCGCTGCAGGTTTTCCTAAAGGAAGGGAGCCTATAAGGCCAAATATAAATGTCCAAACCGTTACCGTCATCGTGTCATACTTTCTCAGTGCTATCTCTCCAAAGATCGAATACAAAGCATAAAACAGACCGGAAGCAATACCTGTCAGAAATACGAGCGGTGCGATCGTTACATTCCCGCCAATCAATCCTGCAACCAGAACACATCCGCAGATAGTAAGGATCAAAGCGATGATCTTTTTTAATGTTATTATTTCTTTAAAAAAGATTGCTGAAAAGATCATAACAAAGACCGGAGATGTATAAAGCAAAACCACAGCAATACTGGCCTGTGAATGAATGGTTGTATAAAAATAGCATGTGTTGAACAGTACGATACTTACTATGCCTGTGCAGGCAAACATCCAAAAATCTTTCCAGTTGATTTTAAATTTGGAACGGTCTTTGATCAGAACAAACAGAGAAAAGCAGACTGCAGCGATCAGCATTCGGATCAGTGAGATCTGCAGCGGATCAATGGCTGATGAAGATAGTCTTTTTACGAATATACTAATGATACCCCACAGGACACCTGCAGCAATAACAGCTAAGACGGGTTTTGTCTGCTTCATATGATAATACTGCTCCCTTTTCCATCTTTCGTTACTTCCTTTACGGATATTCCTAATTCATCAGCAAGGATCTTTACGATGGCTTCTTCACATTCAGCGCCCTGGCACCTGCCCATTCCGGCACTCGTACGACGACGGATCCCATTAATTGTTGTAGCACCTCTTTTAACAGCATCACGGATCATCCTTTCTGTGACCAGATTGCAGGCACAGATGATCGGTCCGTCGACTGCACTATTATACCGAAGAACAGAAAATGGTTCTGGTGGAATGCGGATCGGATCATAGTTGGAATTATCTTTTACCGTTCCAATCTGTTCTAGTACTTTTTGGGCAACTACTTTGCCTAATTCATAAGCACAGGTGATCCCAGGTGTTTTAATTCCAATCAGACTGATCATTCTGTCATCTTCTGCTATGTTGAAATCTGAAAGGTGTGCAGATGGATCATCATACAGATAGGGATTTGGTCTTGCAGAACCAAACTGATTTAATAAAGTGGATGCATCCATTTCAGGAAGAATATCTCTGGTAAAGGAAAGCAATCGTTCCAAATCTTCCCTATCTGTTGCATACGTTGGCTGATCATCTGAATCTGACTCAGTTGCCCCAATGATCAGATGGCGATCAAGTGTAGGGGCTAATGTCAGTGCTTTATCTTTTTGTTCCGGTTCATAAAATATGACCCGGGATACAGTACGCTCTTTTCCCTGTTCATATACCAGGTAATTTGCTCTGGTATGATGAATCCCAATCGTTTTTGGAAACAATAATTCTCGTACAGATGGGGCTTCTGTTCCGGCACAATTGATCACGTATCTGGCAATATAGGTATGTTCCGTATTTTCCTTTCCGCTGCAAAAAGACGTTTTCAATATAATTCCTTCGTCGGATGACTCACATGATTTCACTTCTTCCATGAATCGGAAAGAAACGCCATTTGCTCTGGCATTCTCAAAAGCGGCAATTCCTAATTCCCATGGATTCACGACACCTGTTGTTTCCGCATAAAGTGCCTTTGTGATGCCCTTTTTCAGGTTTGGCTCCATCTGCTGAGCTTCTTCCCCGCTGATCATCCTAAGGTTTGGAACACAGTTCTGCCTGCCATGTTCCAGTTTCTTTTCCAGTGAACGATCTCCATTTGGACCATAAGATATCATAAGTGAGCCGCAGCGATAGAATGGGACTCCAAGTTCCTTACACAAATCTTCAAATTCGCTGTTGGATCTGACGGTCAGCTCCGCTTTTAAGGATCCCGGATGCATATCATATCCTGCATAGACAATACCAGTATTCGCTTTGCTGATCATCGTACAGACATCTTCCCGTTTTTCCAAAACGAAGGTTTTCAGATCATATGCAGAAAAAGCTCTTGCTGCAAAACAGCCAAGGACACCTGCACCAATTACCACAATATCTGCATACTCAGTTGAAGAATTCATTCGCAAAACCTTATCTGCTCATAACAATTGTACTTGTTTAGCATTATAACGCATATTCGGATAGAACAGAAGTATTCCATTTTATTTGATTTTAAAAATAAGGACCTAAAAAGAGCCTTATCATTCGGGCCTGAATAGAAAAAGAAGAATCCAGGCCCTATTTTTCACAAATCAAGAGGGCTCAAATAAAGGTGGTATGGATTTAGGCCCAACAAAATCACATGAAAATAGGGCCTGTAAAAAAGATTTGCTAATCAGGCCCGACTTTTCATCAAATAATTCGGGCCCAAAAGTAACAAACTGTTATCAAGCCCTATTATTCCTGAAAATATTAGATCCTAAAAACAGATTTCTTAAAACAGGCCCTTATCATAATATAATTTTAGATCCTAAAAGAAAGGATCTCATATATAGGCCCTAATACGAAATCTTCCGTTCCTTGCTCAGCTACTCTTTTTGATGAGTTTAGACAATGACGTACCTTCTGCACCTCTTTTCGGCATTCAGTCTTTTCATCACCGTTTGATTACTTCATATGAAGACAAGGAGACCCTTTTGGATCTCCTTGTCTTTCATGGAGCTGGGGGGAATCGAACCCCCGTCCGAAACTTCATCCGTAAAGCTTTCTTCCACTATAGTCATTGAAATTTTATTTCCCCTGCCCGGATCCCCAATGACAGACTTCCGTTCAGAGTAGCTTCATCAATGTTCTGTGCCTGCAAAGCTTAGGGTACAGAGTTCCCCGCAATGATGACGCCGGTGCGGCAGCAGCGGGCCTCTGCCGGCCGACGAGCTGCAGCTTAGGCAGCTAAAGCTAAATTATTGTTTTTAGCGTTTATTTTTAATTGGATCTTTTTAGGTAGTTACCCGCTACCAGTGGCTTACTCTATTTCAAAAACCCCGTCGAAACCTTTACAGCCCCGTATTCAATTATTCCTGTTTTGGCATATTCGGATCATACCGAAATGCAAAAGGTTTATTCCTTCTGTCGTAATATTCTGATCGATTCCTGACAATAACCGCCTGTGAACCCAGCTGTATATATCTTTTTTTGACCAGATCCAGATCGTACTCCACAGGTCCCGCCAGCGGATCATTAACAAAAGCGGTTTTTTTACCCAGATCATACCCAATCAATACCATGCAGTGTTCCTGACTGATCCAAGTCAGGGTATCCTCTCCCAGTTTGAACGTGGACCCCCAAAAAGGTTCTTTCATATACTGAGTCCCCCAGATAATGACCGGATATCCTTTTCCTACTGCGTTCAACAGCGTCTCAAAACTGTAACCGGTATAGTTAAAAGCAAGAAGATCTGATTCACATATTGCAAAATACCTGTTTAAAGCAAGAACAACAGCCGGAGCGTAACAACCAAGGCCATACTCCGAATACGGATCACCAACATAAGAATATCGGTAGTCTGTCTTTTTTTCCTTCACCTCAAAATACTTGTTTCCAAAACGAACTTTTGAAATTGGGAAATGATGATATTTTAAGATCATATAAGAGGCAGTGATCTCGCATCCCGTAGGGAGTTCTGGTTCTTGGTAGACACATTCCATTTTTATCTGTGCCTGTTCTTCCTTAACACTATCTTTATCGACTTTTCGTTCCTGAGCCAGTCTGACTTCTTGACGATAGCCATAGTCATCATCCCAGATATACCAGATACCGTTAAATTTTTTCTTTATGATCTCACCGAAACTATCGTAAATAACATCCGGTTCCTTTTCCTTTTCTTTTGTACTGTCTTCTGCTTTGGTTTCCGATTCTGTTACAGTCTCTGATTCCCGGTTTATCTCCTTTGGATGAAAAGCAGCCCCGCTGCAAAACAGGAGGATAAAGCACAAAAATAAGATTATAAATAACCGTTGCCAAGCTCTCAATGGATCAATGTAAACCCTTTTTCTTCTAAACTCTTTTCTACTTCTTCTACATTTTTGATCTTAAAAACAATTGCCTGCTTGTCTTTTTCAGTAGAAAGGACGTACATATATTCAATATTATACTCGCTTGTTACGGCATCCGTCACACTTTTTAAGCTGTCAAACCCCCCCGGAAGGCGAACAGCAACCACATCTGTCAGGGACGCAGAAAAATCTACTGCACGTAATTCTTCCTTCGCAATTTCCGGATTGGAAACAATCAATCGCAGAATCCCATATTCACTGCTCTCAGCAAGAGAAAATGAATGGATCTCAATATTATTTGCTTCAAAAACCTGAAAGAGATCTTCCAGTCTGCCTTCTCTGTTTTCCAGAAAAACAGATAACTGTTTCAATGCCATGAATCTGCCCTCCTCCTTTAATCAAATTTCCGGTTATCGATCACACGCTTTGCTTTTCCTTCACTGCGTTCGATCGATCTCGGCTCAACCAATTTTACTTTTGTTGCAAGTCCGATCATTTGCTGGATCGCATAAGCGATCTTCTTTTCCAACTTCTCTAATTCACGGATCTCATCAGAGAAGAATTTCTCATCCACTTCTACTTTAACGGTCAGATTATCCAAAGAACCGACCCTGTCAACAATGATCTGATAATTTGGTGTCGTTTCATCCAGGGACAGAAGTGCTGTCTCAATTTGAGATGGAAATACGTTCACACCGCGGATGATCAGCATATCGTCGCTTCTTCCTTTAAATCTGGAAAGTCTGGCAGTTGTCCGGCCGCAATCGCATACATCATGTGAAATGCTTGTCAGATCCCTGGTCCGATACCTTAGAAGAGGCATCCCTTCCTTATTCAGGTTCGTAAGGACCAGCTCTCCTGTAACATCATCCGCCAGTGTATCCTTTGAATTCGGATCAATGATCTCCGGAAGGAAATAATCCTCAAAAATATGCATGCCTTTATGGAATTCGCAGTCATTTGCCACGCCCGGACCCATTAATTCGCTCAGACCATAAATATCAAAAGCCTTAATATTCAGACGTTCCTCGATCTGGACCCGCATTGCTTCCGTCCATGGCTCCGCACCATTGATGGTCGATTTCAGTTTGATCTGATCTTTTACACCCATTTCTTCGATTACTTCAGCAATATGCATCAGATAAGAAGGTGTGCACATCAATCCAGTAACTTCAAAATCGATCATCATATTGATCAGTTTCTTTGTATTGCCGGTCGACATAGGAACTACTGTAGCCCCCAGGTTTTCAACACCATAATGAGCTCCCAGACCACCTGTAAACAAACCATATCCATAGGCGACCTGAATAATATCATCCTTTCCCAGTCCGGCCATCGTCAGACATCTGGCCACACATTCACTCCAGGTATCCAGATCTTTTCGCGTATAGCCGACAACCGTCGGTTTTCCCGTTGTGCCGGAAGAAGCATGAATCCGGACGATCTCCGTCTTTGGAACAGCGAAAAGTCCAAACGGATAATTGTCACGAAGATCGGCTTTCGTTGTAAACGGAAGTTTATTAAGATCCTCGATTCCTTTAATATCACCAGGTTCCAGTCCCATTTCCTGCATTTTCTGCCTATAGAACTTCACATTGTGATAAACATTACTTACCACCTTTTTCAGACGGGCACTTTGCAGCTGGGTCATCTGGTCACGACTCATACATTCCTTGGCTTCATTCCAAATTTCCATACTTCCTATTCCTTTACTGTTTCAGATTTCGGATCTTCAGATCGCGTTCTGCTTCTCTCTTCTGGTCTTTCTTTGCGATAGCTTCTCTCTTATCATAAAGCTTTTTACCTTTGCACAAACCAATCTCCACCTTACAAAGGCTGTCTTTAAAATAGACCTTTAATGGGATCACGGTATATCCCTGCTGGGATGTTTTTTGCGTGATCTTTCGGATCTCATCTTTGTGCAGAAGAAGCTTTCTGATCCGGAGAGGATCCCGGTTAAAAATGTTCCCTTTTTCATACGGAGAGATATTCATTCCATATACAAACATTTCTCCGTTTCGATCCTTGATAAATGCTTCTTTAATGTTGCATTTCCCCATCCGCAGGGATTTGACCTCCGTTCCTTTCAGGGAGATCCCCGCTTCATACGTATCTTCCACAAAGTAGTCGTGATATGCTTTTTTGTTGTTTGCGATCAGTTTTATGTTTTCCATATTTCAAAAAAACACTCTCATGTGAGAGTGTTGTAATTGATCAAAATTTAGTGAAGAGCCCCACGTTCAGCAGTATGGCCGCTACGAAGAAGATGACCATCATGATGATCGTGATCTTTTCCAGCCTTCCTTCCTTGGACCGGCCTTTATTCCTGCTCCAGTATGTTTCTGAGCCACCGCTGATTGAACCGGAAAGTCCTGCGGATTTACCTTCCTGCAGGCAGACCGCAATGATCAAAATAACACTCGCTATAGTAACTATGATTGTTGCAATTAAGTAAAACAAAACATAACCTCCATCTAATTAACAACTGCGAGAAATAATAACATAAAAAAACCCCAAAGGCAAGGATAAAATACGGGTTTTTACTTATTCTAGTGCGGGATCCGATCGATCATCCATGAACCGAAAACATTACCTGCTTTCTGTTCAAGCAGTGATACGGAAAAGTCTCCGTCAAATGATAAATAAGTATCATGAACATCAGCCAGATCCTGCGTGTAATCTGCCAGATAATAAGCCTGAATAACAACCGGGTCACCTGTTTTATCATTATGAGTAACTACAGGGATCACTTTCGCACTGTCGTCCTTGATATGTGTCCCCTGCTCATCCTGTTCAATGACAAGATACGCCATGCCGCCCAATACCAGGTCTGTATACTGCTGATTAGAAACAAAGTTTCCTAAAGAATAATAACAAAGTGCCCTGTTGCCATTATCGGCAGTGATCCATTCAATATCTTCAATAACATGCGGATGCGTCCCAAGGATCAGATCTGCACCAGCCTCCGTGAACAGCATTGCCCAGTCTTCTTGCTCATAGGTTGGCTCACCGACCCGGTTTTCTTCGCCCCAATGCGGACAGACAATAACAAAATCCGCCTGCGAAGAAGCTCTTTCCACCTGATCTCTGATAAAGTCCCTTGTTCCGTCATTCATCAGTGTGATCAGGTAATCTTCTTCATAAGGGAGTTCATATCCATTCAGTCCATAAGTATAGTTTAAAACCGCAAAAGAAATACCATTTACAGTAATGATCGGTATTTGTGACTCTTCTTCCGCAGAATCGTGCAGACCCACCATTAAAATCTGATCCGCATGGCTCTTCCAGAAACGGATGGCATGCCGGATCCCGTCCGTTCCGGAATCCATAGAATGATTCGATGCCTGCAGCGCAACATCAAATCCAGCATCGATTACCGCCAGTCCCATCTCATCCGGCGTATTAAAACTCGGATAACCGGTATAAGGACCGCCGCCTAATGGTGTCTCCACATTGGCAATGGCCAGATCCACGGAAGAAATATCATTTTTCAACAAAGCAAACAGAGAGGAAAAATCATACCCATCCCCTGTTTCGGCCAGATTTAAAATAGTATCATGCGCAATAATATCGCCCACAGCAGCTAATGTGACTTGTTTCTTCCCATCTTCCTGAGAAATAGCTTCTGTCGTCACATTCTCTGTTTCCGGCTGTGGTTCTTTCTTTTTCTTGTTATTGCAGGAGATCGCTCCCAGCACAAAGGTAGCGATCAAAGCTACTGCAACCAGGATCGTAATGATCCGGATGATCAGACGCTGTCTTTGTTTCTTGCGTCTGGCTAAAGCTGCCTGCCTGCTTCTGTTGGAAGAACTCCTATTTGTACTGCTTCTTTTCCGATTGTTTCTATTGTCCATAATTAATATTGAATGATCCAGGAACCAAAGATCTCATTTGCCAGTTCATTTAAGCGGTCATAATTGAAATAGTCCCTTCCATTGACATAAATATCATGTTCTTCCGCTAATGCTTCAGAATAATCCTGCAGTTTATAGCAAACTACATTCTGCGTAAATCCACCCATTGGGATATTATGTGTGACGACCGGTACTACACCAGTTGCACTTTCATCAATATAGGTCCTTCCGTCTTCTTTCACGATACGGACTTTCGCCATACCGCCTAATACTTCCGGTGTCTCCTGCTGATTGGATGCATAGTTGCCGATCGAGTAATAGCAAAGTGCACGATTGCCGTTTTCGGCTGTGATCCATTCGATCTTCTCACAAACGTGCGGATGCGTACCTATGATCAGATCAGCGCCGGCTTCTGTAAAGACTTTCCCCCAGTAATCCTGGAAATCTGTGATGTCTCCAACCAGATCTTCTGTGCCCCAGTGCGGGAATACAATAACAAAATCAGCCATTTCTTTTGCTCGTTTGATATCTGAAACGATCAGATCATAGTTCCCATCATCGATCAGGGTGACCAGATACTGCATGTCATAAGGCATCTCAAAACCATTCAGACCATACGTATAGTTCAGCATTGCAATTTTAATGCCATTCTTTTCGTATACAAAGATCGTATCGCGGTCTTCCTGTGAAGCATTTGCACCGATCATTTTGATCTGATCAGCTCTGCTTCTCCAATAATTTACAGTATTGATCACACCTTCCGATCCCATATCATAAGTATGATTAGAACTTTGTGTTGCGACATCAAACCCTGCATTGATCTCCGCATCTACAATTTCTGTAGGCGTATTGAAAATAAAATGAATGCCTCCGTCTGGGTCTGAATACGGATCGACCGGGGTTTCCTGATTGCAGACTGCTATATCGGCTCGGGAAATATCATCTTTCATAACAGCAAAAATACTGTTGAAGTCATATGTTCCATCCCCATTATCGGCATAGTTTAACAGAGGTGTATGCATCAGCACATCACCAACCGCGATCAGTTCCACCGTTGATTTTTCCGGCAGCGTAACAACCTCTTCTGTGGTAGGCTGAACCACAGGCTCATCATTTCCTCTGTTTTTCTTTTTACTGCAGGAGACCGCTATGACAACCACAATGGCAATAACGATCACACACAGCACGATAGCAAGAATACGCAGCAGGCGTGCCTGTTTTCTCCTCTTTTCTCTTTCCTGTGCTCTTCTGACAGCTTCCGGAGATGGCCTTCTGGTTTGATTTCCGTTTGTCCTGCGCGGAGCGCTCTGTGCTGGTCTTCGGTTTGTGCTTTCAGGGCGTTGCTTTTGTCTGTTATCCAATCTGTTCATCCTCCTAACGTCAATCTGATGATGAAATCAGTAAACTTTTTCCGGTCATCTCTGCCGGCTGTTCTAATCCTAATAATTCTAACAGGGTCGGGGCAATATCGCAAAGCTTCCCGTTTTCCCGCAGAGCAGCACCTTTCGGCCCATTGATCAATATAAACGGGACAGGATTTGTAGTATGCGCCGTCCATGGTTCATTCGTTTCCAGATTGATCAGTTCTTCTGCATTGCCGTGATCGGCACAAAGGAAAAGAACACCGTCCGTTTCTTT
>JAFWCK010000028.1 GCA_017536965.1 Lachnospiraceae bacterium | reverse complement strand
GTCCTTTCTATTACAGTCCGTTTGCTGCAAGCCACTTCTGCACTGCGCCTTTAGAGTTCTCTGCTTTGCTGCCGGTAATGGAAAGACCTTTTTTCACATCTGCGCCGGAAGCATATTTCTTAATATCTTTCTCACTGGATCCCATGCCGCTGCCTTCATTTGTGCAAAGAGGCAGGATCGTTTTTCCTGAAAAATCGTACCGCTCAAGGAATGTTGCAACTGCCATCGGGAATGTTCCCCAGTAGTTTGGATAAGCCAGAACGATCGTGTCGTATTCATCGATACTGTCAGGATAGTTTGTCAGTTCCGGTCTGGCGTTTTCTCTCAGATCTTTCTTAGCCTCATCAATACAGGTCATGTAAACCGGCGAATAAGGATTCTTCATTTCAATCTTAAAAGTATCTGCGTCGATGATCTCTTTCATCAGATTCACTACAATCTCTGTGTTGCCAACTTTTACATATCTCATTGCGCCGCCAAAATAGTTTTCGTCTGCTCTTGAGAAAAATGCGATTAATGTTTTTGCCATCTGTCTGTCCTCCGTTTGTTTCTCTTTGAGATGTTTTGGTCTGTGTTTTTCTGTCCATATTTTCTCATTGCGTCATTGCAAAGTCCAATCGGAATGTTTTATAATCTATTTAAAAATTAAATAGCGAGGAGCGGTTATGAACACAAAGCAAATCGATTATTGTATAGAACTGGCACGCACCCTGAACTTCAGCCGTGCTGCAGAAAACATGTTTGTCAGCCAGCCGACCTTCTCCTACCAGATCCGTCTGCTGGAGGAAGAAATAGGGTTTGATATCTTTGAACGTAGTGGCAAAGGCGCCTCTCTGACGCCGGCCGGCGCGCAGTTTGTCAGCTTTCTGGCAAACATGCGGGAAGACTTAAAGCGCGCCATTGAACAGGGACAGAATTTCAGTGCCAAATATAAAGACCGAATCACGATCACACAAATGGTAAGACAGGCCATCTACTTTCTGCCGGAGGCAATGCGCCTGTTTGAAGAAAAAGAACCAGATGTACAGATCGAGCCGCTCTTCCAATATGAAAACGGAATGGACTCTTTCTTAAGAAAAGAAGTGGATATCTGCTTTGCGCTGAAAGAACAGACCCGGCAGGTGCCTGGCATTAAAGTGCATGATCTGTTTGAAAGCAGGATCTACCTCATCGCGCAGCGGGATGACCCGCTTGCCAAAAAGAATCTGATCACAGAATCCGATCTCTATGGACGGACATTGATGGTCGGCGGCGGATCACCTTCCGCCCTGAAAGCAGTCCAGAACCGCTTGATCTCCTCCGGAAAGATTCCATATTTTAACAGCGCCGATCACGATACGACTCTGACGAATGTTGCTGCCGGGCGCGGAGTCTGTCTTGCTCCGGGTTTCTTAAATGACCACAGCGATCAGTTTGCCTGGATCCCGTTTGACTGCAAAGAAAGCTTTTTCTGTGTCCTTTGCACACACAAGGATGACAACCGGAAAAGCTTAACTCTTTTTTTAGATATCCTGCAGGATCTTTACAAGAAAGCCGTAGCCTTTCCGCTGTAACAGCTTTTTTCACAAAAACTCCACAGAATTTTTAAGGTTTGTTTAACTTTTCGGAAGATAATGTAATTAACAATAATATTCTGAGAGGTTACAAAATGAACGATTACAATTTTAATGATAACAATTTTAACGATTACAATTTTCACCAGGAAAACCAGCCACAAAATCCCGAAAGAAAAACACAAAGCAGAAAAAAGAACAGACGCCCGCTGCGGACACTGGGGATCTGCGCACTTTCTGTCGCGGTCCTTTTAAGCTGCACGCTCAGTCTTGTCGCTATTAATAAATCCAAAACTTCCAATAACACCCCGATTGCTGCCACAGCCAGCCAGCCGGTATCGGCATCTGCTTCTGACAGTGCTATTTTGCTGACAGATGTATCTGACATCGTCAAAGCGGCAATGCCTTCTGTTGTCTCGATCACATCCCGTGCTCTTGTTTCAAACTATGGCATGGATGACATTCTCAGATACATCATGGGAGGCGGAAAAAGGTCCATGCCGGAAGAAAAGACAGAAGAAGTGGAAAGCGGCATCGGTTCCGGCACCATTGTTGGATACAATGACAAAGAACTGCTGATCCTGACCAGCTATCACGTGGTAGAAGGCTGCTCTTCTCTCTACGTTACTTTTAACGATAACGCATCCGTAGACGGTTATATTAAATCCAAAGCAGAAGATAAAGATATCGCCATTGTGGCCGTTCCTCTGGACGATATTACAGAGGAGACTAGGAAGAACATTGCTGTTGCCAAACTGTGCGAGGATGATGTAGAAGTCGGCGATGGCATCGTGATCATTGGAAATGCGTTAGGTTACGGCCAAAGCGCGATCACCGGCATCATCAGTGCAGCCGGCCGCGAGATCACCACAGATAATAAAACGATGAGCCTGCTGCAGACAGACGCTGCGATCAACTCCGGAAACTCCGGCGGATGCATGCTGAATGCAAAGGGTGAAATTGTTGGTATCAGTGAAGCTAAGATCACGGATGCTTCTGTAGAAGGAATGTGCTATGCCATTCCGATCAAAGAAAACCTGGACCTGATCCATGAACTGATGGGGGCAGATTCCCTTCTCTAGAAACGGACACAACCCTTTCGCTTTTTATACAAAAAGGACATCCAAAAGGATGTCCTTTTCTCTCGCGATTCATTTGCAGCGTTACTTATTTGTAATCGTAAAAGCCTTTGCCGGCGTTCACGCCTGTCTCTCCCTTATCGATCTTCTCCTTAAGGAGTTTGGAGATCATCCAGGAGTCAGAACCTTCCACCTTGGTTTCAGGCTTCATAAGGTTGATGTTGTAAGCAGTCTCAAGTCCGACAATATCAAGGATCTTGAACGGTCCTTTCGGTGCACCGGTAGCAAGCTCCCAGGTCAGATCGATCGTTGCAGGATCAGCCACGCCTCTTGCCCACAGACCCTGTGCGGCGCTGAGGAAAGGCACCAGCATGGAGTTCAGAATATAGCCCGGCTGCTCTTTGTGGAGCTCCAGCGGGATCATATTGATCTCGACCGCCAGTTCCACTGTCTTTTTGAATACTTCCGGATCTGTTCCAGGATGTCCCATAACCTCTCCGGTATTGTTTTTCCAGATCGTATTTGCAAAGTGCAGCGCACAATACTTCTCCGGTCTTCCAGTATACTCAGCAAACATGCTCGGAAGCAGTGTCGATGAATTGGTCAGAAGGATCGTCTTCTCCGGAAGGAGATCCTTCAGCTGTTTGTAGATGTCAATCTTCTGGGCAGGATCTTCTGCCATAGCCTCGATGACAAAGTCAGCATCTTCTACCGCCTTTGCCATATCCAGCTCGATATGGATGAGTTTTGCAAAATTCTCTTTTGCTGCTGCGATAAGATCGTCAATGGCTTCCGCTGTAATGCCATCCCAATCCTTAATAAGGCCCTTGGCATAAAGGAATTTTCCCATAGGATTGCCGATCAGCTGTTTAGCAGCTTCCAGATCGGAAAGCATCCATTCAGAATAAAGGTCGATTTTCGGCTGCGTACGTCCAATAGAGCCTTCGCTTCTCAGCCAAAACGTTGTGTCATGTCCGGTGTAGGCGCACATAAGACCAATCTGTACTCCCAGAACGCCGCCACCAATAAGTGTGATCTTTTTGCTCATTTCTGCCTCCTTATACGTATTCTTAAGAGGGGTTGCTTTACTTCATTCTGATTTTAACCAATGATGTCAAAAAAATAAAATTATTCTTGCCACTGGGATAGCATGGTCCTCATCCAGTCAGCCACATCCATGGAATAAACACTGTTCAGGATTTCCGGAGAAAAGACTTCCTTCCCAGTACCATAAGCTATTTTTTCGCCTGATTTCAGCATCAGACACTTTGTGCCATATGCTCTTGCCAGGCTCAGATCGTGAACTACGCTGATCACAGAACGGCCACTCTCTTTCAGCCATTCCTGAATAAGAGCAAATGTCTGCTTCTGATAAACCAGATCCAAGTGGTTTGTTGGCTCATCCAAAATCAGGATGTTGGGATTCTGGGCAAGGATCTGAGCTAAAAAGGTCCGCTGCAGTTCGCCCCCCGAGAGTGTCAACACGGACTGCTTCATAAGTGGTTTGATTCCAGTAAGTTCCAGGGCACGTTCCACGCTCTCTTCATCGGCATCGGTATGACGGGAGAAAATAGACGGCGCATAAGAATATCTTCCAAGCCGGACAACTTCCTCTACTGTGAAAGAGTAGCCCACCGAATGATTCTGCGCAAGGATGCCAATGTTCTTTGCCAGTTCCACCGGTTTAAACTGTTTCAGGTCCCGCCCCTGATACAAGATTTGTCCGGAATAATCCACACTCTGTGCAATCGCATTAACAATCGTAGATTTTCCTGCTCCATTCGGACCGATCAGCATCAGCCACTCTCCCTCATCCAAAGAGAAGGATACATCATTAACGATTGTCAGCGTGCCGTAGCGAACGATCATATTATTGACCTCAAGCATTTTCACCGGCTTTTCCTCCTTGACTGATAAAAGATAACAACAAAGAGGACGGCTCCGATCAAGCTGGTCACCACACCAATTGGCAATTCGATCGGATTAATGATCACTCTGGCGACAAGATCACAGAGCATCAGGAACGTTGCTCCCCCGAAAATACTTGCAGGAAGAATCCGTTTATGATTCGGGCCGGTGATCATACGAACCATATGAGGTGTTACAAGACCTACAAATGCAATCGTACCGCCGATAGAAACGCATACACCGATCAGAACCGACACCGTGATCATGATGGTCAGTTTCACGCGCTTCACGTTCACGCCGATATGTCTGGCATTCTCTTCTCCGATCGCAAATGCATTGAGTTCCCGCGCATGCAGCATGATCACGGTCCCGCATATCAGCAATGCGATCAGCAGTACCAATGCATTCCGGTAATTGCTTCCTGCCAAAGAACCCATGGTCCAATAAGTAATGCTCTTAAGATGCTCACCAGAAAAAGCAATCACCAGGGACATCACACTGCTGACAAACATGGAAAAGATCACACCGATCAGAATGATCGTATTTGTCGCCAGAGAAAAATCCAGGCGGTAAGCCAAAGATAGAATCAGCATCAATGACAGAAATGCAAAAAGCATGGCCATAAGCATAGTTGAAGCAAACGGCAGGAACGGGATCGATATCTCCAGAGCGATTGCCAGTACCGCTCCTAATGCTGCGCCGGAACTAACACCAAGCGTAGACCCGTCCGCCAGTGGGTTTTTCAAAAGACCCTGCATTGCAGCACCACACACTGAAAGAGCTGCACCAGATAGCGCAACACAGAGCACCCGAGGGACCCTGACCGCCAGTATAATGGACGAGAACATATCCGAAGAGACTGCCTGTCTTGCCACCGCGGACCAGATCAGACGTATTGTCTCTTTTAACGGAACATTAACACTTCCCACGCAAATACACAGTATCATAACAATGAGCATGATACCAATAAAGATCAGGTAGGCTGGCAGGCCAAACCCTTCCGTGTATCTTTTTTCTTTTGAGGAAACGGGAACGGCGGAACCGTCCCCGTTTTTCCCTCGATTATGAAACATAACTAATTATTTGTCTCCATAAACAAAATCATACATCAACTGTGCTCCATCTGCCAGACGAGGTGTTGGACGACTCAGTTCATTATCGACCAGATTCAGGATTGCTCCATTCTGTACCGCCTTAACCTTATCCCAGCCAGGACGAGACATGATTTCTTCGATTGGAGTAGGTCCTTCGCCAAAATACATGGTAATTGTAACAATATAGTCCGGATTACGTTCCAGAACCTGCTCTTCGGAGATTTCTCCCCAGCCTGTTACGTCCGCAAAAGCATTCTTCAACCCAAGCATCTCAGCGATTTCATTCATGAAAGTGCCGCTGCCTGCAGTCCAGAGACCATACTCTAAAGGAGATACTTCAAAGTAAACTGTTTTTGTACCGTCGCCAGAAGCTTTCTCTTTTACATCAGCAAATGTCTTCTTCATGTTTTCAATCACAGCTTTGGCATTATCTTCTTTGCCCATGAGTTTGCCGATCATATCGATTGAAGTATAGACGCCCTCAATATCCTGTGCGTCAGATACGACTACATGAATGCCAGCTTTCTCCAAAGCCTCTACCTGCTCAGAGGTCTGTGCCATCGTGCTCATCAGCAAAACCTGCGGCTTCAGGGAAATAATCTGTTCAATATTGGTTTCCATTCCGGACTCAACAGAAGGGACGTCCAGTACTTCTGCCGGATAGTCGCAGTACTCACCTCTGCCAACCAATGCATCTCCGCCTCCGATAGCAAACAGCACTTCACAGTCTGCTGCAGAAAGTGCCACGATCCTTGTAGCCGGTTCGTCTAACGTAATCTCCCGACCGGTCATATCTGTTATGGTTACAAAAGGTGCTGAGGCATCTGCGGAAGAAGGCTCCTCAGAGGAAGAACCCTTGCCGGAATTCCCACAAGCTGCCAATGACAGAACTAGAACCAGAGCAAGAACGATTCCTAATAATTTTTTCATTCGTTTAACCTCCTACTTTTATTTGCTTTTTTAGAAAAGAAAAAACCGCGATCCCTGTTTGGGACGCGCGGCAAGGCATACGAAATACTTCTTACCAACAGCTTCGCCCGTACCCAGAGACATGAAAATGTACAGGTAAGTATGTTCCCGGCTTGGCTTCTCCTCTGGACACTATTATGTCAATTAGCAGGTACGTTATTATCCTTCGATCAGCTTCACGGTTACTGGGGTAGTCCGGAAATTTCATCCGTGTTCCTCAGGCAGGTAGTCCGCCTGTGGCGATTGCCATATCCTGTACACGCTGTTTAATCATAATTAGTATAGGGATGAATTGATAACCTGTCAACGAATTGATGCTTGTACTTTTGCTGCAAAAAAGATACCATAAGACAGCATAATTGTTTCCCTGACTAAAGGAGTATTGACCATGATCAAGAATTTCAAAGAACTGGCAGACGCTGCCAAGGCAATGGAAAAGAAGACGGTTTTAGCTGTCGTGGAAGCGCATGATGAACATACATTGGAAGCCGTGATGACCGCAAAAAAAGACGGCATCATCGACGCCATGCTCATTGGCAACGAGGAAAAGATCCGTGAGATCATCACGCAGGAAGGCGCAGATCCTGCCGATTATACGATCGTCCCTACCAGTTCTATAGAGGAGTCTTTGAAGATTGGCATTGATATCATTCACAGCGGCAAAGCAAATGTCATTATGAAGGGAAAGATGGAGACAGGCCCATTTATGAAGGCCATCATCAACAAGGAAAATGACATGATGGCAGGCGGCCGCATCTCCCTGGTCGGACTGTTTGAGCATCCGACCGCCTATCACAAACTGCTTGCCGTCACTGATATGGGCATGAACACCTACCCGGATCTGGAAGGCAAAAAGGATGAGATCAACAACGCGGTTAAACTTTTGCACGCGCTGGGAATCGAATGTCCTAAAGTTGCCTGCCTCTGTGCCGTGGAAAAACTCAATCCAAAAATGCCAGAGACCGTGGATGCCGATGCGCTGAAGAAAATGAATGCAGCAGGCGAGATCCCTGGCTGCATTGTGGAAGGCCCTATTTCTTTCGATCTGGCTATCAAGAAGGAATCTGCAGACCTCAAGGGTTACGAAAGCCCTGTAGCGGGAGATGCAGATCTGCTTCTGGTCCCGGACATCACCTGCGGCAATGTGCTGGTGAAATGCATGACAGAATATGCAGGTGCGACGACAGCCGGTGCGATGCTCGGAGCAAAATGCCCATTGATCATCACCTCCCGGTCTGCCGCCGCAAGTGATAAGTACTACTCCATTGCGCTTGCTGCATACTCCGCAGCCCGCTATTGATCAGTGATCTTCATAATCAAAACAAAACCCCGGAAACGCTGCAATTGCGACATTTCCGGGGTTTTTAGTTATGCTGTTCTTTTCTGTATTATTTTTTAGGAACTAAAAGTTCTTCTCCTGGGAACAGATATTTGGCATATTCGATCACATCATCAAGCGGAACTTAATCTGCCCGTCGATGATACTGCTCGGTTTATTGCATCCAAGGCGGAAGTACGCCGCCACGGCCGTAGTTGATGGCCTCCAGATCAGCGACCAGCTGCGGGTCAGTGTTGTCCTGACGCGGCAGTGGAACGTTCTGCTCATGGGAGAGGATGTACTGTACTTTCTTGATATCCACAGTATGTGCGGTGGAACCATCCTTAATAGCAACAGCCGCTGCAACACCGGTAGCCTGACCGGTCTGGACGCACTGCGGGATCAGCTGTACAGCGCCAATAGCAAGCTGGTCTGCAGAGATGTGACGGCCTGCTGCCAGCAGATTCTCAACCTTCTTAGGCAGGCATGCGCCGTAAGGAATCTCGATAGGTGCATTGCAGTATCCGGTTGCGGTCCATGCGATGACATCATCGTACTCTGGGTTATCAATAAAGGTCTGCTTGGTAAGGAAGATCTCGCCATCCAGACGACGCGAGCAGCGTGTGCCCAGCTGCGGAGCAATATCCATCAGGTATGCATCCTTAAAGAACATCGGCAGTGCTTCCTTGCAGTATGCAAGAACGCGGCGGATGGAGTTACGCACCATCAGCTGCGTGTTGCGGATGTCATCAAGATCTGTGCAGTTCATGCCGTTGATCCAGTTGTTAAACCAGACGGTGTTCATGCTGCCGCCTGGGAAGAACAGTGTAAAGTAACCTGCAACATTTTTAAGTTCATCCGTAAAGGCCTTTGCTAAATCCGGATGGTCTTTCTTCCAAAGTTCGTAGCCCTCACAATCCACGTTGCCTGCGCGCCAGACGAGTGCAGTCTGATTGTCACGCTGGTTTTCGGAGATGATGCCGTCTTTGCCGTGGAATGGTGCGCCAGCCTGGGAATAGATATCGCCGTCGCCGGTGCAGTCGATGACGATCTTTGCGTAGACTGCCTGACGTCCGGCCTTGCTCTCAAAGATGACGCCCTTGATGGTGTCACCGTCCATGATCGGCTTGGTGCCCCAGCAATCGAACATTATATGGATGTTCGGCAGTTCCTGGATCATCAGGTCCATTTCTATCTTAAGTTGATCCGGATCATAGTTCGGGCTGCGCATCAGGATGGTCTCGCCATCCCCGTGGCTCGTGCAGGAGAAGACGCGGCTCCAGCGATCTACAAGGATCGGTGTGGATTTGCCCATTTCTTCCATCGACGGGCTCAAAACAGATCCCGGCGCATTCTTTTCCAGACGGTCAAACCACTCTTCCTGGATACCACGAATGATAGGATAAGTGCGCCAGTTCAGGGCAGGTACCATCAGCACGTAGCCTCCGGTGACATCGCCGCCAAAGTAGCCGTAGCGCTCCATAATAAAAATCTTAGCATCCGGGTTAGCCCGCGCAGCGGCAATCGCAGCGCTGTGTCCAGCCGCACCGCCTCCAACGACAAGGATGTCACAGCTGCCGTATACAGGCAGATCATTTGCACTTTCAAGATAACGTTCACTCATTTGTTTGCCCTCCTTATGTTTTATGATCATGATAATTATTTATTTCAGATTTCTTTGATCCGTTCAGATTCCGGCTTCTTTAAATGATTCTGGTTCTTTTAAATCAGATACGGAATCGGATCCGTAAAAAAATGCTCGTCCACCTCGACTGGGGAACCGTACTTGCTGCACATGACAAACAGCGGTTTATCCTCGCCTTTAATGGTGATCGTTCCGAACGCACGGCCCACACTGATCAGCTGTTTCCAGTTGTCCAGGAAACAGAGCGTGTCGCTGCGGAAACCAAAACGCGCGCCTAAAATCTTTTCCAGATTCTGCTCCGTGCAGCTCACCAGATACATGCCCTCTTTGATCTTCACGTAATAGCAAGGTTCATCGCTGCTAGGCATCTCCTGCATCAGCTTGCGGATCTCGCTGGCGCTGTCTGCGGAGCGGTCCTCTCCCCGCGGATACCCGATGCGGTACCAGTGCGGATCATGATACACATGAACGGTGGACAGTGAATTGCCGTAAGTCCACCGCACACAGGTGCCGGTGCAGTCGTTTGTAAAACCATGGCGGCGGATGTCCGTATGTTCCTTACCCTCGATCTTGACATAGCCAAAGCCAAAATGGCTCTCCACCATCAGCGGCCACAACGGGTTCTCCCCGATGGCACAGTGCAGCAATGTCACCAGTTCGTTTTCCATATCGATGACCCATGCGTGATTTTCCCGTGGTTCCGTGCCAAGATTGTAAGAAAGCAGATAAGTGTCATCGTCAGATTTGCGGCACTCGTAAGTGACCTTTTTTGGCTCAGAGCCTTCCCAGCTCCATTCCAGTTCTTTTTTGTCGATGACATGAAGCAGATAGTTTCCAGTTCCCTCGCCCGTATCTACAACAAAGTTCAGATCCTTTCCTGCAAACTCATAGCAGCGAGGCTGACAAAACTGCGCAAGAGATTTCTTTCCGGCTTCTTCGCCGTATTTTTCCATTAAATTCATACCTGGATCCCCCCTTCCAACTAGAACTGCCTATATTTTAACTCTTTTAACTCTTTTTAAAAATACTATTCTTCAGTTTTTTTCTTTTTCTCAACAGTTATGCGTTTGTTGGGTGTCTCGTTGAGAATCAGATAATTAACAAGGACACCCTTACGGATGTCCTTCAATTTTGAGTAATAGCCTATTATTTACTGTAATCCATTGATCCAGGATGCAATCTCTTCCTCCGAAGCACCTGCTCCGAATCTATTCCCATCAAGCCACTGACCGCTTTGCGCGTTATCAGCAAGGTTCTTTCCACTCATCCCGATCCCGCTGCTGCCAGATGTGCAGAATGGGATCATCGTAATGCCGTCAAAGCTGTAACTTTCTACAAACGTATCCATGATACGCGGCTCCTCGCCCCACCAGATCGGATATCCAATATAGATCGTGGAATATCCGTCAAGGGATATCGCCTCGCTTCCAATCTCCGGGCGTACCGAAGGATCATTTTGTTCCAGTGTGGAACGGCTGTCCGGATCGTTCCAGTCAAAATCCGCATCGGAATACTCCTGTGCTGCTCTGATCTCATAAATATCTGCCCCGGTTATGCCTGCAATCTTTTCAGCAACTCCTTTTGTTGTTCCTGTTGCAGAAAAATAAACTACCAGAACGTCCTTGCTGGTCTGCGGCACTGCTGTACTTTCTGTACTTAATTCACTGCTGGTGTCCTGTGCTTCTTTGCTCTCTGCAATTAGATTATTCTGTGCTGTATCAGCTGTTTTACTGCCGCATGCTGCAAGGCCCAAAACCAGGATCATGCATAAAAGTATCGAAATGAATCGTTTCATTTATTTTGTCTTCCTTTCTTCATCTACTGTCCGATCGACTGCGCTCCAACAGACCAGACATGTTTTTTCTCCGCATCACTTCTCTTGTTCTGTGCCATGACACCGGCAAGAGGGTGAGGAACATACGGTTCTTCCAGATACCGGATTTCCTCGTCTGTCAGTACAAGATCCACCGCTTTGGCAGCGCCTTCAATATGATGAAGTTTGGTTGCACCGACCACTGGCGATGTCACCTTTGTGAGCAGCCAGGCAAGGGAAACTTCGGTCATGGTCACATTATGTTCTGCTGCCAGTTCTGCAACCCTGCTGATGACCACGCCATCCTGTTCTGCAGTGGCATCGTATTTAAACTTGGCATAGGTATCTTCTGCTGCCCGTTTTGTATCACCATCGCCGGCCTTTCTGGAAAGTCTGCCGCTTGCAAGAGCACTGTACGGAGTCAGTGCGATATTCTCTTCCTCACAGTACGGCACCATTTCACGTTCTTCTTCACGGAAGATCAGATTGTAATGTCCCTGAACAGAGATGAACTTAGAAAATCCCTCCTTCTCTGCCAGTGCGTTTGCCTTGGCCAGCTGCCATGCAAAACAGTTGGAGATTCCTATATATCTTACTTTACCGGCTTTTATAATCCGGTTCAGGCCATCCATAATATCGTAGATCGGTGTTTTCCAGTCCCACATGTGATAGATATAAAGATCAACATGATCCATGCCAAGATTCTTAAGACTGGTGTTGATCATATTTTCAATATGCTGCTGTCCGGTGATGTTCTTTTCAATATCTTCCGGCGTCCTCGGCAGGAATTTTGTTGCAACAACGACATCATCACGTTTTGCATAATCCCTGAGTGCACGGCCTACGTACTGCTCACTGGTACCGCTCTGATAAGCGATGGCCGTATCAAAGAAATTGACTCCCAGATCGAGCCCCCGCTTAATGATCTCCCGGGAATGCTCTTCATCAATGGTCCAGCTGTGCTGTCCGTTTGCTGCATCGCCAAATCCCATACATCCCATACAGATGCGGGATACATTCAGATCAGAATTACCTAATTTTGTATATTGCATGATTCCACACTCCTTACTAGTTAAAATTTGCCGGCCACCCTCACAGGAGCTTCAACAGGCATGTGTTTGTAATCTCAAAAATTGACTGATAGATATAATCTACGCTTGCTTTTTTCATCGCTTTCCGCTGTTTATCCGTTACGGTTGTATAAGGATATATCCCAAACATGAACGGAAAGAATATATAGATAAACTTCTGGATCTCTTCATCCGATTTCTCAGGGCAGAACTTTGAAAGTATCATGCTGACATTCTTTAAAGATGCTCCATAAGAAACCTTAAAAGATGTCAAAAGTTCCGGGCGGCTGTTGGCTTCCATATCATAATTGTTCATAGAAAGAAGTTTCAGCAGCTGCTCTCTGTCTGCTATGGATGAAGCAAGCTTGTCAGCAAGCTGTGCTTTGGACAATATCTCATTGTCCGCAAGAATCCTATGCAGTTCTTCGTTCCAGCGGTCATACTCTCTCTTAAAAAGCGCAAGAAAAATTTCTTCTTTTGTCTGGAAATAGTTATAGATCGATGTCCTGGTAAATGATGTCACACCGCTGATCTCCTTCAGCGTGATTTCTTTAAAGCTCATCGTCTGATATAACTGTTCGCAGGCATTTATGATTTCTTCTTTTCTTGCCTCTGTTAATTCAGGTGATCCCTTTGGCATAGCGACTCCTTTCTTACAATCATCGCTCTATTCTGACGTCGTGTCAGAACATATTATAATTTCATTCTGACACAGTGTCAATATACTTTTCAGATAGATCCGATAAAAAAAGGACATCCTTTCGGATGTCCTTGATTTCGAGCGATAGACAGTGCACTTCCGTAAGCAGCGCATCTATTCCATTATTTCTTCATCAGTCCCGCACCGGCATTCCATGCCTGTCCGACTTTTGCTCCTGTTGCATAATAGCCATTCTGGAACTGATCAAACATAAGTGCATGAAGTTTTGCCGGATCAACTTTTCCATTTTCAGAAAGTACTGCTTCTTCTGCTTTAACGTTAACGATCTTTCCGACGATACCATCCACATAGTCTGTATGCAGAAATTCCAAAAGCTCGCATTCCATTACGACAGGGAATTCTTCAATGATCGGAGCATGTACCTTATCACTTTTTACTGCGTGATATCCGGTTCTTTCAAACTTATCGTCCATCCTGTTTCCGGATGCGATACCAAAGAAATCTGCAACATCCATATGAGCTTCATCTGCCAGTGCAACTGTAAAGGCTTTGCTTTCCTTAATGTTCAGCCAGGTTCTCTTTCCCTCTCCGATAAAAAGGATGATCTTATCCATGTCGCAGATCTGTCCCCAGGCCACATTCATTACGTTTACTTTTTCATTCTCATCATAAGCTGCTACCATCAGAACCGGCATCGGATAAACAGCCTGAATTAATCCTAAATCTTTTTTCATTATGCTTTTCTCCTTTAGTATTGTGTTTTTTCTAAGCTGACAATATAATATTAGCAGAATTCTTTCTTTTATAACAGTACGTACATTTAAGTTAGATACTATACTTTAGGAGAGCGTTATTTATGAAAGCTGATTGTATCAAAGATGCAAAACTGGAAGAGACCGGTTTCAGTTATACGATGTCGCTGATTCAGGGAAAGTACAAAATGTTCATCCTCTATACTCTTATGGAGTATGGTGTGGTCCGCTATAATGAATTGAAAAATTATCTTGCAGGAATCTCATTTAAGACATTAACTTCCAGTCTGAAGCAGTTGGAGGCGGATGGTCTGGTAATGCGCAAGGAATATCCGCAGATCCCGCCAAAGGTTGAGTACTCATTAACAGAAACCGGAAAGTCCCTGATGCCAATCCTGGATGAGCTTTGTGAGTGGGGCGACAATCACAGATCTAAAAATCAATAATCCCTTAGATGCAATAAAAAAGGACACCCTTTCGGGTGTCCTTGATTTTCGAGCGATAGACGGGGCTCGAAGGATGGC
>JAFWCK010000001.1 GCA_017536965.1 Lachnospiraceae bacterium | reverse complement strand
GTCCGTGAATATATATACTATTACAACAATGAGCGGATCCAGGCTAAAACAAAATGGATGCCCCCTGTAAAGTACAGGGAAGCATCCATGTGTTTCACCTAAAGGTCCAATCAATGTGTCCAGGATTCTGGGTACATATCACCCCGAGGCGCTTTTTTATTTGCTTTTTTCGCGCGGTTCGGCAGCCTGTCCCAGGGCGTTCTGCCCTCTAAGGTCCTTTTTTGTGCCACTTACCTGCCTCTTTTATGGCCAAAAGGGTTAAAGAAGAGGAGCTTGGTCATAAAGCGAATCAGCTATTTATGACCAGGAGAGAAGAAGTTTCTGTTTGGCCATATAATAATTCTTCTGATTATGACCAAGGGAATAAAAATCCACGTTTGGTCAAATAAAAAAACTTCAGTTTATGACCAAGGATGAAAAAGTCAGAGTATGGTCACAAAAAACTTTTCATAATTATGACCAAGAGAAAACAAATTTACATATGGTCATAAAACGTCGATTCGGATTATGACCAAGGATGATAAAACATCGGATATGGTCATAAAGCATTTTCTTCGGTTATGATCAAAAAGAAAAAACAGCCGCTATGGTCATAATCATCTCAGGCTTCCAAGGAAAAATCGAAGAAAAACAGAACAAACGAAAAAAACCACTACATATATAGAACGTGATATAATAACTATGTCTAAATATGTATTTTATGGATAAGTTATTAGGGGGACGATGATGTATTGCAGTAATTGTGGGGCAAAGATAGAGGAAGGCTCAAAGTTCTGTACGAACTGCGGCGTGCAGCTGAGCGCGCAGAAGCAGCCGGCGATGAAGCCGCATCTTACATTGACTAATGATGGGGCGCCTGCTGACACAAAACCTGCGCAGCCGTCATCAAAGATTCAGCTGGATATTGATCCGCCGATCGTTGAGCCTCCATTTGATGTTGGCATCAAACCGGAAAACGCGGGGATATCACATGCCGCAGCACAGCAGCCAAGACAAACGGGCGCGGCAGCCTATGCAGCAGGGGCAAGCACACAGGCGACAGCAGCTGCAAATACACAAGCACAGCCGGACGCTGCGCAAATGTATGCGGACAGTCATCGTAGCCAAGCGGCAGCCAGCAAGGCGACCACTCCTCGTGATGGGCGCGGCAAGTACATTCTCAAGCGGCTGCTGTTCTTTGGCATTGCGCTGGTCATCGCCATCGCAAGCGCGTTTCTGCTGAGAATTGCATTCCCACGCATCGGCGGCGACTATTCGCGCGGCATGGACAGAGTGCTGGGGGGACTCGGCGCCACTGCCTTCATACTCATCGCATCACTCATCATTGCATTCATCATCGGCATGCTGGCCGGACTGGCCAAAGGCCACACGGGCAAAAACGTCGTCCGCGTGATTTCCATGATCCTGCGTGCCTTCGTGCCGATGTCACTGGGCTATATCCTAATAGAAACATTTGCGGTGCAGACCAGACTTCTTCCGGTCCGCAGCAACGACATGATCGGCATGATCCTGCCGCTGCTCTCGATGATCCTGCCGCTGGCTGGCTTCCTGATGAACGCCGCCGTCAGCAACGGGCACCGGACCACATTCGCGGGTGGCATCGGCGCCGTGGCAGCGTGGATCGCCGACCATATTGTCATCATCGTGCTGTTCGAAGTCATCGTGGAGTGGATGTTCATGGTTCCAGGTCTGGGATATCTGACGCAGCGGTCGATCATGAACATGGACGTATCGACACTTTTCTCGGGCGTGCTGGCGCTGATGATCCTGATCCTTCTGCTGAAACTGATCAACGATATTATCGCGTCGCTGGCAGCAGGCGGCGATCCGACCGAGCAGGTCTTTGGCGTGCGCTTCAAAGTTAGCAGTCAGGCAGGCGCGACAGCCGGCCAAAGCGGAACATCTGCAGTCGCTGGCGCACGCGGTCAAATCAAAAAAGATAAATCCGGCAAGGTGCTGCTGATCATCGGCATCATCTGCGCGGGACTGGTCGTGGCAGGCGCCATCGCTATGGCGTTCACATCCACCCACACACCTGAGGAGATCGACATCAACGGCGCGTTCCTCGCACCGGGCCAGCGCGGCCACATCCTCGGGACCGATGGGATGGGGCGCGACATCTATGCGCTTCTGGCGAGCGGCGTCTTTTATACCATTTTGGGAGCATTTGTTAACACCATCATCGCCATCATCCTGGGTGTAGGATTCGGCCTGCTTGCAGGTTTCCTGCGCGGAGCCGGCGCGGAAGTCTTTAAAGCGATCCGCTACATCTTTGGCTTTGGTGCACCGTTGGCGATCATGATCTTTATACTTTTGATCATTCGCGGCTCGATCATCCCGGCGATGGGCCTGGTGGGACTTTACGGGTGGGGCGGCATCGCGGACCGGCTGGCCGGCGCCATCAAAGCAAAGAAGGCGCACCCGGGCGAGAAGACATCGCTCATCCTGCCGGTGCTTGAGCAGGTCGTTCACACTTTCTGCATCGCCGTCATCGGCATCACCGTCATGGGAATGTCCGGGCTGTTGAGCTATTTTCCATACATGCAGACGCTGGGCTCGCTGCTGGCATCCAGTCAGGAATACCTGGTAAGCTACCCGTTCCTGGCCGTCGCACCGGCGTTCGCGTTGACGATCATCCTGGCAGCATTCTTCCTGATGCATGCGGGTTTGTCGGCACGGGAAAGATATCTGAAGTAACACGGGTTTACCCGATATTGACGCGGGTCCGCCCGAATAAATTTGAAGCAACGGGGTTTCACCGATCAGTGAGGTTTTAAAATGATACGGCTGATTCTGATTCTTATATGTGCGATTCTTATCACCATCGTCACGGCGTTTCTGTTTCCGTTCACGCGGCTGGTGGGTCTGTTTAACAGGTACAAGCGCGACATCATCTGCCTGAAGTTTGTGCAGACCGCGCTGCGGATCACAAAGTTCCTGGCCGGCGCCAAAGTCGAGTACGTCGGGCTGGAGAACCTGCCGAAAAAAGGCGAGCCGGTGGTCTACATCTCCAACCACCGCGGGTTCATGGACATCATCGCCACCTACCCGGTCCTCCCGGACCGCACGGGCTTCGTGGCCAAAAAGGAAATGGAGCACTGGCCGCTGATCAGCTGGTGGATGGACTCGGTCTACTGCCTCTTCCTCGACCGCAAAAACTCGCGCGAGGGCATCAAGGCCATCCTGCAGGGCGTGGAGTACATTGAGCAGGGCATCTCCATGTGGATCTTCCCGGAGGGCACGCGCTCCAAGGTAGAGGGTGAGATGCTGCCGTTCAAACATGGCAGCTTCAAGCTGGCGGTCAAGCCGGGCGTGCCGATCATTCCGGTGGTCATCAACGGCTCGGGGCTCTTGTTCGATGACCACATCCCGATCATCAAGAGCGGCCCTGTGCGCATCGAGTTCCTGGAACCGATCCCGACAAAGGACCTGACGACGGAGGAAAAAGAAGCGCTTCCGGACCGCGTGCACGAGCTGATCGCATCGCACGTGAAGGACTGCACAAACGGGCTGCCGCCGATGTAGCGGGTGATGATTTAGTTGCGGCGAATGATGCTAGACGCGGGTGATGTCGCCGGCGCGGCATGATGACGCCAGATTCGGGCGATGACACCGGCGCGACGCAATGGTGCAAGTAGCCGCCGATGACATCGGCGCGACATTCCAATATAGAAAGGACTGCGGATGAAGCGGGCAAAAGGACATGGCTTTCTCTTGAGCCTATTATTGAATATGGTGTTTCGCGGCTTCTGGCTGGTGCTGGTGGCCGTGTTGGTGATCCTGCACTTTGCGGCGGGCTGGCCGCTGTGGCTGATCGCGATCCCGCTGGTCGCGTGGTTCATCCATGCGCTGCTGATTACCCTGGTGCTGGGCTTTGCAACAAGCGGGCCGACGACATCGCGCCCGGAACCGAAAAACGTCAATCCGTATTCCGCAAAAAAGAATCCGCTGGAGCAAGTCTCCGTTACAAATGAAAGCAAAGCAACTATGATCGAGAAAAACGAATTTGGAACATACAAACACATCAGCCAGGCCGAGGCGATAAAGATCATGGCGGGCGATGAGCCTTACGTGATCGTGGACGTGCGCCGGCCGGATGAGTTTGCCAAGGGACACATCCCGGGCGCCATCAACGTTCCGAACGAGGGCATCGCAGATGAGCAACCGACTGAACTCCCGGATCTGGACCAGGTGCTGCTGGTGCATTGCCAGACCGGAAGGCGGAGCGCGGCGGCATCCAGGAAGCTGGCGGACATCGGCTACACGCGCGTGCTGGAGTTCGGCGGCATCATGACGTGGAAAGGCGAAGTCGTGACCGACTGACAGGCAGGATTAATACAGGTTAACATCATCCTCCCTGAGGGCTATCGTCGGGGAGGATTTTTGATGCATGAAAGTGGCAGCTTGCTTCATCGTCGGCGTTTTCTTTTTGATGTGAAGGGCGATTATTCTTGTGGTGCACTTTTTCTCCCATAGAGAAACTTTTTCCAAAAGGGAGTATTTTTTTCGGGCAAAAGTACTCCCTTTTGAGAAAAATTATCTATAGGGAGTAAATCAGGGGTTTTGTAGGGAAAAAGTGTTTAAATAATTACTCCTTTTTGAAAAAAATGTTCGTATGGGAGTAATGCGATTCGTTCTGTCAAAAAGGGATGAAAAATGCCGTCAGAAATTACTCCCTTTTAAAAAATATTTTCATATAGGAGTAATGCCGTTCTTCCGCCTCCCCAAACAGCGATGACATCCGCCTCTAAACAAGATGAAGCGTGCGATGTCTTCCGCCAAACGAATTACCCCATGCTAACAAAAATATAGTGTCTTCACTATTAATATGATATAAATATAGAAAAGATTTTTATGGGGCAATAAACAATCAAAATAAACAAACAAAACAAACAAGAAATTATAATTAGGAGGCGCACGCAAATGCTTAAGTACCCACACTTGTTTTCTCCGATCAAGGTCGGAAATGTAGTTTTCAGGAACAGAATCTTTGCATCCCCTACCGGGTGGGTGGATATCAAAGATGACTGCACCTTAGGAGATAATGCCATCGACTACTACGTCGAGAAGGCGAAGGGCGGCGCGGGGGCTGTCTGCATCGGCGAATGCCAGGTGGACAAACCGAGAAGCCCGCGTGGGAACAGATGCATCGACCTCTTAAATCCGTTCAACCTGTTCTATCTGGGCAGGATGGCTGACGGCATCAAACGTCACGGCGCGGTGGCATCCGCAGAGCTGTCCCATTGCGGACGGTACGGCGGTGCAGCGAAGGGACCATCCGAAGGCACGGTCGACGGACATCCGGTCACAGCCTACAGCACGGAAGAAATCTATGATATCGTCAACAACTACGTCCGGTCGGCGGTCAACGCCAAGAACAAAGGCTTCAACATGGTCACCATCCACGGCGGACACGGCTGGCTGCCGGAGCAGTTCTTCAGCGAGTACACCAACCAGCGGACCGACGAGTGGGGCGGCACGCGCGAGAAGCGCGCGCGGTTTGCCATCATGATCTGCGATAAGATCCATGAGGCATGCGGCAAGGACTTCCCGATCGAATTCCGCATCAGCGCATCCGAGCTTTCCCAGGGCTACGATGTCGATGAAGGCATCGAGTACGCCAAAGCGTTAGATGGCCACGCCGATATCATCCATGTATCCTGCGGCATCCACGGTACCCTGTCCAACGACGAGTGGCAGGTCTGCGCGCCGACGATGTTCCAGGAAGAAGGCGCACTGGTCGAGTACGCCGCCAACATCAAAAAAGAAATGAAACATTCCCTGGTGGGCACGGTTGGATCCATCTCCACCCCGGAATTTATGGAAGAAGTCATCGCGAGCGGCAAAGCCGACTTTGTCAATTGCGCCCGCGCGCTGATGTGCGATCCGTACCTGCCGAACAAGGCAAGAGCCGGCCGCGACGAAGACATCATCCCGTGCATCAAGTGCATGAGCTGCTGGTCCTCCATTATGACAGGCCTTCTGGTCTGCGCGCTGAATCCGCGCACCTCCCGCGAGGCACAGTTCCCGTTGGTGCAGAAAGCGCCGGTCGCTAAGAACGTGGTGGTCATCGGCGGCGGCATTGCCGGCATGGAAGCAGCAGTGGAAGCCAAACGATGCGGCCACAACGTCATCCTGTTTGAAAAGAACGATTACCTGGGCGGCGGCATGCACTGCGAAGAAAAAGTTCCATTCAAGAAATACTTCCGGAAATATCTGGAATTCCAGATTCGGAACCTGGATAAAGAAGGCGTGGATGTGCGCCTTAACACCGAAGCCACTCCGGCCATGATGGAAGAGATGAAGCCGGATGTCATCCTGGCGTGCGTCGGCAGCAAGCCGGCATTCCCGCCGGTCCCTGGCATCGATGGCAAGAACGTGGTCACCGCGCAGTATGCTTTTGAGAACCCGGATAAGCTGGGCAAGAAAGTCGCAATCATCGGCGGCGGCCTGGTGGGATGCGAACTGGCCATCTTCCTGGATATGGAAGGCCTCAAGACCGATGTCATCGAGATGGGCAAAGTGATCAACGCGCCGGGCTTAGGCTCGCAGGGACTTGCCGTCAAGCGCGAGCTGCGCAGACGCGGCATGGAAGTGACCTTTAACGCAACCGCATCGAAGATCACGGACGAGTGCCTGTACTACATGCAGGACGGCCAGGAGAAGCTGATTGAAGCCGACACCGTGATCGTGGCAACCGGCCAGAAGCCGCTGGATGAAGAAGCATTCGCCTTCGCACCGTACGCACCGGAGTTCCAGATGATCGGCGACTGCAGCAGCGTCGCCAACATCCTGAACGCGGTCAAGAACGCATACACGATCGCAAGAGACCTGTAGAGAAAGTGCTTCGTGGTCGCAAGCGCCCTGTAGAGAAAGTGCTTCCACGATCGCAAGAGACCTGTAGAGAAAGAGCTTCCGTGGTCGCAAGAGACTTCTAGAGATAGAATTTCCACGATTGCAAGCGCCCTGGAGAGATACGGTAACTGAACATAGATGACAGAAGAGACAGCCGGGCAGGAAGATTACTTTCTACCCGGTGCTGTTTAGGAACTTTGTGTGACCTATTTGACGCCTCCCTTGATTTGGGTCACTCCGTGAGAAATAATTAGTGACCCGTGGAAGCATCTTTATCATTTAGGTCACTCAAAAAAGAGGATGCATGTGACCCAAAATGATGGTGATGCAAATAGGGTCACTCAAAATGGCAAAAAAGCGTGACCTATTCGCTGGGACCCTTGGATTAGGTCACTGAAAAAGGCAAAAATACGTGACCCAATAAAGCGCTGCCACAGATCAGGTCACGCAAAAGCGAGAAAATGAGTGACCCAGAATGACATGACCCTTAATCAGGTCACTCGAAGAGACAAAAAGAGCGCCACGCAGATCAACACCTTCAATTACGGTGTTCTGACGGCGGTGGGAGATAGAGAAACAAAGGTGCGCGTAAGAGCGCCTGGAATAAACGCTGAAGGTGAGGAAGTTATGCTGGAAACGTTTACGACAATTACTGCAATTAGCATTGCTCTGGCCTTCGGATTGAGGAGGAAGAAAGTATGAAACCACAATTCGATCTGCAGAAGCACATCGAGCAGGGCGTGGAAAAGATCGTCGCGGATACGATCAAAGCGACCCTGATAAACCCAAAAGAAAGCGCATTTATGCTGCGGTTTGCGAAAGCCAGCAAAGATGCATCCAAACGGCGTATGAAGCTGGAAGAAGAAGGCCTGCACGTGCCGGGATTCCTTCTGGCAAGCATCACCAGCAGCTGCAATCTGCACTGCGCAGGATGCTATTCGCGCTGCATCCACACCACCGTCGACGAAGAGCCGAAAGAGCAGCTGAGCGGCGAAGAGTGGCAGAAGATCTTTGAAGAAGCACAGGATCTGGGCGTCAGCTTTATCCTGGTGGCCGGCGGCGAGCCGATGATCCGCAGAGACGTGATGCGGGCAGCCGGCAATATGCCAAATATCATTTTCCCGATCTTCACGAACGGAACCTTTATCGATGACGAATACTTCCAGCTGCTGGACAAATGCCGCAACCTGATCCCGGTGCTCAGCATCGAGGGCGGCCAGGAGATCACCGATGAACGCCGCGGCAAAGGCGTCTATGATATCGTTACCAAAAATATGAAAGCCTTCCAGGAGAAGGGCCTGATCTTTGGCGCATCCATCACCGTCACAACGGAGAACGTCAAAGAAGTCGTCTCCAGAGAGTATCTGGAAGATCTGGCGGCCAAGGGCTGCAAGCTGGTGATCTTTGTGGAATTTGTTCCGGTCACCGAAGAGTCCCGCCACCTGGCGCCGGGCGATAAAGAACGCGCTTACATGGACGAAACCTTAGAGCCGATCCGCGCGGGCATGGAGGAGATGCTGATCTTATCCTTCCCGGGGGATGAGCTGGCGATGGGCGGCTGTATGGCCGCAGGACGCGAGTTCTTCCATATTAACTCGCACGGCGATGCCGAGCCATGCCCGTTTTCACCATATTCAGACATTAACGTAAAGAACACCTCGCTGCGGGAGGCTATTTCCTCCAGACTGTTCGAAGCACTGCGCGATGGCGAACTGCTGAAAGAAAGTCACGACGGCGGGTGCGTGCTGTATGAGAAAAAAGAGCAGGTGGAGGCTATCTTAAAAGGCGAATAATGAACGAAGTAATCAAACAGCTCTATGAGCGGAAGTCCGTTAGGGTTTTTACGGAGCAGGAGATTGATGAAGAGATCGTACAGGAGATTCTCACCTCGGCTGTGATGGCGCCGACCGCCGGCAACATGCAGCTGTACACCATCCTGCGGATCTCAGACCCGGAGATACTGGAAAAACTGAGCGTCCTTTGCGACAATCAGCCATTTATCGCAAAAGGCAAGCTGGTGCTGCTGTTTCTGGCGGATTACCAGAAATGGTACGATGCCTTCCGCCTGGCAGGATGCGAGGCGCGCGCGCCCGGAGAGGGCGATTTGATCCTGGCGATTGATGATGCCGTGATCGCTGCGCAGAATGCCGTGGTCGCCGCGCAGTCCTATGGCATTGGTTCCTGCTATATTGGCGATGTCATGGAAAATAAAGAAGAGCTTTGCAAGCTCCTAAACCTTCCGGCGTATGTTTTTCCGGCAGCGCTGCTGGTCTTTGGATATCCGACCAGGCAGCAGGAGGAGCGGGAAAAGCCTGCAAGAAGCATGGCTCACATGGTCCATGAGAACAAGTACCAGATGCTGGATGCAAACGCGCTGAAAGAGCAGCTTTCCGGCAAGACCGGCGGCAAAGATTATGAGGAATGGATCCGAGCCTTCTGTAAGCGGAAGTACGATTCGGATTTTTCCATAGAGATGACAAGATCAGTACAAGAATACTTAAAGCAATGGAGGAGTAGTAAGATGATCATTAAAGCAGTGAAATTCAGAAAAGACGGATTCTATACACAGCCGATGGTATTTGGCGGCGAAGAAGGACCGGAGAAATTTGATATCAATGTCCGCTACCGCGGAAGCCTGCAGAATTACCTGATCGATACCGGGGATGAAGTGATCCTGGTAGATACAGGTTTGCCGGCAGGAACACCGGAGGAAGTGCCAGATGAGACCAGCATCCTTTTTACCGGCAAAGATATCTGCAGCTACATGGAGGCATTTGCCGCACTGGGCTACAAACCAGAGCAGGTGACCAAGATCCTTCTGACCCATAAACATGGCGATCATTCCGGCGAGTTAAGATCTTTCCCGAATGCAAAGATCTATGTGGGAGCAGAAGAAGTTGGAGCAGATGAACTGCAGGGATTAGAGAATATAGAGGCTGTTCAGTTTACGGACGGCGCTTATTATAATTTCCCGGAGAGCCAGAAGATCTGCGACGGCGTAACCTTTATCAAAGCAAAAGGACATACCAACGGAAACAGCCTTGTGATCGTAGAAAATGACGGCCTCTTCTATATGTTTGAGGGCGATATCACCTATGTGGATGAAGCACTTTATGAGAATAAGCTCTCCGTGGTTTATGACGATCTTCCGGCAGCCAGAGAGACGTTGGACCGCGTGCGCGAATTTGTAAGGAATCATCCGACCGTATACTGCGGCACGCATACCCCGCAGGGTTATGAAAACCTGGAAGCAAAGCGCGTGATGGATCTGGACAATCCGGTGGAAATGGTTCTGGCAGAAGTGGATTTTGCTGCACAGGAAGCAAGTGGCAAATATGTCTGCTCCATCTGCGGCTATGTGTATGATCCGGCAGAGCATGACGGAGTGGCTTTTGAAGACCTTCCGGATGACTGGATCTGCCCAAGATGCAAACAGGGAAAAGAGAAGTTTAATAAGGCATAATACAAATGACACTCCGCGATGATGTGATCAAATATGTAAAAAAGAAATACAAAAGTACTCCGGAATACCTTTGGAGAAGGTATCCGGAGTATGCTGTCTTCCGTCACGAGGATAACCGAAAGTGGTTTGCCATCATTATGGATGTCCCGCGGGAGCGACTGGGACTGCCAGGCGAAGAGCGTGTGGACATCATCAACGTGAAACCGGCGGATCCGTTTCTGGCAGATATCCTGATCCAACAGAAAGGGTTCCTTAAAGGATATCATTTCAGCAAAGGAAACTGGGTATCCATCCTTTTGGATGGCGCCGTCCCGCTGGAGAACATTTATAGTCTGATCGACGAAAGCTTTCTGGCAACCGCTTCCGCGCAGAAGAAGCAGAAAGTGCGGCCGCCAAAAGAGTGGATCGTGCCGGCCAATCCAAAGTACTACGATGTGGAGCACATGTTTGACCATAAAAAGGAGACGGAATGGAAGCAGGGCAGCGGCATTAAAACCGGGGATACGGTTTATATGTATGTGGCAGCACCGGTATCGGCCATCCTGTATAAATGTAAGGTAACGGAAACGGATATCCCATTTGAGTATGCAGATGAAAACGTATCCATGAAGGCATTGATGAAGATCAAGCTGCTGAAAAAGTACAACCCGGATGTTTTTCCGTTTGATGTTTTGAAAACGGAGTATGGCATTTTTGCCGTGCGCGGACCGCGCGGAATACCGCACAGTTTGAGCGAAGCGCTGAAATAAGGGTATGAAAAAGTCGTCTTTTTTCAAATTGCGGGAGTAAGATTGGGCACCCTATAATACAGACAGAAAGAAACATTGGAGGTGCCAATATGAAAGATACATATTCAATCAATGAAGTAGCAATGATGACCAGTCTTTCCACACGGACGATCCGCAATTACATTGCAGCTGGTTTTCTGGACGGAGAAAAGGTGGATGGCGCATGGGCGTTCACTCCGGAACAGATAGAAGCATTTACACAGAACAAAACAGTGAAACCTTCTATCAAAGCAAAAAAGAATGCAATTGTTTTTGATTTCCTGGGCAATAAACCGGAGAAACAGGATAAAATGTGTACCGTTCTGGATCTGACCACCAAAGAGGCGGTAAAAGCATCCCTTTTCTTCTGCGATAAGATATCCGATTGTACGCCGGAGGCGGAACTGCAGTTTGCATCCTATCAGGCAGGAAACGGGGTACGACTGATCATCAGCGGCAGTACAAAGGATGTTATGGATCTGCTGAATCAGTATTATAACCGGTAGTATTATAAGAGTTCGTCATACAATGGCAGCAGGGGCATGAAGCCCCTGCTTTTTTGTGGGGAGTTTGTCGATGAAGATGGACAGATGAGAGCACGAGTATTGGATTTCTTTCTTTATAATTAATAGAAAATCATATAAAATGTGTATAAAGTCAAATAAGAGAAAAGGAGTAATACCATGTGCGAATTCGAAGGCGTTTGTATCTTTGAAGATAGCGAAGAGTGCGATAAAAACAACCCGTCCCAGTGCCAGAATTGGGTGATTATGATGGGAGAATTAGGGGAAGGATAATTGAAATAATAAGTATGGCAGCAGGACTTGTTATAAAAAAAATAGAAGATAATAGTTTGTCTCTAAAAAACTTGGAACAGGAAGTGCTTTCAGCGGATACCGAGGCAGAACAGAATATATTGTTTAACTTTCCTACAGTATATATTCATAATTGGAAAGATACGGATAAATATGAAGTATATGTTGGAGAAACAAATGATATCCTGTCTAGAACGCGTCAGCATTATCAGCAAATAGGAGAAGATGGGGCTTGGCAGAATTCTCTTTGAAATAACAGGGCAAGTTTGTATATTATTGGACATAAGCACTTCAATAAATCATTAACTTTGGATGTTGAAAATCGCTTGATTCAGTATCTGCTGAGCGCGGATTCTGTGAAACGAGTTCATAATCTGCGTGGGAACCCACAGAATCAATATTATCCTTCGGAGGAACTAGACCAGATATTTCGAAATTTATGGAGAAATTTGAGGAAAGATAATAAAGAACTGTTTCCTGCTGAAAGTCAAATAAAAGACTCTGCTATTTTTAAAGCATCACCTCTCCATAAATTAACAAAAGAACAAATCATCGCTCGAGACCTGATCGTTGAAAAGGTATTGCAGGCACTTGAGAGAAATGAAAATGGAAAGTTAGTTTTTATTGATGGTGAGGCTGGGACTGGGAAAACTGTTCTTAACAGTAGTACTTTTTATGAGTTGTTCTGCAGAGCAGAGGAAGAAAATCGTGAGATAAAATGTGTGCTTCTGGTCAACCATGAAGAACAGGTTTCTGTATATAAACAAATTGCAGAAAAACTTGGACTCACAGAAAAATATGGAGATGTAGTCAGCAGACCGACGCATTTCATCAATAATCATAGTGAGACTAATAAAGTTGATGTTGCCTTTGTGGATGAGGCTCATCTTTTATGGACACAAGGCACATTAGGATATGGTGGCCATAATCAGTTAAAAGATGTGATGGAGAGAGCAAGAGTGACGGTTGTCATGTATGATGAGAATCAAGTTCTTTCAACACAGCAGTACTGGGAAGATAATTCATTACAGAAATATCGAAACCAAGCAATCAAAGATGGAGCATATCTCGAGCTAAAAACACAACTCAGGATGAGTGCAGGAGAATCAGTTTTGCAATGGATAGATGATTTTACAAAGGAAGGTATTGTTGGACCTATCCCCAAGAATTTAGGGAATTATTCCATTCAGATTTTTGATCACCCGGAAGACTTGGATAAAGCCATTATTCAAAAGGCAAAAAAGCAAGACACAGCATTATCTAGACTTATTGCTACTTATGATTGGCCTTATAACTCCAAGGCTGATGAAGGGAAAAGGCTTGGAAAGTATTGGGAGGTCCTTATCAATAAGTGGCATAAACCATGGAATCGTGAACTTGAAAGAACTTTGGACAAGAAGGAAAAAAAGAGAATCAAAGGTCTAGCTTGGGCAGAGCAGCCACAAACAATTAATGAAGTGGGTTCGACCTTTACAATTCAAGGATTTGATTTAAATTATGCAGGAGTGATTTTGGGCCCATCTGTAAAATATAGGGATGGAAAAATCGTTTTTGACCCATCAAAAAGTTATAATGAAAAGGCAATCCAAAATAGAACGCTATCAAATGGGAAAAAACAGAAATTTGGAGAACAACTATTACAGCATGAAGTTAGGGTACTGATGACTAGAGGTGTTAACGGACTTTATATTTATGCTTGTGATGATGAATTAAGGAAAGTCTTGCAACAAGCAAGCAAATAAGAGGATGTTATGAAAAGAGAAACGATTGAACGTATTCGTAAATTTACTGAGGATAGAAATTGGGATCAGTTCCATTCTCCAGCTAATTTGGCGAAATCTATTTCCATTGAGGCAAATGAACTTTTGGAGTGTTTCCAGTGGGATGAAGATAATTATGATTTGGAACACGTGAAGGAAGAGCTGGCAGATGTGTTAGTATATTGTAGGAATTTGTTAGATAAACTGAATTTGGATGAAGACGAAATTGTGAATTCCAAAATGAATCGGAATGAACAGAAATATCCTGTAGAAAAAGCAAAAGGAAAATCTGATAAGTACGATAGATTATAATACTTAACCGATATATTATTACAAAAACCATGACTGAATATAAGATAGGTTTTGCTAATGATTGATTATAACGAGCAGATAAAAAATATCGAACAAGGAATACAAACGGCGTTTATTAATTCAGCCGTTAATTCTAATCTGGCATATAAACCACAGCTACTTACAAATAATTACCTTAAGGGTCAAAAGGTGCTTTCCTCGATTGAAGAAGGACTGCTTAATTGTGATGAATTTGTTATTAGTGTTGCTTTTATAACTCAAAGTGGAATCATTCCTCTTTTACAGATATTTAAAGAATTAGAACGAAAGGGAGTTAAAGGAAGGATTCTAACAACAGATTACCAAACTTTTACAGACCCGAAGGCGTTAGAAACCCTTCATTCTTTAAATAATATTGAAATCCGAATGTTTACTAGCGAAGATAATCAAGGATTTCACACCAAAGGGTATATTTTCAAACAGGGGTCTCTTTTTCGGATAATAATAGGTAGTTCCAATATGACTCAATCGGCATTGACGATTAATCAAGAATGGAACACTAGAGTTGTTTCTACCCATCAGGGAGAATATGCACAACAAATATGCAAGGAATTTGAAGATTTATGGAATCATCAAAACACAAAAGTGTACGATGATTTCTTTTCCCATTATAAAACCCAATATGAAATAGTTAAGCGACAGAGAGAAATACTACGCAATGAACAGGTCGTGTCTTTTGAAGCATACCGCTTGCAGCCTAATGTTATGCAGATTGGGTTCATAGAGAACTTAAAAAAATTAAGAGAAAAAGGTGCAAAAAAAGCACTTCTTATTTCTGCAACCGGAACAGGAAAGACATATGCCTCTGCATTTGCAGTTAGAGATGTACTGTTAACAAGTGCTTTAAATAAAAGAGTTCTCTTTTTAGTCCATCGTGAACAGATAGCAAAACAGGCCCTGGAGACATTTCGCCGTGTGTTCGGTAGTTCGGTTAAGGTTGGCCTTCTTTCAGGTAATTCAAAAGACTACGATTCACAGTTCCTCTTTTCTACTATGCAGATGATGGCAAAAGAAGAAACACTTCACAAATATAATCCAGAAGAGTTTGCCTGTATTATTCTGGATGAAGCGCATAGGACAGGAGCAGTGAGTTATCAGACCATTATGGAATACTTTCATCCGGATTTTTGGCTAGGGATGACAGCAAGTCCTGAACGAATGGATGATTTTGATGTTTTTGATTTATTTGATCACAATATTGCTTATGAAATACGGTTACAGCAAGCAATGGAAGAGGATCTTCTATGTCCATTCCATTATTTTGGAATCACGGATTTTGAAATTGATGGAGAGGTGTCAAATGATGAAACCTCAATTAAGAATTTTCGATATTTAGTAAGCGAGGATAGAGTTAATTATATTATTGATCAAATAAAATACTATGGATATAGTGGTGACCGCGTAAAAGGTCTTGTTTTCTGTAGTAGAAAACAAGAAGCAGATGAGTTAGCCGAACTCTTTTTCCAAAAAGGATTTCGAACGAAATCATTAGGAGGAACAGATCCTCAGCATGTTCGTGAAGATGCGATGGACCGGCTTATCTCAGATGAAAGATCGGATTATCTTGATTATATTTTCACAGTTGATATTTTTAATGAAGGCGTTGACCTTCCTGAAGTTAATCAAGTAATTATGCTTCGCCCAACAGAAAGTCCAATTGTTTTTGTACAACAGTTGGGAAGAGGGCTTCGGAAAGCGAAAGGGAAAGAAATCGTAGTTGTTCTTGATTTTATTGGTAATTACTTGAACAATTTTATGATTCCAATTGCTCTTTCTGGTGACCACAGCTACAACAAGGATAATGTGCGTCGTTATCTGATGGAAGGATCCAGAATAATACCTGGAGCCTCAACTATTCATTTTGATGAAATTTCCAAAAAAAGAATATTTGCCGCAATCGATACAGCTAATTTTAGTGCAATTCAACTAATAAAGGAAAATTATAAGAATCTCAAATACAAGCTTGGCCGAATTCCAAGCTTATTGGATTTTGATCGCTATGGGGAAATGGATGTGTTGCGCATATTTGATAATAATACGCTTGGATCTTATTATAAATTCTTAGTGAAATATGAGCCGGACTATAAGGTGAGGTTGAATAAGCAAGAAGAAAAAGTTATTGAGTTTATTTCTAAAAAAATTGCAAATGGGAAGCGTATTCACGAAGTGGAACTTCTTTCAAGATTAATCGCTTACCAAAAGGAATGGAACCTTATCGGCAAATGGAAAGATGATTTAAAGAAGAAATATGGGGTAGATATAACCAAACCATCAAGCGATAATGCAATAAGTGTGTTGACAAATGAATTTCCTTCGGGAAGTGGAAGAGAAACATATAAAGAATGCGTTTTCCTTGAGAAGGATTGTGATGATTATCATATCTCAAAACCATTTGCAGAGATGGTTAAGAATGCATCTTTTTTAGAAATGGTAGAAGAATTAATTGCTTTTGCTAGATTTCGATATCAAAGAGATTATAGTGTACATTATCGAGATACAGATTTGGTTTTATATCAAAAGTATACATATGAAGAAGTTTGCCGACTCCTTGGATGGGAACATAGCGAAGTACCTTTAAACATTGGTGGATATAAATATGATAGAAAAACAAAAACATTTCCTGTTTTTATCAATTATGATAAAGCAGATGATATTCAGGATACAGTAAAATATGGGGATCATTTTGAGAGTCAAGATCATTTAATCGCTATTTCAAAAAGTAAACGAACGGTCGAATCGGAAGATGTTCAAAACTTCTTGCATGCTAAGGAAAGAGGTATTTCCGTAGAATTATTCGTTAGAAAAAATAAAGATGATAAGATTTCTAAGGAGTTCTATTATCTTGGAAGAATGAGTGCCACGGGGTATTACAAAGAGTTTATTATGCCTAATACAGATGTATCAGCAGTGGAAATTGGATGGAAATTAGATACCCCGGTTAGAGAAGACTTGTATGAGTATATTTTGAGTTAATTATGAATAATAAAAAAAGTATTAAAGTTGTTGCTGCCATTATAAAAAAAGACGACTTCATATTTGCGACTCAGCGCGGATATGGCGCCTATAAGGATTGGTGGGAATTCCCTGGTGGAAAGATTGAACCTGGAGAAACCCCTGAGGAGGCTCTTGTAAGAGAAATAAAGGAAGAACTGGACACTTCGATTCAAGTGGATCAATTTTTGACAACTATTGAATATGATTATCCTGAATTCCATCTTTCAATGGATTGTTTTTATTGCAGTATCAAAAGCGGAAGTTTAACCTTACTTGAACATGAAGCAGCAAAATGGCTTCCAATAACGGATTTATGGCAAGTAAACTGGCTCCCGGCAGACAGAGGAATAATAGAGATAATAGAACGACACTGAAATAGGATGAGCTGATAGAGGAACTTCTGACAGAATATTACAAATGAGGCTGCGCTCATTCTATTCGCGTCAAATTCACATTCCTACAATTTATAACCGTCGTTCAAAATTCCCGAAGATCCGGGTGCCCTCGTTAAATGTGATAAAGGCATCCGGATCGTGTTCTTTGACTGTGGCAACCAGTTCCGGTGCCTCGTACTTGGAAAGAACGATCATGAATGCCGTCTTATCTTTCCCGGAGTATCCGCCTTCCGCAGGCAGCTTTGTGATGCCGCGGTCCAGCTTCTGGATCAGTGCTTTCCGAAGCTCTTCGGAAGGGTTATCCGTTACGATCAGTGCCTGCACGTTGATATTTTGCTGATGCAGTTTATCGATCACGAAAGTGCTGACAGCTGAGAAAACGATGGAATAAATGGCAACCTGAATATTGAACATCAAAAGACAGATCACATACAGCACGACATCGACCAGCAGATTGAGGCGCCCGACGGAAAAGCGGGTGCCTTTTTTTATCAGCATTAATCCGATCAGATCGGTCCCGCCGCCTGGTGTGGCTGCCCAGAGCGAAACACCGGTGCCGGCTCCCGTGATCACGCCGCCGACAAGACAATTGGTGATAATGTCTCCCTGAATGACGGCCTTCACTGGAATGATGGACAGGAATAACGTAACCACCGCGATATTTAAGATCGCGCGGAACACAAATTTCTTGTCCAGCTTGACCCAGGAAAGGATCATGATCGGAATGTTTGCAAGAAAATATAAGATACCTGCTATATCAAACGGCGGTGTGATATGCAGATAGGTGATCAGCAGCGTACGGATCAGCTGACAGTAACCCATAAGGCCTCCATTATAAAGGCCCAGCGGAACGATAAATAAATTGACCCCTAACGAATATAAAAGCCCGCCAAGTGTTGCTGCAATGGCGCGCTTTAATTCGGTCGCGACGGGGCTCTTACCAGGAATAAGATAGTGCATGATGTCTTGACCTCTTGTATAAAAACTGTACTGGTATCATAGCATTTTAAAAATAATTGTCAATTTGCCAGAGCATCGTGGTAAAGGAGTTAGACCGGGAATTGTATAATCAATCAAACACTGCTAAACTTATACTCAACAGAAGCTATATTAGAAAGGATAACGGAAATGACAGAAGAAGAAAGAGCAGAGAGAAGAGAAGTATTAACGCATGCATATAATGTGCTGAAAGAAAACGGTTATAAACCAATCAATCAGATTACAGGCTATTTGGTCACTGGTGATCCAACTTATATTTCAACCAAAGAAAGCGCCAGGAGTATGATCAGAAAATTTGATCCTGACGAACTGATAGAAGAGATACTGACGGAATATTTCAAACTGGAGTGATTACTTCCCCACGACTCCTTTACTTCCAGAACACGCCATGTTCTTTGAACATGCGCGTCATTTCATTGGTTAAACTGTAGGAATCCGGCTGCAGCTCTATTTCTGCAGGCCGTTTCCACAGCGCCAGGCGCAGCTCGTTTTCATCGATTTTGATTTCAGTGCTGCCATCGGCCTCGCAGTAATAACCGGTCAGCATATCGTTGGCGATGCCCCATGGTTGCGATTTATAGTAAGTCACATTTTTTACTTTCAGGCCGGTCTCTTCCATGACTTCCCGGGCGACGGTTTCTTCTAATGTCTCGCCGATTTCAGCAAACCCAGCCACCAGTGCATAATAGCCATAGCCTTCTTTATATTGAGTAACCAGAAGGCACTCGCCATCGGTCACGCCTACGATGACTGCCGGCATGATACGCGGATACGTATTTTTGTTGCAGTGCGGGCAGTGCATGGCGCGCTCGTAATCGCTGTGCACGTTCCTGCCGCCGCATCGTCCGCAGTAGACGCTGTCTTTATACCAGGATGCCAGATGATATCCGGTAAACATGATCATGCCGATCACATTATCCGCACTCCGTCTTAAGGAGAAAAGGTCGCGGTATTCAAATCCCTGTGACTCGCGGATGGTTTCGCCCAGCGCCAGAAAGTATTCTGTTTCATCGATGGCGAAAGCGTAAACGATTTCTTCCGGCTTTCCGATCTGTTCATACGTCGGGAAGGCGATAGCATTATCGGTCACGCTCACCAGCATTTTTCGCTCATTAAAACAAAGGACCGGTGAATCATTTCCCGGAGCCGCGTCTTTTCTGTATTCATTATGAAATTTGTGTGGTGCTATATCCTGAATCATAGTTCCTAACAAGGATACATTCTTTGATGGCAGATGGCAATACTTTTGTAGATGCGCATTGACAGGAGCCCGCACGGGTGACAAGATATTTTTATAAATGAGGGAGTATTAGGGTTATGAATCAAGAGAATAGAAAACGCCTTACGGGCGGCATGGTGGTTTCGCTGATATTAAAAGTTATTATTGTGATATCGGTGGTCGTGGGCACCATCTTAAGCACCATCGCCGGGAGAATGGCTTTTATGGGCGGCAAATACGTCTTCACGTACTTTACCATCCAGTCGAACATCGCGATCGGGCTGATCTGTGCCGTCGGATTCATCCTTATATTAAGGAGGAAAGCAATCGGCAATGCCTGGTATGTGATCAAGTTTATGGGGACCGTTTCCATTACGCTGACGGGTCTGGTGTTCAGCTTTATCCTGGCGCCGACGCTGGGCGATAAAGCCTGGAACATACAAAACACTTTGACGCACGTAGTTGTGCCGGCCTTAAGCGTCGTCGATTTCTTTATTACCGGCGTGCACAGCCAGCTGAAAAAGCGGCACGTATTCTTTGTCATGCTGCCGCCTCTGGCTTATGCCATCTACGCTGGGATCGCTTACGTTAACAACTGGCAGTTTTCGGTGGGGAGAAATTATCCGTATTTCTTCCTGAACTGGGGAAGTCCGGCCGGTGCGTTTGGTTTTACCAGAGGGCTTCCGTTCATGGGATGCGGCTGGTGGATCATCGCCATTCTGATCCTGCTGGTAGTGGTAGGCTTGTTATATTTGTGGATACTGAAACTGATCAAAAAGAAGGGCAACAATGGGACTGTTTAGCAAAAAATCTTTAACGGAATTATTAGAGCAGAGGCCAAACCAGTTGCTGGCCAACCATGCCTCCGCTTTGTTTTTTCCAGATCCGACCTGGGCGTATGAAAAAGACACCGGCCTTCCGATGATGTTCCGGTTTTCGGCCCGGCTTTCGGATATCCCGCTGGCTGTCAGGTCTCTGCGCAAGAAGGAAGCGGGGATGGATGCGATCGGCAGAAAAGAAATGAAAGAAGTGGTGGACGTAAACACCTTTCAGAGCATCCTGAAAAAAAGAGGATGCTATACGAACGCGCTGGTTCCTATGTTTATGGAATTGTATGGAATGAAAGAAGACCTGGTGGATCACTGCGGCACTCTGGAACAGCTCTTTGCAGATGCATCCTATGAAGCGGCCATGAAGGCAATGGAGTGGGCTGCAAAGAACCATGCGGGCGCAGAACTTTTCCGCCAGGCACTTTCAAAAGCCCCGGATAAGAATGCCTTGTTCCCGTATGCCGGATTGGAAGAAGATTCCCGGGACATGGTCACTAAGAAATATGATTTTTGCGAGAGTCAGAGAGTATTTCTGAAAAACCTGCTGGCAGATGCCTGCCGGCATTATGATGATTTAAAGCATACAACCGATCCGAAAAAGGATGATTATTATGAGCTGCAGACGGCGCTCAGAGTTGTCATCCTCTGGTTGGCGATGCACAAAGTCCCGTGGGCGCTCAAGAAGTACTATGACGGATCCTTGATGACGGATAATAAAGGGGAAGTGCAGAAGCATTTCCCGCTTGGTTACTTTTATTCGAATATCGATACCAATTATTTTCATGATATAGCATTGCGGAACAAAGCTTATGCGTATTCGATTGAGAAGGCAAACGACCTGCTGCGCAGCGCAGAGATTGATAGAGCGGAAATGATAAAGCAGATGAGCGAAGCAAAGAAAAAATAATAGCTGATTTTAAAGAAGCAAAGAAAGGGAACAAAAATGGCTGATTTTAAATATGAGATTGTGAAACATATCGGCGTGCTCTCCGAGAGCGGCAAAGGCTGGACCAAGGAACTGAACGTGATCTCCTGGAATGGGGCAAATCCGAAGTACGACATCCGCGACTGGGCGCCGGATCATGAGAAGATGGGCAAAGGCATTACCCTGACGGAGGAAGAAGCCGCCAAGCTGCGCGAGCTGTTGGGGTGAGATAAAAGTATAGGAGGCAGAAATGAAACGACTTATTGCAGTACTTTTAATTGGAGTTATGGCAGCAGTTTTGCTGGCGGGATGCGGCTCAAAGGGCAGGCAGGCTGGTCCGGAAGCGGAAAGCATTGAACAAGGTGAATCTGCAGAACAGGCTGTCAGCAGTTTTCTGACAGCGATCAAGAACAAGGATACCGAGACGGCATCCAAATATCTGGAAAAGGGTGAAAAGCTCGACACGGCATTTGAGGAGATGTCCCAGTGGGGTCCGCTTTATGAGAAGCTGCTTGACTTTGATTATGAGATCCTGGGATCCAAAGAAGAGGGGAAGTCCGCTAATGTTGAGGTGAAATTTACGACCTATGATTTTGAGGCATTCTTCATGAAGATGGTTTCGGACAGCGTGGATGCGGTGCTGGAGTATACGATGAATGCGCTCGGCACCATTGGCAGCAACGGCAACCTGGGTGAACTGGATGAGGAGTCCATGCAGAAGATCATAAACGATATCGTTGACAAGAACATCGGCCTGTTGTCAGACAAAGATCAGGAGCTCAAGCTGGACATTGATCTGAAGAAAGACTCGGACGGCTGGAAGATCACCAAGGGCGACAGCATCACCAACGGCATCTTTGGCGGCGCCCTGGAAGAAATGAAAGAGGCTTTCAGCAGTCTGGTACCGTAATGCGAGGGAGAAGGGTAAATAATCTGTTTTGATTTCCATTTTTTCAACGGCGATGCCAATGCGCGCACTTCCGTTGAGAAAATTGGTTTTGAGACTCTGATTCTCAGGGAAAAGCTGTCGATTTTCGAAGCTTTTCAAAGGTTTTTCAACGGCAGGGGCAATGCGCGCATCTCCGTTGAGAAAAGTAGGTAACTTTTCTCAACGGATTAAACAGAATTGGGTATGCCGTTGAAAAACGTGCAGGAAGTTGGCGCTAAACAGACTGCGTCACCCTTATATGAAAAGAAGAGTGCGGAAATCCGCACTCTTTTCGCATGTTTATGATTCGCCCAGCGAGGTGGCGCATGTTTTACGGTTTCGCCGGAGGGGTTCCGCCAGGACCGCCTTCTGGAGGAGTCCCCATGTCGCCACTGCCATCCGGGGCGCCACTGCCGCCCGAACCGCCGGAGCTTGTGATGGTCACTTCAATCGCATCGCCACTGGAGGCTGTGCCTTCTGTGTAGGCCACTCCATTGACATACAGGGTGTGACCGTTCAGGTCGATGCTGTCTGCATCGCAGGTCAGGCTGGTGATATAAGAGTCGCCCGTCAGCACCCACTTGGATCCGCCTGAGAGTTCCACATAAACCTCGCCGGCATCGCCGTCGCTGTTGATCGCGCCGGTGAAAGTGCTGCCATCGGTCAGGTAAAGGTTCAGGCTGGAGACATCGTCCACGACCATATCGCCGTTGATCTCCTGGGAGGAGGCGTTCATCGTCACGTGACCGCCGTTGCTGCCTTCGCTTCCCCAGCCGGCTGCCGCTGCCCTTAAGAAGACGCCGCCGCCGTTATTCACGATCTCAGCATGGCTCAGGTTGATGGTGCACAGTGTGTTGTTGACAAAGAAGATGTCGCCGTTCTGGTTGGTCAGGGAGCCGCCGTTCATGGTGAAGGACGCCTCGCCTTCGGCTGCATCGCCAGACATGGACTGATAGATCATGACCGCCTGATAGTAATCCGATTTGTTGCTGTTCTTTGTGTTGTTGTCCGCGATCAGCGTGACGTCGTTCAGCGTGACAGAGTTCTTTCCTTCCACCACAACGCCCTGCGATGCCGTGGACTCCATGCGGGCATCGGAGACGGTGATGTCTGCGGTGGAGTAGATGACCGGGGATCCGGTGCCGTCTGTTGTATAGCTTCCGCCGGTCACGTTTACGATGCCGCCGCCGCGGTCGGACCGGATGGCCGCCGATGAATTACCGGTGGTGTGAATGGTCAGGTTGGATGCGTTCATGGTGCCGCCGCCGGTTGTCATCAGGCCGCCGGAGCAGTTGCCGCTGGTGGTGATGACGGAATCCGAGATGTTGACGGTTGTGCCATCGCCATAGCTGAAGACGGCGTTGGCATGTGTGCCGGCTGTCTCCACCACGATCTCTTTCAGATCCAGGGTGGCGCCATTGGTGGCATAGATTGCTGCGTTCTCGCCGTAGAAATCGGCTTCATCGCCAGATGCCTCGCCGGTCTTTACGACTTTGATATTTGAATAGGAGACGTCTTCTGCGTCTGCCGTAATTGCGTGTCCGCCATCTTCACTGTTTTCCAGGGTTTCGTTGATGGTGATGTCATCGGCGGTCAGATAGCTGGCCGGTGCCTCGATGGATGCGCTGGTGACCACTTCGGCCTCAACCGATGAGGAGCTTTTGGCTGCATCGACACCGCATCCCACAACGAGCATGGAAACCATTGCTGTTGTCAAGACGATAGGAAGCATTCTGTTTTTCCATTTCTTGTTCATAAGTTTTACCTCCTTCTCTTCCCGCGGCGCTTTGCCGGGGAGGTGATGATGGCATCATAAGTCAGCTACCTTAAATATAACTTAAAAGTTTCATTCAGGTCGCAAAAACTTCCATTCAGGTCTGAAAAATGTCCATTCGGACTTCAAAAACTTCCATTCAGGCTGTGGTACCGTTTAGGAGAAAAACGTGATACAATAAGTGCATCAGATTAGAAAGAAGGATTAATGTATGTCATCCTTACCACGTATTGTGCAGGCTTTGATGGCGGCGGTATCGATTTTCCTGGTATGCCTTGGCATCAATGCGATCATTGCGCATTTGAAACATGCGATTTTTAACCCGAACTGGATCGTGCTGGTTGTTATGTCGTTGATCACCGGCGTTGTTTTTTATTTCATTAGTGACAGGTAATTTTTAGTCACCATGACATGGGTTATTGCACTTAGTATCATTATTGTTGTCGGGCTGATCGTCATCATCATCCTGAGCAGACGCCTGGCAACGCCCCCGCACAAGGCTGCGGGTGATGCCGGCGAGGATGCGGCGGCATCGGTCATCAAGCGGGTATTGCACAAGGGAGACAAGTGTTTCCGCAATGTCCCGGTTCTTTATGACGGGCAGGAGACCGAGCTGGATTTTCTGATCGTCAACAGCAGCGGCGTTTTCATCATAGAGGTCAAAAACTACAGTGGCGAGATCCGCGGGAGGGACGACGACAAGTACTGGGAAAAGACCAAGACCAGTCAGGGCGGCAACGCCTATGTGAAACGCATCGAGAACCCTATTCCACAGATTAAAAGAGAAGAGTATTTGTTGGGCAAGTTTCTGCGCTCGGAGGGGATCCGCGTCTGGGTGAAGGGCTATGTGTTCTTTATCCGATGCAACCGGCCGTTCCGCAACCGCTATTTGCTGAACAGCGGCAACGAGATCGACCGCGAGATCCATCAGCAGACGGACCGCGAGCTGAGCGGGGAAACGATTAAGAGAATTATTGAGGGGTTGGATCTGTAATGCCTTTCCAGCCATCGACACCATGACCGTCGCGGGAGAGATCGTGTGATTTCTGTACTTTTGAACTGTTAAGTATTTGTAATCGCGAGTTTCGTGCATTTTTTTCGTGTATACAATATGGGATTGCGAGTTTCGTGCGTTTTAAAATTGTATACAATATGAGATTGCGAGTTGTGTTCATTTTTAGAACGCCATTTTTACCTGAAGCCTTAAAATTTGTGCTTTTTATGCGTTTTATTGATACACTGTGTTGATTATTCCCGTGAGTTGGACAAGTTTAAATGAAAAAAGCGAACACAACTCACAATCTCATCTGAAACCGCTCTTATAAAACGCACACAACTCGCGATCTCATCCAGAACATACCTTCAAAAACGCACGAAACTCGCGATCTCATTTGGAACACCTACTTTCTGTGCTCGAGATTGCGTTCTGGGTTCGTTTTAAAGATGAGCGATTGCTCGAGATTGCGTTCTGGGTTCGTTTTTTAAGATCTGTTTTTTAACATGAGTTTTTTAGGCTGTCCGAAATCCCGTTCTGGGTTCATTTTGGACGACTTATGCCTACGCTGTGTTGGCCTTTTTTGATAGCCTGAAAAACCGGGATGAAAAAAACGAACCCAGAACGCGTTTCTGGTCAAGACACTCTCAGAAAAACGAACCTAGAACGCGTTTCTGGGAAAAATCCGTCTTTCAATAATTATATTGACAGTTAGCCCACTAAAACTGGTAAAATAATTTGGTTAGAAAGACCATGAAAGCAGAACAACGTTTTACTAAACTTCATATAAAGGCAATGAAGGCGCTGCTGATTGCAGCGGCTTTGTTGATGGTGTTTGCTTGCGTGCCGCAGAGGGCGTTCGCGGACAGCAGCATCGTGGAAGTTATCGGTTGGGTCTACGAATTTGACAAGAACGGCAACTACGAGATTTCCGATTCATCCAATTACGTTCCGAGCCGCCACGACAACACTTACGGAACATGTTCCGTGCAGGCAAAAATTGCGGACATTACCGAGCAGGACGGCATCATGTCGATCGGGGTCAAGAGCCGGTCGGTCGGGCTTTGCTATTCCTATGGAAATGAAGGGCTGTACGTGACCGATGAATACGGCACCTGGGCGCTGGCCGATGATAACGGCAAAACCGTCGACGGCATGAAGCTGGATAAGATCGGAAAAGGCGCGATCATCGTGCAGTCGTCCTGGGATGGATGGGATTGGCAAACCGAATTTACCGAGACGGACAACTTTGAGAAAACGCCGTACCGCGCGGATCCGGTCTTTTATGCGGACGCGGAGCAGTTCGGGGGCGGATGCTATTACCGCATTATCGTCGCCTATAAAGAGCAGAACCTGACAGACGAAAAGCAGGTCCTGTGGTTTGACATCAAAGATTATGACTACCGCAAGAAAGCGGAAGTCTACGAATTATACTTGTACGATGCGGGTATCGAGGAAGAGCCGCAGGAAAATACAACCACCGAAAAATCGACGGAGTATCTGGGGTCGACGTTAAAGGCGGACGGTCCGGGCTACGTGGGCGAGAACGGCATCGATGAAAAAGACCCGCATTATGGATGGGAGCTGGGGCAGTTTTCCATCAGCGGATTTTCCGCCAGCAGCGACGAAGACGGGACGCCGGTCTTCATCAGGAACGAGGGCGACCAGGTCACATTGTCGTTCCGTCTGCTGCAGGATATCGATAAGCTGAACGGGAAGGACTCCCTGCGCATCGAGGCGGACCGGAAGGGAACCGATACCTATTTTGGCATCGGCGAGACGGACTTTGGGCGCGGTGCATTGATCGTCAGGAAGGGCGACGGGGAGCCGGCCATCTACTCCGGGTTCCTGGAAGCCAACGCGCGTAAAGACACAGACATGCAGATCCTGACCCTGGAAGAAGGGGACTATGAGATCGCGCTGAATTATAAAGTCAAAGAAGAAAAGAGCAGCGGCGGATTCTTTTTCATCCGGCCGACGACAACCACCAACGAGTATTATTACACGATCTTCTTCCATTTTTCGGTGAGAAGCGGCGCGTGCGAGATCGTCCCGCTCGAAACAGGAACCAACCGGGAATTGCCGAACAGGTCCTTTACAGAAACCGGTTTTACGCTCGACCTGACTAAGTCCCGCTATCTGAATGTCAACGTGAAGCGCGTCATGATCACCAAAGACGAGGACGGCTGGTCGTCCGACATCCTCTTTGACGGACCGGCGCAGGAAGGCGCGGTTTATTCCGAGGAAGGCTTCTACACCATCACGGCCAAAAACAGCTACACCGGAGAGGAAGCGATGACCAAGATCTACGTCGGTACGGATGCGTTTATTAAGGCGCATGTTGTGACCGGGCGGACCATCGATGACATCGAGGAGCTGGTGGCATCGGGCGCGACCATCAACGACGATGGGACGCTGGACCTTTCCGGCATCGAAGTGATGAAGCAGGCCAAAGCGCGCAAGCGCACAACTGCAATCGTGCTGGCAATTGTCGCTGCGGTTGTGCTGGCAGCAGCTGCAGTGGTGGTTTTCTTTATTGGAAACAAGAAGAAACGCAGCGCTGAGGAAGAAGAACCGGATGATGATTTCCAGGTAGATGATCTATCGGAAGAAGATCTGGAGGACGCAGAATCTGTAGAAAATCCTGATGCAGAACCAATAGAGGAATCTGCAGAAAAAGAACCGGAAGAGGCGCCGGAGGACGTGTCATCGACGGAGGAAAAAGAACCAAAGGAGGAAGAAAAACCAAAGGAGGAAAAGGAAAATGAATAAGTACGTGCCGATTGGCAAACGCAGCAAGGCGGCGCAGAAAGCGTTTTATGCATCGCAGCGCTGCACATGGAACGGTTTGAATCCGGTCACCCGCACCGCAAAGAACGGGAAGGCATACGACCGGAACAGACAAAAAGAGGTATTTAGACGAAACAGCAGGGATTACCAAGATGGAAGCCCTGCTGTTTTTATTAGTGTCGCAGCTTGCTTTGCGCGCGAAGTCTACTGACTGGCTGCATCGCAGCCTGCTTGACGCGCGAAGTCTACTGACTGGCTGCATCGCAGCCTGCTTGCGAGTTATGCGCACAGCGTGCGGAAGCTACCTACGATTCGCGGCGCTTCGCGCTACTTACTTACTGTTCGCAGCGCGCACGCAGCACATGACGATGTTGCCGACCAGCTCGGAGATCGGGGCGGAGCGGGAACAATCCGAGGCAATCTTCTTGAAGCCCTGGATGAACGGTCCCGGCACATCCGCATGCGCAAAGAACTGGATCAGCTTCACGCCGATATTGCCGACGTTGATGTCCGGCCAGATGATGATGTTGGCGCGGCCGGCCACTTTGGATTCGCGTTTTACTTTCTTCGCGGCGACGCCCGGATTGATGGCAGCGTCCAGCTGGAACTCGCCGTCGATGGCAAGGTCCGGACGAAGCTCGTTCGCAATGCGAACCGACTCGCGGACATCGTCTACCATCGGATGCTCCATGCTGCCGTCCGTTGAGAACGAGACCATCGCGCAGCGCGGCTCCCATCCAAACAATTCCTTCACCGTCTCGCAGGAGGAGATCGCAATCGATGCGCGGTCTGCCGGAGACGGGTCCACGCATACGGCGCTGTCGCCGATCAGCAGATATTCACCTTCCGATCCATCGAAGCCCGGGATGATAGCCAGGCCAGTGGACGATGGCGTTTCGATGCCATCCTTCAGTCCAATGATCGTGGTAGCCGCCAGGATCACATCGCCGGTGGTATGGGTCAGCCCGGCGAAAGTCACGTCTGCCAGTCCGATGCACTCCATTATCATAGCGGTGTACATCGGGTCTTTGCTCTTCCGAGTCAGCGCTTTGACAGAAAGCATGTCGGAATACTCCGCGATGTAGCGCTCAAAAAGTTCAGCCTTTTTATCGGCATCGTTGTTATCAAAAATTTCCATGCCGGAGACATCGACACCAGCTTCCTGTGCGGCCTGACGGATCGCCTCCGGATCACCGACCAGAAGCGGCTTGCAGTATCCGCCGGAAACGGCCTCGTTGACAGCCTGCAGCATCTTTGGATCGTCGGCTTCCGGGAAGGCAACGATCTGTGGATTCTCTTTTGCCTGCTGATAAATTTTCTCCATTAAGTCCATAGTTAGTCCTCCGTATTACAGTTCGTCAATCTACTCTAAATTTCTGAGGCCATCATAGCATAGCACGCGCCAAATAACTATTTCGATCATAAGGTGTTTTTGTAGAAAAACAGGTTGTGCAAAAAAATGGGGAGGAATACAATTTTATTATCCAATAAAAAAGGGAACAGCAATAGAAAAAAGGCTGCGGCACGTAGCGGCCGTGCAGGAGGACTGGCGACATGGCATTTGTTTATACGACCCGAGGAACTCATCCCCGCAGGGAAAACCGCGTGTTTGTTTTTTGAGCCACAAAGAGGACTTTGCGGCTTATTTTGATCAGCTGTCTAAGGAAATCCTGGAGCTGCAGAACTGCTCAATCTGGCATGTAGCGGCGGAGAGCGCAGGCGGGGCAGACACGGCGGACAGTGACACTGTTGGTGCAGCAGGTGTTGGCACAGCAGGTGCGTTCGACCTGGCCGAGTTAGATCAAATGCAGCTGATCGTGATCCCGGTTACGCGAAAACTTCTGGCATCGGAGAACGAGATACTTGAACGAGTTCTTCCTTATGCAATAGAGAAAAACATTCCGGTGCTGCCGATCATGGTGGAGGGCGGACTGGATGCACCGTTCGCAGAAAAGATTGGCGACCTGGAATATTTAGACAAGACGGCCATCGACCCGACGGCCATCCCATACAAAGAGCGGCTGGGCAAGTTCTTAAGCAGTGTGCTGCTGAACGATACGCAGATCGAAGAGATACGTTCTGCGTTTGACGCGTACATCTTTTTAAGCTATCGAAAAAAAGACCGGGCTTATGCGAATGAGCTGATGCATCTGATCCATCAAAATGAGTTCAGCGAAAAAGTGGCCATCTGGTACGACGAATTTCTGGTGCCGGGCGAAAACTTTAACGACGCCATTGAGGAGGCACTCAAGAAGAGCAACCTGTTCTCGCTGGTGGTTACGCCAAACCTGGTGAACGAGAAAAACTACGTCATGGAGATCGAGTATCCGATGGCGCAGAAAAATCATAAAACCATTCTGCCGATCGAGATGGTGGCAACGGAGCATGACGCGCTGAAGCAGTATTATGAGGGAATTCCAAACCCGGTGGATTCGCAGGATCCGGAGCAGATAGCCAATGCATTGCGCGACTATCTGCCGATCGCTACGTCATCGAAAGCGGACCCGGTACATGATTTCTTTGTTGGACTGGCTTACCTCTCCGGCATCGATGTGGAAGTCGACAGAGAGCGGGCGTTGAAGCTGATCACATCATCTGCGAATGCAGGGGTAGATCTGGCCATGAAGAAGCTGTCATCCATGTATGCCAAAGGCGATGGTGTGGAGCGGGATATTAAGAAAGCCGAAGAGTGGCAGGGAAGACTGGTCATAGAATTGTCAGATACCGCGGAAGAATCACGAAGTGAAGACGATGCATTCGAGTTTTTAAAAGAAGCAAAAGAGTTGGCGGAGCTGGCGATAGCTGCAGAGGATTTTGAAATGGCCGACGATACCTGCACCACCATGTTTGACATCGCGCAGCGGCTGTCCTTCGGCTCTCTGGAAAAATCCATTTTTGGAAAAGTGAAATCCGTGCTTAAAAAGTATACGCGGACCAACCCGCGCCTGCAGGAAGGCCTCACTTATATGTGGCAGGCTTGCCGCATGATGTTGGATGTCGCGTTCGGAGCAGGCATATCGGAAAAGATATTCGAGTGGTCGAAAAAGGCAAATGGTCTACGCACAGTCATTGGCTTCATGGATGGCCCGGAGATTGGAAAAGAGCTGATGCGGCTGTGCGGAAGAATGGCAACCGAATGCACCGAGAGCGGCAACCTCAATGGTGCGAAGGAATGGCTGGGCAGTGCATTTTCTTATTATGAATCCCTGGACAAAGAGGAATTGTCGACGGAAATAAAGTTTAACTATTCTTTCCTGATGGATGCGGCCTGTGATTATGAAATAACTAGCGGGGAATTAAAAGAAGCCTATGGCTGGCTGCAGGATCGGAAAGAACTGTTGCGGCCGCTGCAGGAGGAGTTCCCGGATAACTTGCAGATCCGGTACGAGATCATCAAATGCTGGCTGAAGCAGGCGGACATTGCGTACCAGTATGGAGATCTGGAGGAGCTGCAATCATGCGCCGCAAAGGCAAAGGAACTGATTGATGCGGAAGAGATGGAAACGGATGAAGTCAAACTGATGTTGGCGGAGTATTATCAGCAGGTTGGATCAGCTGCGGCAGCGGGCAAAGAGTATGATCAGGCCATCACGCTGCTTAAGCAGTCAGTTGATATTCTCACACCGATGCTGGAGAGGTTGTTTGATGCGGATCATCTGCGGGAGGCTGCTACATCCGAGGAGCGCCTGGGCGACTGCTACTACTTTATGCAGCAATACCAGGATGCTTACGACTGGCATTTGAAAGCTTCCCAAAGCATGGACGCGGTTATGACGTTTTCCAAATTATTAAAAGACGTCAGGATCAGTGCGCGCCTATATGAAGACCTGCTTTATGATGCCGGGCAATTGAAAAACATTCTGAAGATTCAGGAATGGAATGAAATGGCGCTGTGGACGAGAAACGTTCTGGTAACGGGAATTGCTTTGCCTAAGGTCGGGATCCGGCGAGAGAAGAAGATCGCGGATCTGGTGGAGAAGGGCAAGTATGAAAGTCCGCAGTATATGAAAGATAAAGAAGCTCTGGAAAAACTGCTTGAAAAACAGGATGCGATCAAGGATACAATAGAGCACGGTTTTATCCCGATGGAAAACTCCCTGTTGACCTATGTGAAGTCGGATGAGGCGCGTGCGGCAGGCGTGGACTTTTCCGTGATCAAGCAGGAGTTTGCGGAACTGATCAGCCAGTTCCTTGATACGCATGTAGTTGCGGCAATCCGGGATGATCTGATCGATCTGAGGTTCATTCTGTTAGGGAAAAAAGATGCTTCAACGATTGGAAACCCGGTCAGAAAAATCCAAAGTTATATTCTGGAACAATATGCGCCGTTCTTTAAATACGATGAGAAGGCGATGCTGCTGTTATCGCTTTGCGATTATTCGTTAAGCTCCACAAAGGAGTTTCTGCGGGATTATCCGGAGATCGTTTACTGGAAGTATCCGATGGACGAGATCAAATATCCGAAGCTGTGGAGCCAGCTGTATAATCTGCATGCGGGATGATGTGGTTTTGAGAAAAACTGGCGGGAGCTATTATTAGCTCCCGCCTTTTGCGTTCAGACAATACTGGGTGCGCTCAGCCTGCCTTTAGCATGAAGCGTTTCAGCTTTAACCTGCTTTCGGCACAAAGCCTTTCAGCTTGACCAGCAGCGCATCCTTGCTGTTCGGATAGCGGATATCCAGGAAGTAGGTCTTGCCGTACTCGCGGATGACATCGGCCGCTTCCTGCCAGGTGCCGGTGAACTGCCTGACGATGGTATCGCCCAGCATGACCTTCACCTGCAGCCGCCCGAGCTGCTGATAAATATTGCAGGCTTTCGACATATACATGTCGATCCGCGTCAGGTTCAGGTTGACCTGTCTGCCGTAGTCCGTAGGCTGTTTGAAGAATTCTTTTGTGATGTCTTTCATATGTTTCTCCTTTCTCAACGTTCGGGATGGCGCCCGAATTTCGGCAACAAAAAAAGCCAGAAGATAAAGTTGGGTACGCAAAATACCACTTTAATCGTTCTGCCTCTTTTTGTATTCTCACCGTTTCTTTGAAAAAGGTTTTTTTAGAAACGAGCGTATTCTATCACAGTGGAGTGGAGAGTACAACTGTTTTTTTCAGCAATTTGCACTTGCGTTTCAGCGCCCGGCGGACAGCATCGTCAGCGCCCGGCGGACAGCATCGTCAGCGCCCGGTGGACAGCATCGTCAGCGCCGTCACTCGAATATTTCCAGCCTGCCTTCCACGTGTGCATCCAGCCCCTGATGCATCATAAAATATTCTTCGATGATGTTGTTGACGCTGGTCGCAACGACGCGCGGCTCCATGTTGGCCTTAACCTCTTCGATCGGCACGGAGAAGAATTCCGTGAAGTTGTCGTAGTGATACGTCTGCAGCGCGATCAACAGTTCCTGGTCATCGGTGATGTCTTCGCCGTTGAATTTGAACTCCTCAATCGTGTGCGTGCTCTTGCGGTACTTGATCCGCACGCCTTTGGAAAACTGGTAGAACTCGGTGTGTCCCTCCCAGGCTTCATCGCGCAGCATGAACTGGATCATCTGTCGGAACTGTTTGCCCGTCACCTTGAGCATCCAGAGGTGGTCATCGAACGGAGTATTCTCCACCATGTCCTGATATTCCACGATCGGTCCGAGCGCCTGTTTGCGGATGGCGCCGGAGCCCATCATCATAATATCGAAACTGCTGTCTACCTGCAGCAGGTCCGCGTAAAGGTTGCCCAGCTCCGTCTCCTGCGTGCGTGATGGGTGTGTGAGCTCCCGCGCAAACGTGGTAATGATGCAGTGGAACTTCTCGTTCATCTCGCCCTGGTAGCGGTCTAAGAGATGTTCCATGACCGGGTCAGATTCTGCGGTCTCCGGCGTGATCGAAACGCACTCCCATTTCCAGTCGAGGATCCTATTGCGGATCGTATCGTATTCAATGTCGAAGCGGCCGATGTGTCCCGAGCCGGTTCCCGCCTGCACGATCGGCACACCGTTTACTATTTCTGGCTCCTCCATCAATGTGTGCGAGTGGCCGCCGATGATCAGATCTACGCCCCAGTCCGGGTCCAGCAGCTGCGCCAGCTCGCGGTCTGCCTCGATGCCGATGTGCGTCAAAAGGACGACCATATCCGTGTGGCGTGTGCGGTAGTTATCGCAGATGATACCGATCTCTTTGGCGGCTGCTTCTATATCGATAAAGGTGCCGATGACTTTTTCGGACTTTGTCATCGCCAGCACTTCTTCTGTCAAAATCCCAATGAACAAAATCTTCATGCCGCCGACTTCTTTTTGCAGATATGGCTGGAAGAGGCGGGCGTTGTTGAGCGTCACCAGAAGGTTGGCGTTGATGATCGGGAAGCGCGCGCATTTTTCCAGGAAGAGCAGATGCGCCAGCCCGTAGTCCACCTCGTGGTTGCCGATGGTGCTGACATCCGGCGATAGCGAGTTCATCAGGTCGATGGTGGAAAGGCCGCGGTATTCCGCATCGATCACGGACCCGCGGAACATATCGCCCGCGTTCACATAAAGCACGTTTTCTTCTTCGCTGCGGACTTTCTTTACGTAGCCGGCCAGGTAGTTGATGCCGCCGGTCGTCACGCCGTTTTTCTCCTGCGGGAGAAAGTCTCCGTGCAGGTCGTTGGAATGGAGTATGGTCAAATGTTTCTTCGGGCTGATTCTGCTTGGCATTCTGCGCCTCCTTTCAAAGTGGTTTTATTGTGACATAGACTTTTGGGGATAGCAAGTTCGGTGTGCCAGAATGCGCGGTATTTGGTATAATACTTTCAATGGATTTCAGGAGGAGAGCAATGCAGGACTTGGATAAACGCTCTTTTATTTTAGGCATGATAACCGCATTCTCAGAATGTGTGGCGGGCGGATGCAAACGGCTGGCATTATCCCCGCCGCTGACGCACGCGGATTATGAGATGGTAAAGGATGATGCCTGTGAGATCATCGAAAAGCACGGGCTGGTACATCTGCACGAGAAGAACGAAGACTTGCCGGAAGATGAGCGGTTCGAGTGGATCGTGATCGCCGGCAAAAATGAAACGTTAGAGAAGTACCGCGCTATCCGCGCGGAAGGCTTTAGCCCAGCGCGTTCACTGGAACCATTTTTTGATGTGCTCAGTTATGATCCGGCGGAAAGCATCCACACCGGGTACGATGCGTACCGGGAATTGTTCATGCAGAAGGATTGATGCTTGATTAGGAGTGGGAATTGCATCTCTTGAAAGGGCAATTGTTACATTTCTGTAAACGGCTTCGGCTTTGCCATAGAATCATTTTCAAAAACAGCCAATAATTTTCGTTTTTGTCCCCCTGAAAAAGAGGAACTTTTATAAATAAGCAAAAACTAGTCGTTAAAAATGATTCATGGAATCAATACCCTGTCAAAATATTAGAGTTGTATAAAAATGATGTTACAAAAGGATTTCATTTTTGTTATCATTTTTTGCAATGAAAAGAGATGGGTACAAAAACGCAAATTATCGGCCAAAAATAGAAATGAAATAGACGAAGAACAGCGATATCGTGAGACAGAGGAGACAGACTATGAGAATTTTAGTGATTAAATCGAGCGGGAATAAGAACGGGTCGTCTAACATGATTGCGGACGAATTCATCCGCGGGGCGACGGAGAGCGGACATGCGGTCACGGAGTTTGATGTGATGCGCAAAGACATCCGCCCTTGCCTGGGATGCAATCACTGCGGCATGGACGGCGACTGCGTGCAGCAGGACGATTTTGAAAACGACCTGAAATGGCAGATCCGCGAGGCGGACATGCTGGTCTTTGTCATGCCGGTTTATTATTACAACTGGCCGGCGCAGCTGAAGAATGTGGTCGACCGCTTCTACAGTTTCACCATGGAGCTGACGCGGATGCATAAGAAAGCCGCGCTGCTGGCGGTGGCCTGGGATGACACGAAAACCGTGTTCACTATCACACAGGCATATTTCCAAACCATTTGCGATTACATGGAATTTGAAAATGTCGGGATTGTATTAGGCGGCGGATGCGGTACGCCGGAACTGACAAGCAAGAGCCCTTACATGCAGGAAGCATATGAGTTGGGGCGGAATGTGAAATAAAAAGCGCTGCGTCGGCGCCTGGCTTGGCGCTCGCCTGCACAGCGCGGGTTACTCCGCGTGCTCGTAGACCATGTCGGTCAATGCATATGGAAGAAGTTTGGATGGATCTGTCTCCGGGCGGATCCATTCGTTTATTTTGTTTTCCGGTAGGATGAGCGGCATGCGGTCGTGGATCTGGCGCAGCTCGGCGGATGGATCACGCGTAAGGATGACAAAGTACGGAAGGTCGTCCTCAAAACGATACAGCCCGCACAGCCACGTAACAGTGGAGTTGGCCGGCTGGATGGCAAACTTTTCTTTCTGCGGATTCCACTCATAATAGAAGGAAGCTGGGACGATGCAGCGGCGCCGCTCCCAGTCTTCTTTAAAGAACGGTTTCACGCCATTTGCTTCTGCGCGCGCGTTGAACAGTGGTGTCTGGTCCGCCATGTGCACGCCCCAGCGCATCGGATACGCAGCAGGCTTGCCGCTGCGGCTGGATGCCAAAACAGGGACGATATCCGTCGGCCGGATCTCGCCTTCCGTAAGGATCTTTTTGCCTGCCCACAGCAG